>NZ_RBIJ01000001.1:193933-507942 GCF_003633725.1 Brockia lithotrophica | reverse complement strand
ATGACGTCGTTTGCGGCGAACGCGAGGGAGGCGAGGCTTGGGGAAGGGATCCGGTTGAGCTTTACGGCGCGGGACGACGCGGGGATTTACAAGTTGCTGTTGTACCGAGAGGATTACGATACAAACGGGAACTTGAAGGAGTCGTTTCGGGTAGTACAGACCAAGTATGTGACTCCCGGCAAGGAGATTTCGGAGACGTTCGTGGACGTACCCTCGGAGCCTGGGGTGTACAAGTACGGGGTGCACGTAGTGAACGTGAACTACGGGTGGAACGACGAGAGGAACTCGCAGAGCGGGTTTTCTCCCGGGGTGTACGGTCCGATTGAGGTGAAGGTGAGGGCGACGACGCCCGCGGTGACGTCGTTTGCGGCGAACGCGAGGGAGGCGAGGCTTGGGGAAGGGATCCGGTTGAGCTTTACGGCGCGGGACGACGCGGGGATTTACAAGTTGCTGTTGTACCGAGAGGATTACGATACAAACGGGAACTTGAAGGAGTCGTTTCGGGTAGTACAGACCAAGTATGTGACTCCCGGCAAGGAGATTTCGGAGACGTTCGTGGACGTACCCTCGGAGCCTGGGGTGTACAAGTACGGGGTGCACGTGGTGAACGTGAACTACGGGTGGAACGACGAGAGGAACTCGCAGAGCGGGTTTTCTCCCGGGGTGTACGGTCCGATCGAAGTAAAGGTCGTCCGGCCTGTAGGGTTAATTCAGCCCATTCGCGTTCTCTTGAGTGAAAACGGTCGGAGACTCGCGGTAACCCCACGAGGGGACTACATGCTTTTAGGCCCCGACGGGAAACTTCTCACTCTGGTATCCTCACAGGATACGGTAGAACTCATTTCTCAAGACCCGAGCACCATCCAAATTTTGAAAAACGGAACGTTGTTGCAAACCGTATCGCAAAAGGTGCAGTTTTTTGCCGTGCAATCCGGCGCGCAGATTCAGTATCGACGCGTTCTTCCCAAAACCGCCGTTGTCACCGCAGACGTTCTCAACGTTCGCTCGGGTCCCGGGACGAATTACTCCGTAATCGGCAGTTTGCCCCAAGGGTCTCGAGTTTCCGTGCTCGATTTGGCCCTCGACGGTTCGTCGCAGGAGTGGTACAAAGTTGCGCTGGGAGACGGAAGGGAAGGGTATATTGCGAGTTGGTACACGGACAGAGGGGGGGCGGGTTCGGACGGTGTGTATCGGACGCACCTCACGGTAGTCAACGATTCTGCGGGGCTTCAGGTGATCAACGAACTGGAATTGGAAGACTACCTCAAGGGTGTTGTACCTCGCGAAATGTCGGATTCGTGGCCCATAGAGGCGCTCAAGGCGCAGGCAATTGCTGCTCGGACGTACGCGCTGAGCGCGCGCAACGCGAATGTCAACGCCTTGTATCACGTGTACAGCGACGAGCGAAGCCAAGTATATGGAGGAGTCACCGCAGAACAGCCAAACGCCAATCGGGCGATCGAGGCGACGCGCGGCGAGGTGCTCCGGTACAACGGAAACCTTATCAGCGCCTACTTCAGCGCCTCGAACGGCGGATTTACGGAGCGAGCTGAAGACGTATGGAGTGCTTCGCTTCCGTATCTCGCGGCCCAGCGGGACGAGTTCGATGCCAACGACGGCAAGAACCCGCACTACAACTGGAGGAGGGAATGGACGGCATCCGATCTGCAGACGAAATTTCAACTCCAAACTCTCACGGGAATCGAGGTACGGGAGCGGACGAGTACGGGACGCGTGAAAGCCGTGGTCGTCCGCGGTGTGGACACAGCCGGTACGAGCAAAGAAATCCTGATCCGCAATGCGGATAATGTACGTATCAAATTCGGCTTAAAGAATATCCCCAACGACCTTTTCGTACCGGAGGTGCGCGTGGCGCGGGATTCGATTCCTTCGTACGTTCGTGATGCGAACAGCGCCTTTCAAGCGGCCGATCCCCTACCCAGAGATACGCTCCTCGCGGTTCTCGAAGAGGTTCCTGCACCGAACAACGGAGGAGTGTGGCTGCGCGTACGGCTTTCGGACGGTAGCGAACGCTATGTGGACAAGACCGGGGTCGTCCCGACGAAAGTCGTCTTTACGGGAAGCGGTTGGGGACACTCGTTGGGGATGTCCCAGTGGGGAGCAAAAGGTCGCGCAGAGAAGGGGCAAAGCTACCGCGACATCCTCTCCTTCTACTTCCCCGGCGCAAGGATCGAAAAGCTTTGGTGACGAACTCCCAAGCTTTGATCCGGCAAACCTATTGCCAAAGGGGGGGTTCCATGGTAAGATAAGCTGCGTGGCTATACAGGGCATGCGAAATGCGACGTTCACTCGGCGGTGGGGAGCTGCTCCCCTGGAGTGAGGTCCTCCTAGCTCGCAGCCCACGACGCTAGGAAGGGGGGGGTGCGCGATGGCGATGGTCTACAGCACGTCGGGCCGGCACATCGCCGTCGACCTCTGGGGTGTGGACTTCGACCTCTTGAAAGATGCGAAGTGGCTGGAAGGCCACGCGGTCGAAGCCGTCGAGCGCACGGGCGCTACGGTGCTCGGCGTACAGTCCCAACAGTTTGAGCCCCACGGGGCTACCGTCCTCGTACTGCTTTCGGAGAGCCATCTCTCCATCCACACGTACCCCGAGCACGGGTTCGCCGCGGTGGACGTATACACCTGCGGTGAGCACGTGGTTCCGGAAGAGGCGATCCGCTACCTCATCGAAATCCTCAAACCGGAGAAGGTGTTCGGCAAGAAACTCGTCCGGGGAGAGGGCGACATGCGGGTAGAGGACGTCTCCACCGCCCGAGGCGAACTTCAAATCCGCTGAGGGCTGCCGGCCAACGCCGGGGACCGCACCCGGCGGGAAGCTTGAGGGGAGGAGGAGCGTACGCTCCTCCTCGTTCTTTTTTCGGGGCGGGCAGGGAAAGGCCGACTTCGACGCGAAAGGATATTGAAGCATTCCGGACGTGTACCTCGGGCATCAGGGAGGCAGGATCTCAGTGCTTCAAATACCCGATCGGCAAGGACCGTGGCTTACCGTCGTAAGCGGGCCCATGTTTGCCGGAAAAAGCGAATTTCTCATCACCCTCTACCACGGCTTGAGGGAGAGCCGTGGGTGGGGGTCGGGATACATCGGGGTATACAAGCACGCTTTGGACAAGCGGTACGGCGAAGGCGAGATCGTGAGCCATACCGGGAAGCGGATTCCCGCGATTCCCGTGGGATCTGCCGAAGAGCTCTATGCGAGAATTCGCTCCCGCGGCGAACGCGTGGTCCTCGTGGACGAGGGGCAGTTCTTCCTCGATACGGATTCCGACGGAAGCTTTGCCTTTGTCCGGGTGATTTCGCACCTGCTCGGTCGCGGGCTGTGGATTGTGGTAGCCGGTTTGGACAAGGATTTCCGCGGGCTTCCCTTCGGGCCCATGGCCGACTTGCTCGCGCTTGCCGACGAGCGGATCAGCCTGTTTGCCCGTTGTGCGGTATGCGGCGCTCCGGCGACGTTTACCCAACGCCTCGTAGATGGGAAGCCGGCTCGGGCGGACGAGCCGCTCCTCCTCGTCGGTGCGGAGGAGGTGTATGAGCCTCGTTGTCGGCGGTGCCATCGCGTAGAGGGAAGTCTTCGGTCTGCAAAGTCCTTCGCGTTTGGCCTTAGGAAACCCGAAGAGCCCGAGCCGTCGTCGGTAGAAGAGGAGGCGCCTTCTTTCCAAAGGCCTCGCTGAGATAATCTGTCTAAAGTTATCGAGAAAAGACGCCGATCCCCGAAGTAAAGGTGCAAGGGGACTTCGCCGCGGATTCCGGAGACGGGCGGCCGAAGGACCTGCCTTGGCCGAATGGCTTCGGGGAGGGAAGTTCCGTGCGCGTGCGGCTTTGGGCCGTGTTCCTCGCCGGCGCTTTGCTTCTTACGGGAACTTTCGTCGGCGGCTGCTCGGAAGTCCGGGTTTTTCCCCTTTCAGCTTCAGGGGTTTCGTCCGGACACAAGGGAACAGATCTTCCTCCCTTCGGCGGCGAAAATCGTACCGCGGAACGTCCCGGCGGATCGCCTTCTTCCGGAACGACGGAATCCGATGGCACCCTCACCTCGGAGTCGCCGCCTTCCGCCCCTTCCTCATCGGAGGTCCCCTCTTCCACCGCGATCTCTCCTCCTACCGAAGAAGGCGGGCCGGTTCCGCCCTCGTCCAATGCGAAGACTATGGGTGATCCCGCGGCTGCGGGTTCGCATCCTTCCGGGACAAAGTCTGCGGACGGCTCTAAGGCGGGAGTGTCCTCTCCAACCACGGGTTCGCCTCTTTCCGCGACAAAGTCTGCGGACGGCCCTAAGGCGGGGGCGTCCCCTGCGATCGCGGATTCGCCTTCTCCCGACACCAGGGCTACGGGCGATACGGGGTCGAGCACGCCACAACCGACCACGGGATCCCGTGACTTCTCGTCCGGAAACCCGGCAAACGAGATTTTCCCGCTGGGGGCGTCCTACGCCGAAGTTGCCGCGGTGTGGGGAAATCCTACGTGGCAAGGGACAACTCCTTACGGAGAGGTGTTTTGGGCGTACGAGAGGGAGGGGAAATTCCGTCGCGGCGTATACTTTTCGAGCGGGAGTGCGGAATCCTTCGTCCTCGGTGCGGGGGAGAGGTTTCTCGATTGGCGGGTGGACACACGTGTCGTACCCCCGAAAAGCACTGTTTCCGTTGCGTATCGGGGAGTTACCCTGCGCGTAAACCCTATGCCCCAGGATTTCGGCATTTTCCTCACAGCTTCGTCCGACGGCCGGGCGGCCGTAGAGCTCTTCGTCGACCACGCCGCAGGCGATACGCTCCTCTACCTTCGGGTAAGTCGCTGGGAGCGTATTTTGCGCGAACGGCTCTATCCCGTGTCCCTTCAGTACACGCCCCCGCGCCCGGAATGGCTTACGGAAGCGCTCGGCGCTTCTCCCGCCTACGGAGACGATGTTTTGCGGACGGAAGAGCGCTACCTCGCCGGCCTCGTCCGAGATTTCCGCTTAAGGAACGGCCTTTCCCCCCTCGCGTGGGACGAAGCGGTTGCACGTGCGGCCAAAGGGCACAGCATCGACATGCTGACGAACGGGTTTTTCGCCCACGTGTCTCCTACGAACGGAACGCTTGCCGATCGCCTTGCCCGAGTGGGGGTTTCCGATACGGTTGCAGGGGAGAACATCTCGCGGGGCTTCGACGACGCCCTCGAAATGCACATCGCCTTCCTGAATTCTCCCGGGCACCGGCAGAACGTCGCCTTTCCCAAATACACGCACCTGGGGACGGGAATGGCGGGAACGTACATGACCGTGGATTTCATTGGTCGGTGAAGCCGCGCGTACGGTTTCCCTTGCCGACCGGAAAGCGTACAACCCTCCCCGTTTCGGGGAGGGTTGTGCTTTCTCAGCGAAGGGACCTGCGTCAGTGGGGCATTTGCTTTCCTTTGGCTTGGGCGAACATTTGGTAGATTTGATCCAGCTTTGGTTGGTCTTCGGCCTCTACCGGGTACCAACCCTTGGCGAAGAGGTATTCGAAGAGCTTGCGGTTTGCTCCGTGGGTCTCTGAGAGCATGTGCACAAGGTCGTTGTGGAGCTGCTCGGAGGTAGCTTCCCACGCGGCGATGTTGAGGCCGCTCATGATGTACTTTTCCATGGCGAGTGCGTCACGGGCGAGGTCGTAGTCGCTGATCGAGGTCGTTTCCGGAATCGCCTGTGCTCCCGGCGGCTGAAGCATCTGAGGGCTCAAGGGGTTTCCCTCCTCATCGCTGGGTTTGCTTCTCGGACGGGCGTTCAGCGTACCGCCTGCGGTTCTCGGGTCATCTGCGCCTGAGCTTGGAAGGACTGGATCTGTGCGGCGTTTTGCGTCTGCAGGTGCCCGAGGAGCGTGTCGTAGTGCCGGCGGTGCATTCCGGCGATCTCCGAAAAGAGCTGCTTGAGTGCGGGATCTTGAACCTGCTGTTGGAGATTTGTGCATTTCTTGACGGCGAGGAGTTCCCAGCCCAAGATGTCCTTGAGGTAGAGGGCGTCCTTGGTCGTGATCACGTTGGGCGGCTTGACCATCGTGCGTACCCTCCTCTGCGGATTCGGGGTTCGAATTCTCCCGGAAAGACCCTGCGTGGGCAAGCCCTCGGGTCTTCGGGCGTAGTGTGCCTAATGTCCCGCCTTTTATGCGAAACACGGCGCGCGTTCGGTGGGAACTCGAGAATCGCCGCGAGGTTCTTTCTTGGAAGTTGGCGTAGGGCTAACCGGGAAAAAACGGTTCGCCCCCGCAAAACGAAAGGCCGGTAAGGATCCCGGGTCGGGGACCTTACCGGCGGGCAACCGGTTCTCACCAGGCGTACAATACGGTGTACAGGCCGCGCAAGAGGAGCATCGCGAGGAATTTGTAGACGAACAGGGCGAAGATCGGCGAAATGTCGAGGATTCCGATCGGAGGGATGATCCGGCGGAAAAAGCCCAGGTATGGTTCGCTGATCTCCGCAAGGAAGCGTACGAATCGCGTATTGTACAAAGGCGGGATCCAGGAGGAGAGGATGTACAGGATCATCGCGTAGAAGTACAGGTCTATCGCCCAACTCGCGAAGAGCAGGATGTACTCGCGGATCATCGTCCACCTCACGCTCTGAAACGGCGGGATTTTGCGTCACGCACAAGTATACCACCGCGTGTGTGAAAGGTCGAGGGAAGGGGAGGAGAAGGCGATGCGGAAGGCGTTCGTCGTCGCCGGCGGCGCCAAGGAGGAAAAGGATTTCCGTTCCCTCTTGTGGTCAGAAGGCGAGGACGCGGAGGAGGTGGTTCTCATCGGCGCCGACGAAGGGGCGCTGTGGCTTGTCGAACGTGGCTTTCGCCCGGCGCTGGCCGTGGGGGATTTCGACACGGTGGGCGACGAGGGGGTTCGACGTTTGAAGGCCGCGGGAGTTCCCGTCCGTACCTTTGCCCGCGAAAAGGATGCGACCGATACCGACCTCGCCGTGGAAGCCGCCCGAGAAGAATTCCGTCCGGGCGTCCTCGTCGTATACGGCGGCATCGGCACGCGTTTCGACCACACGTTGGCCAACGTCCACATCGTGTACCGGCTCGTTCGCTCCGGATGTCAGGCGTATCTCGCCGACCCCCACAACCGCATTCGCCTTTTGGGGCCGGGGGTTCACGTGCTCCGGTCGGCCTTCCCCTTCGTGTCCCTCCTTCCGTGGAGCGAGGAAGTTCGCGGGATTACCTTGCGGGGATTTCGCTATCCGCTGGACAACGCCTCCCTCGCTTGGGGGACGAGCCGCGGGATTTCCAACGAACTCCTCGGCCGAGAGGGGGAAATTCGAATTCGCGAAGGGTACTTGCTCGTCGTGGAGAGCCGGGACACCCCGTGAGTTGCCCCCAGTTTCCGGCGCTTTGGCCGGAACTTACGGACGGCGGGCAAAGGATTCGACGACGTCCCTTAGACGGGGAAAATGCGTCCACGGGACTTCCCGTGGAGGCAGGGCGACGAACTCAAGGGGTTCCCCCGTCGTCGGATGCGCAAAGGAGAGGTAAGCCGCCCAAAGGCCAATGGGGCCTTCGCCGGGCGGCTTTTCTCGGTTGCGTTCTGTTTTGCGCCCGTATACAGGGTCTCCCCAGATGGGTGTCCCCAATGCGGCGAGTTGTACGCGGATTTGGTGGGGACGCCCGGTGACGAGGCGGACGTGGAGGAGGGAGAGGCCGTCGGAGTATTTGAGCGTCTCGTAGTCGAGCACGGCTTCCTTCCCGGCGGGATCTCCCGGGTCGACCAGCCGAACGCGCGGCTTCCCGGGAATCTTTCGAAGCGCGTGCCGGAGTGTCCCCTTTTCCGGCTGGGGGAGTCCCACGACGACGGCGAGGTACCCCTTTTCCCAGCGCCGTTCCCGAATGGCGGCGAAGAGGCGTGCCGCCGCCTTGCTCGTTTTGGCAAAGGCGAGTACGCCTCCGACCGGCCGGTCGAGGCGGTGGAGGAGAGCGAGGTACGCCCGTCCCGGCTTTGCCTCCCGGATCTTGCGCCGTTCCTTGAGAATGTCTAGGAGGTTGGGACGTCCCGTGTCGTCGCCTTGGCTGAGAAGTCCCGGGGGCTTTACGACCACGAGCACGTGGTTGTCCTCATAGAGGATCGGAATTCGGTAGCCCGCGGCCTCCCAAGTCTCGGCTTGGGAGCCGTCTGCGTCCTTGGGAGCATGTGGGTCGGCGCCGAAAGGAGTATCCATACGCATTCCTCCCGATCGTCGTGGGCGTTCACCGAAAAGGGTCCCGTCAGTCCCGAACCATACCACGACCGCGGCAAAAAGGGAACCCGGCGCCCGTTTTCTTTCGCGGCGGGCCGAATCCCAAACGGCAGGGCGGGGACGTGCATAGGGTGTAGCGCTCGCGGGAGGAGGTGAATGGCATGGCCATGGCGGGTGCCGGCGCCGTCGCGGGAAGCGGCCTCGACGGTTTCTTCGGCGGTGCGGGGATGCGTACCTTTGCCTTCGCCATCGTGATCTACGTGCTCCTCGTCATCGTCCTCGACGGCCGCTGGTGGGGGTAAACCTTACCGGTGCTGAGGCGTAAGCCCTACGGCCCCGCGCCCGATGGACATCCGCACACGCACCCGGAAGGCGCGGGGCATACCGTAGGGCGGGGCAAGCGAAGGAGGTGAACGGGATGTTCCAGAGCGGCTACAACTTCTTCGCCTTCGCGATCGTGATCTACGTCCTCCTCGTGATCATCTTGAACACCGGCGTGTTCGTCCCGCGTGCGTAAGCCTTCGCCACACCTAGAGAGAAGGAGGTGTTCCGAATGAGCTTCGCGCAAGCGCAGGCGGCGGCCGGAGAAGCCCAGCTCCTCGTTCCCTCCGGGGTGAGCGTCTTCGCCTTTGCGGTGGTGATCTACGTCCTCCTCGTGATCATCCTCCGCGCCGGAATCCTCGGCCCGACCTACTAAACCCGTCTTGCAGACTTTCCCTCGCTCCCGATACCGTTTCTCGTACGACGAAGAGGGAGAAGGAGGTGGGCTTGCACCATGACCAAAGCTTTCGCCGCGGCGCAGGCCGACGGAGGGTTTGCCCCCTCCTCCGCCTACAGCCTCTTCGCCTTCGCGGTAGTGATCTACGTCCTCCTTGTGATCATCCTCCGCGCTGGGCTTCTCGGTTGACCTCAGCGTGGGGGAAAACCCTGCACCCGCCCCTTTACGGGCGGGTGCAGGGGCGTATTGGGTGTGCCGTGGGGGCGCTACGCTTCCCGCGCCTCCAGGGTTTCTTTGGCGAGCTTTACGTCGCCCTGCAGGAGAGTCTTCAGGTCGTAGGCGGGGTACAGGCCGAGTTTGCTCATCGCGTGAAAGACCTCACCCTGAAAGCCCAGCCACTCGCCGAGCTGCCGCAGGAACGTCTCGCGCACGACGGGCGTCGCCGATTCGATCGCACCGCCCGTCGCCCCCCAAATGATTTGCTTTGCGGAAAGGTTGATCCCCTGAAGGACGTGGCGTTCTTCGCGCGTAAGCACGCATATGCCCTCCTTCCTTGTTTCTCGCGTTAGGAAACGTGGGCGGTTTCGAGGATCGCGACGATCTCGCGGATGTGCTTCTCCAGAAGCGCTCGGGTACGGGCTACGATGGTTCGGATTGCCTCATGTTGAATGGACTTTTCCTTTTCGCGTAGATCCGAAAGGGTGTAGGTGTACACGAGGAGCTGTTCGTGCAGGGAGAGCGCCTCGTGGGGGGCGAGGCGTACGACGTGCGACGCGTACTGCACCGGCCAGAAGGCGTACACGTACGTTCCCTCCTCACTTCCCTCGACGTCCTCGAGGTTCTTCGGCCGCGGGGCCCTTTCCTGTGTATTCGCCTGTACGCGGGGTGTGTAGGCGGCTGCGGACGCCCAGGGAAAAACGCCTTTCTTTCTTGCCGCGTCGCCGGACTTACGATAGATTGGGAGCAGCAAAAAATCGTTGCGGCCAACCCGCAGCCTCACGGAAAAGGCAGGTCGGTGAAGCACATGCCGCCGAAGACACCCGACGAACGAAACCCCGTAGACGTACGGCCACAGGGAGAGGTTCCCGACGCCCGCGTCGCCTTTTGGGGCGACAGGGGGCTTTCCCCTCTCGTGACGGACTACTACCAGCTCACGATGATGTACGCCCACTTCCGCCGGGGAACGGCAGGAAAGCGGGCGGTTTTCGACGTCTTTTTTCGTCGCACCCCGTGCGGGAACGGGTATGCGATCTTTGCAGGGCTCGCCCAGGCGCTCGAATTTCTCGCCCGGCTCCGCTTTACCCGGGAAGATCTGGAAGAACTGCGCCGGCTCGGCTTTACGGACGAAGACTTTCTCCGCGCCCTCGCAGAGTTCCGCTTTCGCGGAGACGTATGGGCGGTACCCGAAGGGACGGTCGTCTTCCCCTACGAGCCACTCCTTCGCGTCGAGGCGACCCTCTTCGAAGCGCACCTCATCGAGACACCCCTTTTGTCCATCGTGAACCACCAGACGCTCATCGCGACGAAGGCCGCACGTGTAGTCACCGCCGCCGACGGCGATCCCGTGCTCGAATTCGGCCTTCGCCGTGCCCACGGTCCGGAAGCCGGAGTTTGGGGGGCACGGGCGGCGTACATCGGGGGCGTGCACTCCACTTCCAACGTCTACGCGGGAACGCGCTTCGGGATCCCGGTGACGGGGACGCATTCCCATGCCTTCGTCCAGAGCTTCCCCTCTGAACGGGAAGCCTTCCTCGCCTTTCTCGATGCCTTTCCCGAACGGGCCATTCTCCTCGTGGACACATACGATACCTTGCGGCAGGGCCTTCCCACGGCGGTTGAGGTCTTGCGGGAGCACAGGGAGCGGTTGGGTCGTTCCCCCGAGGTATACGGCGTGCGTTTGGATTCCGGAGACCTCGCCTACTTGTCCAAGGTGGCGCGGCGCATGCTCGACCGCGCCGGCCTTAAGGACGCCCTCGTCCTCGCCTCCGGAGATTTGAGCGAGACGATCATCCGCGATCTCAAGCTCCAGGGGGCCCGCATCGACGCTTGGGGCGTGGGGACAGACCTCATCACTTCGGCGGATTGCCCCGCCCTGGGCGGCGTCTACAAACTCTCCGCCGTCGCCTCCGACGGAGGCGCGCTCGAACCCGTGATCAAGGTGAGCGACAACCCGGAAAAGATCACGAACCCGGGGCGCAAGCAGGTGTGGCGCTTCTACCACAAGCGCCGCGGGGAGGCGATGGCCGATGTCATTGCCCTCGACGAGGAGCCGGTGCCTTCGGGCCCTTACGAGATCTTCCACCCCGTCTACACCCACAAGCGCAAGATTCTCGAAGACTACGAGGTGCGCCCCCTCCTCGAGCCCGTCTTGCGCGGGGGGGAGGTTCTCGCTCCGCCTCCGAGCGCTTCCGAAGCACGGCGCACCGCCCAAGAGGAGTTGGCGCGCTTTTCGCCCGAGGTGCGCCGTCTTCTCAACCCTCACGAGTACATCGTGGACCTCTCGCTCCCCCTCTGGACGCTCAAGCAAAACCTCCTCCGTCAGGTCAGCCGTCCCGCGCGGCCGTATGCCGCCGAACCGTACGACCAAAACGGCAACGGGAACTCCGGATCTCCTCCCTCGTAGGGGGCGCAACCGCAACCGAGGGTTTCCGTTTCCCCGGATTCCTTCCGTTTCGGGGCACGAGGAAGGTCTCGCGTGTTTCGGGTACGGACAATGCCGTTCGGATGGGGAACTCGACTTGTCGAATCTCTGACGTCAGAAGGAGCTGAGGGACGTGCCGGCCGTGGGTTTGATCGGGTTCGTCCTCTTCCTCGCCTTTTCCGGTTTCGGGATGGTGATCCCCGTGTTGCCCTCGCTCGTCGAGGAGGCCGGGGCCGCACCGTACCACTTGGGATACCTCCTGGGGATCTACTCCCTTGTTTCCTTCCTCATGGCCCCGGTGTGGGGGACCCTTTCCGACCGCTGGGGCCGCAACCGCGTGATCTTCATAGGCCTTTTGGGCTTTGGCCTCAGCTTCTGGCTTTTCGGGATGTTCGTCCACGACCTCGTCTGGATGTACGTCTCACGCATCTTGGGGGGCCTCTTCTCGGGGGCGGCGATCGCCTCGAGCATGGCCTACCTCGCCGATGCCACGGAAGACGAGGCGCGCACGCGGGCCATGGGGATTGCCGGAATGTCCATCGGGCTTGGGTTCGTCTTCGGTCCCGCGATCGGGGGGATCCTTGGCCACGCTCAGGCCTCTTTCCCGTTCTACGCCGCGGCGATTCTCTCTTGGTTTGCGGCGCTCCTCGTCCTTGCGCGGCTTCCCGTCGTCGCCCCGCGACACGGCGGACACGTGGTCACGGGATTCGGCGCGGCCCTCCGCCTCCTAAGGGGCCGCACGGGGTACCTCCTCGTCCTCACCTTCCTCGTCACCTTTTCCCTCGCCGGACTTGAGAGCACCGTCGCCTTTTACGCGATGCGCACCTTTGGAGCGACACGCTACGAGTTAGGCATCCTCTTCACCTTTGTCGGGCTCGTGACGGCCTTCACCCAGGGTGCCCTCGTTTCCAAGGTTCGGGAAGGACAAGAAACGCGGGCGATCGCCTTGGGGTTGCTCGTAAGCGCCCTCGGGTTTTACTTGATCGTATTTACGGGAAGCCTTTTCTCCGCGATTCTTTTCGTCTCCGTCTTTGCGCTGGGCAATTCGCTCGTGCGCCCGATCGTCCTCTCCCTCCTCACGCGGGTCACGCGCGTGGCGCAAGGAGCTACGAGCGGGGCGAACACGGCGATGGACAGCCTCGGGCGTGTCCTCGGACCGGTCGTCGGAGGCTACCTGTTCACGTGGGAACCGCGGGCGCCGTTTTTTGCCGGCGTTTTGTACTCGCTCGTAGGTCTGGTCGTGCTATACCTTTTCATGCGGCGGAGCGCCTCGGAGGAAGGGACTCCGGCCTCACGTCGCTCCTAAACAGGAAGGAAGCCCTCAACGCCTCGTGTCTGATCGGAGTTCGTACAGCCCTTGCCGGAGAGCCTCTATCCTTCGAGGGGAAATGCGGCCCGCGGCTCGTACATCGGGCGGCGGCCAAGGTGAGAGGCGAAGAGGATCACTTCGTCTACGGCAAAGCTCGTGATCGTGCCGTCGTCCCCCGGTCCCCAAATCCTTGCGGCATCCGCGGGGGAGTAGGGCTTCACCCCGCGGTAGCGTCGGGCGAGGGTGAGGTGGGCGACGAAGGGCTTTCGATCCCCTGTGAAACCTAGGCGTTCTGCTGCCGTACGTACGCGGCGGGCGAGGTCGGCGAGTTTTTCCGCCTCTCCTGCAATCCGTACGTAGAGGACGGTAGGGTGCGCCTCCGGTCCGAAGGTGCCGAGCGATCCGAGGGAGAGGCGAAAGGAAGGAAGGGGGCGGACGGCCTCGCCGAGCACCATACGGAGTTCGGCAACCCGTGCGGTCGGGACGTCTCCCAGGAAGAGGAGCGTAATGTGGTAATCTTGAGGGTGCACGGTCGTCTGAAAGGGGAAGGTGCGGAGGAGGTGGTCTGTTCGGGCGGCGAGGTGCACGCGCACGGACGCCGGGACGGGCACGGCGACGAACATGCGCTCGCTCTCGGGTTTCGATCGGGAGTTTTCCGAGAGAACCATGGATCGCTTCCTCCTTCTCTGCAGGCGGGGACGCCGGAGATCGGGGTTGCGCTCGGAACGTGGGGGCGAACCGAGGGGGTGTGCCGCATGCAGAAGGTGATCATTGTCGAGGGCAAGACGGACCAGCGGCGGCTCGAAGAAGTTCTCGCGGAACCGGTGACCTTCCTCCTCACGCACGGAACGTTGGGGGAAGAAGAACTCCTCCGGCGCCTTCTTCCGTACGAGCGAGAGGACGTGTATATTTTTGTCGATGCCGACGAGCCGGGCAACCGCCTCCGCCGTCTCCTCGGTCGGTGGTTTCCGCGGGCCAAGCACCTGTACACGCGCAAGATTTACCGGGAAATCGCCCACACCCCCCTTGCCTACCTCGCCCGCGTGCTCGACGAGGCACACTTTGCCGTGCGTGAGGAGTGGCTTTTGGCCTGGGAACGGAAGGTCAACGGGAAGGAACGGGGCAGGCGACGGAGGAGGGGGCGGAACCGCCATTTCGACGAAGAAGAAGGGAGCGAAGGACGTGGGACCTAACGAAGAACTGCTTCGGGCGTACGCGCGCCTCGCGGTGCGCAAAGGCGTAAACCTCAGATCCGGGCAAGTCCTCGTGCTCAACGCCCCCGTGGAGGCACGGGACTTCGTTTCCTACCTCGTGGAAGAGGCGTACCTCGCCGGTGCCCGGTACGTGCTCGTGAACTACGGAGACGACCGCGTGACGCGTCTTCGCTACCTTCTCGCCGCCGACGAGGCTCTGGATTACTTTCCCCGGTGGATGGGGGAGGGGTACGCGCAGATGGCGCGCGAGGGGGCTGCCTTTCTTTCGATTTACGCACCGGATCCGGACCTTCTCGCGGACATTCCCGCATCCCGCGTCGCCCGTGGAGATAAGGCACGGCGCGAAGCCTTTCGCAACTACTACGCGTACACGATGAGCGACCGGGCGCGGTGGTCGTTGATCTCCATCCCGACGCCCGCCTGGGCGAGGAAGGTCTTCCCCGGCCTTTCGGAAGGGGAGGCCGTAGAGGCGCTTTGGGACGCCGTTCTTCGGATCTCCCGCGTTCGGCCCGGCGATCCTTTGGAAAACTGGGACCGCCACCGCCGGAACCTCGAGCGGCGGGTCGCCTACCTAAACGAGAAGCGCTACCGCAAGCTTCACTTTCGCGGTGAGGGGACCGATCTCGTCGTCGGACTCCCCGAAGGTCACATCTGGCACGGCGGCGGGGCGACGGACCATGAGGGAATCCCCTTTCAGCCGAATATCCCCACGGAAGAAGTGTACACGATGCCGCACCGGCTCGAGGTAGAGGGATACGTGCGGAACACGAAGCCGCTCAACGTCCACGGGACGCTTGTAGACGGCTTTACTTTGTGGTTTGAGGGTGGGCGCGTCGTCCGCTTTACGGCGGAACGCGGGGAAGAGACCTTGCGCCACCTCCTGGATACCGACGAGGGCGCGCGCCATCTGGGCGAAGTGGCTTTGGTACCTGTGGATTCTCCCGTAGCCCAAAGCGGGCTTCTCTTCTACAACACGCTGTACGACGAAAACGCCTCCTGCCACCTCGCCCTCGGCCAGGCATACCCGACGACCCTTCAAGGAGGACCGGACCTTTCCGAAGACGAACTGCTCGCGCGGGGTGCCAACCGAAGTCTCATCCACGAGGACTTCATGATCGGAAGCCCCTCGCTCGACGTCGACGGAATCCTCCCCGACGGTACGCGGGAGCCGCTCCTTCGCGGGGGACTTTGGGCTTTCGAAGTCTAATCCGCCTTTCGGTGCCTTTGCTGCCGAGCGCTTTCGTCGCCTTGTTCGACAAGGTTCGAAAGAAGGACGACCCGAGAGAGAAGAAAGAAGAAAGGTTGCGAATCCTGCGCTTACCCGGGAAATATCACTCCTCGGATTTCCCGCGGGGGGCGTTCTCTTCCGGTGGCGCAGAAGTTCGGGAACCGGTGCTTTCCTCGCTGCGTTCCAAGAGGCGCCGTACGCGCTCCACGTCCACGGCGACGTGGAGCGTTTTTTCGTTACGGTACGTGACAAACCCGGGACGGGCGCCCCGAGGCTTGCGCACGGAACGCACGTCGGTAACGTCCACGGCGACGCTTCCGGAATCGCGGCCCGTGCTGAAGTATGCGGCGAGCAGGGCGGCTTCTTCCAAGGTCGCGGGGTCGGGGGCGGGAGAGCGGACGACGACGTGGGCGCCGGGAATCCCGCGGGCGTGCAGCCAGACGTCGCGCCGGTCGGCGAGACGAAAGGTGAGGGCGTCGTTTTGCGCGTTGTTTCGTCCTACCCAGATCTCCGTCCCCGTTGAAGAGCGGAGGCGCAACGGTTGGGGGAGGGCTTCCGACTTTCGGCTCCCCCCCTTTTTCCCGCCCCTAGGTTTTTCGCCTTCGGCAATCGGGTGGTCTTTCTCCGCCTCCGCCTGGCGGGATGCGCGCTTCCCCAAAAGCCCTTGGGCGCGCATTTCTTCCTCCACTTCGTTTAGGTCCTTTTCGTCTCCCGTGAGAAGTGCGAGGCGAAGGCTTGCGAGGTAGTCTTCCTCCGCGCGGACATCTTTTAGCCTCTGGGCGGCGTGGCGGGCGGCGTTCTTCTTCTTTCGATAGCGTGTGAAGTAGAGCGCGGCGTTCCCTGCCGCGTCGAGAGTGGGGTCGAGCGGAATTTCTCGGGGTTCTCCGCCCTCCCCCGGGGGCGGGAGAAGGACGGACGCGGCGCCCGGCGGTACGTGCGCTGCGTATGCGAGGAGGAGTTCCCCCGCTTCGCGTTCGCGCTCCGCTTCCTCGCCTTCGCGGACGATGCGTTCGAGTTCTTGCCTTTGGCGCGCGAGGAATTCCCCGCGCTCTTCGAGGCGGCGGAGGAGGCGGGTGCGACGCTCTTCGGCACGGCTTTCTCGAAGGGAGAGAAACACCCGGCGCACGGCGTCGTGCATCGTCGGCGCTTCGCCCCACTTCAAAGAGGCATCCCCGGGAAGGCGGGGGAGGGCTGTGTCCTCGCCTGTTCCGGAGGGAAGCGGAGGAGGCGGGGGAACAGGGGAGAGGTGCGGCCTTCCGCCGGTTTCGGGGACGGCAAAGGCCGCAGGCGCTTTTCCCGCGACGGCGTCGTGCAGGAGACGGTAGGTTCGTTCGCCCAAAGCAGCTTCTTCGAAGTCGGGATCCCGGAGCGCGGGTGCGATGTGGCTCCAGAGGGCGTAGGCCGTATCGCGGCCGATCCCCGCTCCGATCTTGCGGAGGTCTTCGGCGTTCCGGCTTTCCCGAATGCGCGCTGCGAGCTCCGCGGGGGTGAACTGGAGGGGGTCGGGAAGGGAGAGGGGAGGAGGGGGGGTGTAGCGCCCGCCGGGAACGAGACGTCGGTATCGAGACATCCCCGCGTCTACGGGGCGGAAGACGGCGAGGATCCCTCCCTTTTCGTCGACGAGGAGAAGGTTGGCGTAGCGCGGGACGAGTTCGGCTACGAGGCGGAGGAGTCGACGTTCTCCCGTTTGGCTTCGCATGTCCACGCCGAGAGCGAAGACGCGGTCACGGGCGAGTTGTTCCGCCCGGACAAGAATGCCGCCTTCGAGGGCGCGGCGCCACGGGAGGAGGCGAGCAGCGAGTTGCGGGGTCTCCTTGCGTACCGCCTGCGCCGTACGGAGGAGTTCTTTGCCGAGATCGTCTTCGGAGGACAGGGCGAAAAAGAGGGGGGCTTCCGGATCGAGGAAAAAGACGAGGCTCCCCCCTGCGTGGACGATGAGGAATATCCGGGAATCGGCGAACTCCACGCGGTAGATTCTGCGGCCGAGATGCGGGGTGAGTTCGGACAGAAGTCGGGCAATTCCGAGGCCGTCGAGCATGGCGTTCCGTGGGCACCTCTTCCCTTTGCGGATTTCGTGCGGGTGGGTGGAAGCGCGTCGCGCGCCCCCGTATCGGGGGCTTTCTCGCCTTTGCGGGCGAACCGATTTTCGGGCGGGCGAACGGGGCTCATGCTGGGGACGTGCCCCGCATACACGTGGGAGGGACAGGAGGAGTTGCATCGACCAAAGGAGGACGGCAGAGGATGCACGCCCCGCTTTCCCGCACGCCCTTGGAACACCTCCTCCGCGAGCTTCGCGTCGACCCGCGAGTCGGACTGTCGTCACGGGAGGCAGAAGCGCGCCGTGCGCACTACGGTCCGAACAGCCTTGAGGACGGCCGACGCCGTTCGTGGTGGTTTGCGTTCCTCGAGCAGTTCAAGGATTTCATGCTTCTCGTGCTCCTTGGGGCGACGCTCCTTTCCGCGCTCCTCGGGGAGTACGTGGACGCGGTCCTGATCCTCGCCGTCGTGCTCCTGAACGGGTTTCTCGGGTTCTTTCAAGGGTACCGGACGGAAAAGACGCTCGCAGCCTTGCGCGACCTCACGGCACCATCGTGTCGGGTGCTAAGAGACGGCAGGCTCTCCGTCGTCCCCGCGGAATCCCTAGTTCCGGGAGACGTCGTCGTCGTAGAGGCGGGGGAACGGGTCCCCGCGGATCTCCGCCTTTGGGAAGCGGAAGGGGTGCACGTAGACGAATCCTTGCTCACGGGAGAAAGCGTCCCGGTTGCCAAGCATGTGGAACGCGAAGAAGCCGACGAGCACGGAATCCTCTTTATGGGAACGCTTCTCGTCCGCGGTTCGGCGACGGGGATCGTCGTGGCGACGGGCAAGGCGACGGCCATGGGGCGAATCGCACGGCTTCTCAAAGACTCGGAACCCGATGCCCCGCCACTCGTACGCCGGATGAACGAATTGGGCAAGGTGTTTGTGGTCGGCGCCCTGGCGCTCATCGCCGCCGTTCTCCTCCTCGGCGGTCAGACGGGCACGCCCTTTCCTGAACTCCTCCTTACGGGGGTGACGCTTGCCGTGGCGGCCATCCCCGAGGGCCTTCCGGCCATCGTCGCCGTCGTCCTCACCCTCGGGGTGTACCGTATGGCGCGGGAAAATGCTCTCGTACGTCGACTTCACGCCGTAGAAACCTTGGGGTCTACGACGTTCATCGCCACGGACAAGACGGGAACACTCACACAAAACCGAATGCGCGCCGTCCTCCTCGCCGTGCCCGGAGCGGTGTACCACGTGCGGGAGGAAGACGACGGTGAGGCGATGCTCGTTCGCAGCGGCGTACCCATCGCCGTACATTCTGAAGACGTCCGGGTCGCCCTTACCATCCTCGCCCTCGCCAACCGCCGGCACGAGGTGTTCGAGGGCGGAGTTCCGCTTTCTTCGGGGTCACCCCTTCGGGCGCCGGACGAAGTGTCCCGCGGCTCCACCTTTATGCCGCCTTCTCCGTCGGACAACTCGGAATCCCTTTTGGGAACAGAGTTCTCCTCTTCGGATACGCGGATCTTCCGCGGGGATCCCATGGAGCTCGCCCTTTGGGAATTCGCAAAAAAGCTCGGCGTCCGTCCCGAAGGCCTCTTTTCCCGCTACGCGCGCGTGGACGAAGTCCCCTTTGACCACCATACGCGCTACATGGCGGTGCTCTACCGCAGTATTGCAGAAGACCTGTGGGCGGTCAAGGGATCGCCTGAGGCGGTACTTCGCCGCTCTTCTTCCGTACTCGTCGGATCGGACGTTCGTCCGCTCACGGATCGCACCCGCTCCGCCTTGCTCTCCGAGGTAGATCGGCTGAGCCGAGACGGGTACCGCGTGCTTGCCCTCGCCTACCGGAGAATCCCCCGCTTTCGCGGTTCCCGCGAGGACCTCGAAGGGAAGCTCGTCTTCGTCGGCTTCGTCGGGCTAATCGATCCGCCGCGTCCGGAGGTTCGGGAGGCGCTCGCCCGCGTCCGCGGTGCGGGGATTCGCGTGGCCATGGTGACGGGGGACCACCCGGAGACAGCGGAACGCATCGCCAAAGACATCGGATTGTGGGAAGAAGGTTCCTTGACTTTGACGGGCCGGGACCTCTATACTTTTTCGGACAAGGCATTGGCGGAGAGGCTGCCGTACGTCCGCGTGTTCGCGCGCGTGAGCCCCGAACACAAGCTGCGCATCGTGGAAATCTTGAAGCGCGAAGGGCACGTCGTGGCGATGACGGGCGACGGCGTAAACGACGCTCCGGCGATTCGGGCGGCCGACGTGGGGATTGCCATGGGGCGCGGGGGCACGGACGTGGCCAAAGAGGCGGCGGACCTCATCCTCCTAGACGATAACTTCGCGACGATCGCACGTGCCGTCGAAGAAGGACGGGCGATCTTCGAAAACATCCGCGCCTTTGTCCGCTTCGTCCTTACGGCAAACGTCGCCGAGGTGTTTCTCGTCTTCGGGGCAATCCTCGCGGGGACGGCACTCCCCCTGTCGCCGCTCATGCTTTTGTGGATCAACTTTCTCACGGAAGGGCTTCCCGCCCTCGCTTTAGGGTTGGAGGGGCGGGATCCGGAGGTCATGGAGCGCCCTCCGCGCCCGCCGCACGAAGGTCTCTTTGCCCGCGGACTCGGCCTCACGATCCTCGTAGGCGGGCTTCTCGTCGGCGGACTTGCACTGGCCGTATTCCTGCGTTACCTTGAAACACAAGGGCTCTCCGAGGCACGCGCTGCGGCCTTTTGGGCCCTCGTTGCCGGGCAGCTCTTCGTGATCTTCGATCGATCCGAGGGGTACGGACGGTTTGAACGCAACCCCCTCCTCTTCCTCGCATTCCTCGCCTCTATGGGGCTTGCGGCGCTCGTCGTCGCCGTCCCCTCCGCGGCGGGACTCTTTCGCATCGCTCCTCTCTCGCCGACGGACATGGTCTTTCTCGCCGGCGCGGCGCTCGTTCCTTCGCTTCTCTTGCACGCGGCGCGCCGCGCGTACCGCCGCTACGTGCGACGGATGAAGAGGCAAAAGGGCCTGGGGAGGTGACGTCCCCGCCAAGCGGGCGACCGCAGGACCGCAAGGGGCGTACCGAGGAGAGGAGGGATGGAAAACCGAAAGGGCGGAAGGTGTAGACGGTGAGCGGATCGGAGCGTGAGGAGCAGGGGCTAGCGAACACAGGGAGCGGGGTCCCGTCGTCGAAGATCGTGCCGGAACCGCACTGGGGACTTCTCATCGTCTTGTCCGGGCCTTCCGGCGTAGGAAAGGGGACGGTGAGCGCGAGGCTTAGGGAACGCGCTCCGGAGCTCATCTACTCCGTGTCCGTGACGAGCCGTGCCCCTCGGCCCGGGGAAGTCGAGGGAGTGAACTACTTCTTTCGCTCGCGGGAGACGTTCCTTCGCATGGTCGCCGAGGATGCCTTCCTCGAGTGGGCGGAGTACGTGAACAACCTCTACGGGACCCCAAAGGACTTCGTCGTACAGAACTTACGGGAGGGCCGCGACGTCCTCTTGGAAATCGAAGTCCAGGGGGCCCTCCAGGTACGGGAACGGTTTCCCGCGGGGATTTTCATCTTCCTCGTCCCCCCTTCTTGGGAAGAGCTCCGGCGGCGGATTTCGGGCCGGGGAACGGAGGAAGATGCGGAAATCGCCGCCCGCCTGGAGAAGTCTTGGGAAGAACTCCAAATGGCCCGCCATTACGACTACATCGTCGTGAACGACGACGTAGACCGCGCCGTAGACCGGATTCTCGCCATCATCACGGCAGAACACCTGCGGGCGGAGCGGATGCTCCGTCGCGTCGAGCAGTGGCTCGTCCACGAAGGCGGTGGGCGACCGCCGTTTTCTTCGTAGGGGCGGACGTCGCAGGCGCGAGGTCCGCGTCCTGAAGTGGCGTACGTAGGGGAGGGAAGTTCGGCATGCGGTATCCGCCGATCGACGAACTCGTCGCTCGGGCGGGAAGCAAGTACCTGCTCACCGTCATTGCCGCCCGGCGGGCGCGTCAGATCCTCGAGGAGTTTCGCGTACGGGGAACCGAAGACGATCCTCCGCCGCGCCCGGTGAGTCAGGCGCTCGAGGAATTCTACCAGGGGAAGCTTCGCGTCATCCTTCCGGACGGAAGCGGCGACCCTTCCGGCCGCTCCGCGTAAGCGGGAGATGCCGGGCATTTCGGCGTGGATGCAGGTGGATGGGGGGAAGGTCCCGTGGGCGCGGAGGGACCTCGAAGGCAGATTGGGGGAACGGTTGTCGTCGGCGTCACCGGAAGCATTGCGGCGTTTAAGGCCGTAAGCCTCGTGAGCCTTTTGCACAAGGCCGGTTACGAGGTCGAAGTGATCCTCACGCGGGGGGCCGAGCGCTTCGTCACGCCCCTCACGTTTCAGGTCATGGCACGCGGACGGGTGTACACGGACGTCTTCCGCGAGGAGCGCCCCGAGGAAATCGCCCACATCGCCGTTGCGGACCGCGCCTCTCTCTTCGTCGTAGCCCCTGCTACGGCACACGTCCTCGCCAAACTCGCCTGTGGCCTTGCAGACGACTTCCTCTCCACCGCCCTTCTCGCCGCGCGAACGCCGGTGATCCTCGCCCCCGCAATGAACGTTCACATGTATGCCCACCCGGTCGTCCAGGACAACATCGCGCGCCTTCGGCGGTTGGGGTACACGATTCTCGAACCGGCGAGCGGACCCTTGGCGTGCGGGTACGAGGGGAAGGGACGGATGCCCGAGCCGGAGGAGATTTTCGCCTTTGTAGACGACGTCCTTCAAGGACGGACCGTGCTCCCGATTCCCAATTCCGGCGTCCCCCCTGCCCCCGAAGGCGCCAATCTCGGATCCCCTCCCGCATCCGAAGGAGGCTCCTTTTTCTCGGGGAAGTTCGTCCTCCTCACCGTAGGTGCGACGCAGGAACCCCTCGATCCCGTAAGGTTTCTTTCTAACCGTTCTTCGGGAAAGATGGGCTTTGCCTTGGCCGAGGCCGCCCTTCGTCGCGGTGCGCGCGTCGTCGTCGTGGCCGGCGCCACCTCCGTGCCTCCACCTCCTGGCGTAGAGGTGCGGCGGGCCCTTCGGACGGAGGACATGCTGCACGCCGTAGAGGAGCTCTTTCCCGCGGCAGACGTGTTCATCGCCGCTGCCGCCGTGGCGGACTACCGTCCCAAGTCCGTCGCCCTGCAAAAGATCAAAAAGGGGAACCGCCTCGTCCTCGAACTCGAACCCACGCCGGATATCCTCATGGAAATGGGAAAGAGGCGAAGGAGCGACCAAGTGCTCGTCGGATTTGCCGCCGAGACGGAAAACCTCGAGGCGAACGCCCGAGATAAGCTCGTACGGAAAAACCTCGACTTTCTCGTGCTCAACGACGTCTCCCGTGCGGACGTGGGCTTTGAGGCCGACGAAAACGAAGTCGTCCTGTACGACCGGTGGGGAGGAAGGTTTACGTTCCCCCGGGAGGACAAGCGCGTTTTGGCCGACAAACTCTTGGAGACGATCGCCGCACGCCTCGCCGCCGTACGCTGAGCTACGGCTTGAGCGGTTGCCAGGCGGCGACGCGTGCTTCGGTTGCCCGTCGTACCCGAGAAGGCGGCGGGCGTTTTTTCTCGCCGCGTAGCGGAGGGAGGCGATGGCCGCCGTGCAGGGTGGAAAGGAAGCCTTGGGGCGGGGGAGGGGAGTTTCCGACCCTCGGCCGAGCGGGGAATCCGAAGGAGGTGCAGAAGCCCGCCCCATCGTCGCCGACGTCGCCGTGGACGTGCCCCTCTTTCCCGGAAACGACGTCCTCACCTACCTGGCGACGGAGGGCCTTAAGCCGGGGAGCCGCGTATTCGTAGAGGTGAGAAAGCAACTGGTTCCAGGGTTCGTCGCGGACGTGCGCCCCGCGCAAGAGCGCGACCTCCGCTTGGCTTTGAAACCTCTCGTATACATTCTCGACCGCGATGAACCGGTGCTTTCTGCGGAATTCGTAGCCCTGGGTCGAGAGTTGGCGGAACGGCTTATCGCCCCGCTCTACCGGGTTTATGCCACCATGTTGCCCCAGGCGTTGCGTCCGGAAGGGGAACTTTGGGTTCGTCTGTCGCGGAAGGACGAGCCACTCTTTCTCCTACCTGACGAAGAGGCGGTGATCGCACACCTGCGCGCGAAAGGAGAGGTCCCCCTTCGTCGCCTGCGGGACGCGTTTTCCGAGACGCCGGACGTCGTCGAAAACCTCCTCCGACTCGGGTACTTGGAAACCTTTATCCGCCCCCGGCGCGCCCATCCCGTACGCGAGGAGCTCGTCGCGCGAAGGGTCGGGGACGCCGATCCCGCCGAACCCCTCACGCCCAAGCAGGCGAAGGTGTTCGAACGCATACGCAGCGGAGGGGAGGTTCCCCTTCGCCTCTTGGAGCAGGAGATCCCCGGTGCGCGCGAGGTGGTTCGAGCGCTCGCCCGACGCGGCCTCGTGGAAGTCTACCCGCGTGAGAGCTACCGCGCACCGCTCTTGCCTGCTCTTGCCCCTGAGCCCAAGCGCGAGCTCACGCCGGCCCAAGCGGAGGTATTTGCGCGCCTCCTTGCGGCCCTCCGCGGCGAAGGCGACGTCTTGAAACCTTACCTCCTGTACGGCGTCACCGGAAGCGGCAAGACGGAGATCTACCTCCAGCTCATCGAAGAGGTGCTCGCCCAAGGGAAGGGGGCGATCGTCCTCGTTCCGGAGATCTCCCTCACACCTCTTATGGTCGCCCGGTTCACGGCGCGCTTCGGCAGGCGTGTGGCCGTGCTTCACAGCGCCCTCGGCGTGGGGGAGAGGTACGACGAGTGGCGTCGCCTCTGGAGGGGGGAGGCGAGCATTGCCGTCGGCGCGCGGAGCGCGGTGTTCGCCCCCGTGCGAAACCTCGGCCTCATCGTCGTCGACGAAGCCCACGAGACAAGCTACAAGCAAGACGAGACGCCGCGGTATGACGCCCGCGAGGTGGCTGAGCTTAGGGCCAGGTACCACGGCGCACTCCTCCTTTTGGGGAGCGCCACGCCGTCGCTCGAGCAGTACGCTCGGGCGCGCGTCGGCCACTACCACCTCCTCGAGCTTCGGGAGCGCATCGACCGCCGACCTCTTCCCCGGGTACACGTCGTGGACTTGCGGCTGGACGTAGGGGAGACCGAACCGCACGACGAAGCCGTCTCGCTCGCCCGGGGTGCCGCAGGCGGAGGGCGCGGCGCCGTCCGCGCGACGGGAAAGGAGAGGCGGGGTCTCGGGGGGATCGTCCTGAGTCCCTTCCTCCTCGAACGCCTCGAAGAACGCCTGCGCCGGGGCGAGCAGGCGATCGTCTTTCTCAACCGTCGGGGATACACACCCGTGGTGCTCTGTCGTTCGTGCGGGCGTACAGTCCAGTGCCCGCACTGCGACGTGTCGCTCACCTACCACCGCGCCGAGGACGTGCTCCGCTGCCACATCTGCGGCTTCGAAATGCCCATGGTTCCCCGTTGTCCCTACTGCGGGTCGCCGAACCTCGTCCACCTCGGCCTCGGCACGGAACGCGTAGAGGAACTCCTCAGGTCGTATTTCCCCGAAGCCCGCATCTTGCGTATGGATCGCGACACGACCTCCCGGAAAGGCGCCCTCGAAGAAATCCTCACCAAGTTTGCCGAACGGGAGGCGGACATCCTTCTGGGGACGCAGATGGTGGCAAAGGGGCTCGATTTTCCGTACGTCACGCTTTCCGTGATTCTCCTCGCCGACCTCTCCCTACAGTTCCCGGACTTCCGCGCCGCAGAGCGCACGTTTCAACTCCTCGTGCAGGTCTCCGGACGTGCCGGACGCCACAACCTTCCCGGCGAGGTCGTCGTTCAGACGTTTCGCCCCGACCACCCCGCAATCGCCCTCGCCCGCGACGGGCGAATCGATGAGTTCTACCGGGCGGAGCTCAAGGTCCGCCGCGCCCAAAATTACCCGCCCTTCACGCGCCTCGTGCTCTTGGAGACCGCCCACGTCGACATGCGGCGGGCGCGGGACGCGTTGGCGCGCATCGTAGAAGACCTCCTCCCGCGCCTTGCGCCGGATACGGTCGTCAAGGGCCCAATGCCCGCGGGGATCCCGCGGGTCCGCGATCGCTTTCGCTTTCACGCACTGGTACAATATAAGCGAGAACCGGATTTTCCCTTGCGTCTGCGGCGGGTGCTTCAGGAACACCATCCTCGGCTTCGGCAAGACGAGGTCGACCTCACCGTAGACTTCGATCCGCAGGATTTTTCCTAAGGCCGGGGTGTACGCCGGACACTTCTGAGCGGGCGCACAAACAAAAACGCGAGCGAGGGGGGACCGAACGTGGCCGTACGATACATCGTCAAACACCCGGATCCCGTCCTGCGCGAGGTGGCGCGGCCGGTGAAGTCCATAACGCCCCAGGTGCTTCGCCTGCTCGACGACCTCGCCGAGACGATGCGCCATGCGGACGGCGTCGGCCTTGCCGCACCTCAGGTGGGAATTTCGCGCCGTATCGCCGTTGTAGACGTGGGCGACGGCCTCATAGAGCTCATCAATCCGGAGATCCTCGCGGCCGAGGGCGAAGAAGTTGGGGTAGAGGGGTGCCTCTCCATTCCCGGAGTTTACGGAGAAGTCCCGCGGGCGGCGCGGATTCGCGTGCGCACCCTGACCCGCACGGGGGAAAGCACGATCCTCGAGGCCGAGGGTCTCAAGGCGCGGGCCATCCAACACGAGATCGACCACCTCGACGGAATTCTCTTCATCGACCGCGCCCTGTCGCTTACGCACGCCGAGGAAACGAGGGCGGATGTGCATGCCTGAACGCGTCGTCTTTATGGGCACTCCGGCGTTCGCTGTCCCCTCCCTTCGGGCGCTCGTGGATGCGGGGTACGACGTCGTGCTCGTCGTGACGCAACCCGACCGTCCGAAGGGCCGAAGCGGCGAGCCTGTGCCACCTCCCGTCAAGGTCTTTGCGGCCTCTTTCGGACTCCGGGTCTTTCAGCCGGAGCGCCTAAAGGACGAGGCGGCGATTCGAGAGATCCTCGCGACATCACCAGACGTGATCGTAACTGCGGCGTACGGGCAAATCGTACCGCGCCCGCTCTTGGAAGGCCCCCCTTTCGGGGCGATCAACGTCCACGCATCGCTTCTTCCCAAGTTCCGCGGCGCCGCCCCGGTGGCGTGGGCGCTCATGCGGGGGGAGACGAAGACGGGCGTAACCATCGTCAAGATGGTGGAGGCGCTCGACGCCGGTCCGATTCTCGCCCAGCGAGAGACTTCCATATACCCGCACGAAAACGCGGCGATTTTGGAAGCCCGTCTAGCGGAAATGGGTGCGGCCCTCCTCGTGGAAACCCTGCCCCGCTACCTTCGGGGAGAGATCGAACCCGTGCCGCAAAACGAGGCGGAAAAGTCCTTTGCCCCCCTTCTGAAGAAGGAAGATGGCGCCCTCGACTTCCAGCTTTCCGCACAAGAGTTGGTCTGGCGCGTGCGGGGGCTTACGCCTTGGCCGGGGGCGTTTTTTTCCGCCTTCGGCGAGCGGATTCTCGTGCTCGAGGCGCAGGCGGAAGACGAAGGGCCCTTTGCCGACGCCTCTCCGGGGACGATCGTCGAACTTGCGGACGTGATCCGGATTCGGGCGGGGAAGGGCGTGTTCGTCGTGCGCCGGCTCAAACCGGAAGGCCGGCGGGAGATGACCGCTGCCGAATTTCTTCGTGGACGCAAGACGTGGAAAGTAGGTGCCCAAGTTGACCCACCAACCCCCCGGCAAACCCTCCGGGGCTAATCGACAGTCGGGGACCATACCGGGCAAGAAGGGCCCATCCCCGGCGCGTCGGTTGGCGCTGGAGATTTTGAAGCGTGTAGAAGAAAAGGGCGCGTATTCGAACTACCTCTTGCGGGCCGTTTTGGACGAACGGCCCGTCTCGGACGCCGACCGGCGTCTCATTACGGAGCTCGTATACGGCGTTCTCGCCCACCGTCCGTACCTCGCCTACGCCGTTTCCCAGTACGCGAAGCACGCCGAACGATTGCCTGCGGACGTACGTAGGATTCTCTACCTCGCCTTTTACCAGCTTCTCTTTCTCACGCGCATACCTCCGTACGCCGTCCTTTCCGAAACCCTCGCCCTCGTCGATACGGCCGGATTTACCCCGCTCAAAAAGGTCGTAAACGGGATCCTCCGCACGTACCTGCGCGAGCCGGAACGCGTGCGTCTGCCCGAAGGCGATGACCCAGAGGCCTTATCCCTTCGCTACGGCGTTCCCCAATGGCTTCTCGAAGTTTGGCGGGAAAGGTACGGCGACGAAGAACTTCTCCGCCTCCTCGCCACCCTCGACGTTCCGCCCCCGCTCAACTTTCGGGTGAACCTCCTTCGGGTCGACCGGGAATTCGTCCGCCAATCCCTCCTCGATAGGGGGTATACGGTGGAGCACGGCCGCCTCGTCCCCGAGGCTCTGCGCCTCAAAGGACGGGGGTTTCCTCCGCGGGAGTTTTTGGATCGCGGATGGATCACGATCCAAGACGAGGCGGCGATGTTCGTCGTCCACGTGCTCGATCCGCGGCCCGGCGAGCGGATCCTCGATTGCTGCAGCGCTCCGGGGGGGAAGGCGACCTTTGCCGCCGAGCGCATGCGCGACACGGGAGAGGTCGTCGCCGTCGACGTCCACGAGAGCCGCGTGCGTCGAATTCGCGAGGAGGTCGAGCGCCTGGGCCTCTCCATTGTCGTGCCGACGGTGCGCGACGGACGGGATCTCCCCCGCGCGTACGGCCGCGAATTCGATCGCGTCCTTGTGGATGCGCCGTGTTCGGGATTGGGGACGATTCGTCGACGTCCCGAACTGCGGTACCGCCACACGCCGGAAAGCGTGAGGGAGCTCGCGGCGCTTCAGCGGGAGCTCTTGGATGCGGCGGCGCAGATCGTCCGCCCGGGCGGCGTGCTCGTGTACAGCACCTGCACCCTCACGCCGGACGAAAACGAGGGCGTTGTCCGCGAGGTCCTCGCGCGCAATCCCGCCCTGAAGCTCGACGAAGAGGGGATGGCGTCGTTCGTACCCGCCGTGCTCCGCAAGCGCATCCGGATGCCGGGGACGCTCGAGATCTTACCCCAGGACTTGGACGTAGACGGCTTTTTCATCGCCCGCTTTCGCGTCTGGTGAACCCTCGGAGTTCGTGCGCGTCCGAGGGTACGGGTCGTTTTCCCTTTCCGTCCGGATCCCAGGCGACGTTTTTTCGCGAAAGGGGACGCGCGTTTTCCCGAGCCTCGGGCGATGAAAGTGCCAGCGTTCCGTAAAAGGTAGGTGCCGTTTCGACGATGCAGAGGGTAGCCCGGTGTCCCGTACGGCAAAGCGGGGAAAAGCGATGCGCGAGGGAAGCGAGGGAATCGAGGTGAAGGTCTTCAGCCTTTCCGAGCTCGGCCGGGTGCGTCCGAACAACGAAGATGCTGCTGCCGTCGAACCCCTTCCTTCGGGAAAGGTCCTCGTCGTCGTGGCCGACGGAATGGGGGGACACGAGCGCGGGGAGGTCGCCGCGCAGACGGCGGTAGACGTTGTTGTCGCCCACGTAAAGGCGGAGGCAGAACGTTTGGAAGACCTCCCGCTCGTCGGCGATCCCGAAGGAGAGCGGCGTTGGTTAGAGCTCCTCGAAGGAGCGGTGCGCCTCGCCAACGCCCGCGTGTTTGAACTTGCCGGGAAGTGGGAGGGGCGCATGGGAACCACCGTCGACGTCGCTCTCGTAGACTCCCGGGGAGGTGTGGGCGTACACGTGGGCGACGGCAGGGTCTACCTTTTTCGCCGCAAAGGGGAAATTCTCGAGCGGCTTACCGACGACCATTCTTACGTCTTTACCTTGTACAAAGAGGGCCATATTGCCTATGAGGCGTTGCGGGAGCACCCCCAACGGCACATCATCCTGCGCGCGGTAGGGGCGGAAGCGCACGTCACGCCAGACCCCCTGCGCCTCGAATGGAGTGCAGGAGATCGGCTGCTCTTTTGTACGGACGGCCTCACGCAGCACGTGGACGACGGGGAGATCGCGACGATCCTCGGCACGACGAGCAACCTGGACACCGCAGGGAGCGAGCTCGTGGGCCTCGCCTTGAGTCGCGGCGGGACCGACAACGTCACCGTCGTTCTCTTGGAAGCGGGAGAGGAGGATGGTCGGTGAAACTGGGGGACGTCGTCGGAGGTCGCTACCTCATTCGCCGGAAGTTGGGCGAAGGCGGGATGTCCTACGTGTACCTCGCGGAGGACCTCCTCTTGGGCAGGAACGTGGCGGTCAAGGTCCTGCGAGAGCCGTACGCCGACGACGAGCAGTTTCGCCGGAGGTTTTTGCGCGAAGCGCAGGCCGTATCCCTCCTCTCCCACCCGAACATTGTGACCTTGTTCGACACGGGGACCCACGAAGGCGCTCCGTACCTTGTCTTCGAGTACGTGCCAGGACGAACGCTCAAGGAAGAGATCCGCGCTCGCGGGCCGCTGCCCTTGGAAGAAGTCCTTTCCATCGGCGACCAGGTGCTTCGCGCCCTGGCCCATGCGCACAACCGCGGGATCGTACACCGAGACGTCAAGCCGCACAACATCCTCCTCACCGCCGACGGTACGGCCAAGGTGAGCGACTTCGGCATCGCGCGTGCGTTGGGGGGAGAGACGCTCACGGAGAGCGGCACGTTCCTCGGTTCGGCCCACTACTTTTCGCCCGAACAGGCGAGAGGCGAAACCATCACGCCGGCGTCCGATTTGTACGCCTTCGGTGTGGTCCTCTACGAGATGCTCACCGGCGTCCTCCCCTTTACCGGGGACAGTCCCGTAACCGTCGCCCTCAAGCACGTAGATGCCCCTACCCCCTCCGTACGCGAACGGCGGCCGGAGGTTCCCGTGGCCTTGGAAAACGTCGTCCGGCGGGCGATGGCCAAACGTCCCGAAAACCGGTACCCGTCTGCCGAGGCGATGCGCCTCGACCTCGCCTCTTCTCTGGATCCGGCGCGGAGAAAGGAGCCGCCCTGGGAGGAACCGGATGCGGATTTCCCCGACGCCGAGGCGTGGACGCGTCCCTTTTCGGAACTTTCCTCAGAAAGGACCGGGTCTTCCCCCGCGTCGGGACGCGGAGGGCGAGTGGTGCGCGCCTTACGAAAGCCCTACGTGTGGGGGAGCGCCCTTGCGCTTGCCGTTCTCCTTTTCCTCTGGTGGGGGATCCACGCCCTCTCTGCTTCTTTCCAGGTACCCGAAAGAGAAGTACCCGACGTCGCGGGGATGACGCGCGAGGAGGCACTTCGCGCCTTGGAGCAGGCGGGGTTTGCCCACGTAGACTCGCGCGAGGAACCTTCCGACGAAGTCGAGGCGGGGAAGGTAATCGCGCAGGATCCCCCGGCGGGGACGCGCCTTAAAACCACCGCTTCCGTCCTCCTCACCCTTTCTTCTGGACCTCGCAAGGTGCCTGTACCCGACGTGAGCGGGCTTACGCTCGAAGTGGCCAAGTCGCGATTTGCCGCCTTTGCCGGAGTACGGACGGAGGAGGAGTTTTCCGACTCGGTGCCCGCCGGAGTCGTCATCCGCCAGATGCCGGCGGGGGGAACGGAGGTCGTGCCCAAGCAGACGACGGTGACGCTCGTCGTGAGCAAGGGACCTAAAGAGACGGTGATGCCGGACGTGGTCGGCCGTTCTCTCGAGGAGGCGCGGGGACTTCTGGCGCGTGCCGGGTTCGACCCCGATCCCAAGGTCGAGCGGGAAAAGAGCTACTTCCCCGAGGGAACCGTGATCCGGGCTTGGCCCTACCAAGCGGGGGAAAAGGCCTCCCCAGGAACGAAGGTGACCCTATTCGTCTCCGACGGGCTCCTCCCCGACGCCGTGGAAGTTCACTACCCGGTGACCGTCCTGCCGCAGGGCGGCGAGTCCGTAGACGTCCGAATCAGCGTGAGCGACGCCCGCTTTACGGACCACACGGTGATTCGGGAAACGGTAAACGGCGCAAAGACGTACGAGGTCCTCCTCGTCTTGGCGCCGGGGAAGGACGGGCTTCTCCGCGTCTACCAAAACGGGGCTCTCGTCCTATCTCAGGCGATCTCCTACGCGGAAGCGAAGCGCGGCGACGCACAGGGAGAAAACGGAGCATCCCCGCCGGCCAGTGGCACTTCTCCCCCTTCGCCCTGAGTTCCCCCCCTTTCTCTCCAAGGGGGGAACTCTCTCCCGGTGCCGGCGGCCTGGAACCGCGTCCCGCCGCGGTAAGTCGAAGGCCGAGGGGCGCTGTGCTATACTATTCTTGTGCCGTTCGATTGAGAAAGGGGGGAAGGTTCTGAAGGAGACGCTCCTGCGGGGACGCATCGTTCGCGCTCTGGCGGGCTACTACGACGTGGTCGTAGAAGAGGACGGAGAAACCCCGTCCGCTGAAGACGGCCAGGACTTCCGGCGTTCGGTCCTTCGCACGCGCGCACGCGGACTCCTGAGGGAGCTCGGAATTACGCCTCTCGTAGGGGATCTCGTCCACGTGCGGCCCACGGGCGAGGGAGAAGGCGTGCTGATCGAGGTCCTCCCGCGCAAGAGCGAGCTCGTTCGTCCCCCCGCGGCCAACGTGGATGCCGTCCTCGTGGTGGCCACCCTACGGGAACCCGAGGTCGACCTCGCGTACCTCGACCGCCTCCTCGTGCACGTAGAACACGCCCGACTCGAAGCGGTTCTCTTTTGGAACAAGGTAGACGTCCTCGGGCTTTCCGAAAGAGAGGAGCTCGAAGCGCTTTTGGGCGTATATCGGAGCGCCGGGTATGCGACGTTTGCGGGGAGCGTGCGTACCGGAGAGGGGCTTCCGGAGGTCCGCGCCCATTTGGCCGGAAAAGTCCTCGTCCTCGCCGGGCCTTCGGGGGTGGGGAAGACTTCGTTTTTGCGGGTGCTTCGCCCCGACCTTCCCCTTGCGGTCGGAGAGCTCAGCCGGAAGCTCGGCCGCGGAAGGCACACGACGCGCGAAGTCGTCCTCGTCGACGTAGGACAGGGCAGTTGGATCGCCGATGCCCCGGGGTTCGGGGCGCTTCGCCTACCGGACGTGGGTCTTCCGGAACTCGGACGACTGTTTCCGGAAATTGCGGCGTGCGCCGAAGGCTGCCGTTTTCGCGACTGCCTGCACGAACGGGAACCAGGGTGTGCCGTGCGCGCGGCTGTAGAGGAAGGGAAAATCGCCCGATCCCGTTACGCGAATTACCTCACCTTCTTGCGCGAGCTTCGGGAAATGCACGCGGAGCGCTACTGAGTTTGAGCTAGCGAAAGTTCTCCGCGGAACGCGGAACGTTTCCCCACAGTGCGCGTACGCCTAGCTGCAGCTTTTCCTTCGACGATCGAGGAGGTGCCCGTGTGAAGCGCGACGAATCCTTTGCCCTCTTTGCCCAGATCGACCGTCCCCTCGTCGCCCCTTCGCTCCTTTCGGCAGATTTCGCCCGCCTTCTCGAAGACGTGCGCGACGTGGAGGCGAAGGGTGCCGATTGGCTTCACTGGGACGTGATGGACGGGCATTTTGTGCCCAACCTCACCTTCGGCCCGCCCGTGGTAAAGGCTCTCCGGCGGCATACGGACCTCTTTTTCGACGTCCACCTCATGGTGGAAGCCCCCCAACGGCTCCTCGAGGCCTTTCGCGATGTGGGTGCGGACGCGTTCACCCTCCACATCGAAGCGGATCCGCACGCGCACCGCGCGATCAAGGCCGCCCAGTCCATGGGGATGAAGGCGGGAATATCCCTCAATCCTTCGACCCCTTGCGAGGCGATACGCCCACTCCTCCACGAGGTAGACCTCGTCCTCGTGATGAGCGTCAACCCCGGGTTCGGCGGGCAGGCCTTCATCCCCTGGGTGAAGGACAAGGTGGCGCGAATCCGGAAGATGCTCGTGGAACTCGGACGCCCGCACGTTCCGATCTCCGTCGACGGCGGCATCAACGCCGAAACGGGGCGTGAGGTCGTGGAGGCCGGTGCTACGGTCCTCGTCGCGGGGACGTATGTCTTCGGCGCAAAGGATCGGGGAGAACCCATTGCCGCCCTGAAGAGCATTCCCCTTCCGCGGGAAGGAAAGTAGGAAGTCGATTCGTCTCCTGGAGGGAGGGGCTCGTATCGCCCCCCTTAGAGCGGACGGTTCGAATCGAAAAGGAGGACCGCCGGTGCTCACGGACTACCACGTACACATCTACGAAACAGGGGGGTTCGATCCGAACTACCTGCGGCGCTACGCGGAACGCGCCGCGGAGCTCGGTATCGAAGAGTGGGGGCTTTCGGAGCACGCCTACTTTTTTGCCGAGACGCGGGGGATCGTGGAAGAGCCTTGGGCGGAGGCGCGACGGCGCCTGCGGATGGAGGAGTACGTGGCCCTCGTAGACGCCGCCCGGGCCGAGGGAATCCCCCTGAAGTTCGGCATCGAGATGGACTACGTCCCTGGCAAAGAGGAGCGCATCGCCCGCTTCCTCGAGTCTTACCCGTTCGATTACGTGATCGGGTCCGTTCACTGGATCGGATCGTGGGGCATCGACCTCAAGGAGTTCCGCCACGAGTACGAGCGGAGGGACATCCGGGAGGTGTATCGGGCGTACTTCGACCAGATCATCTCCATGGCCGAGGCGCACCTCGTGGACATCGTCGGACACATCGACTTGGTCAAGATCTTCGGCTATCGTCCCGCCGACCCGAAGTTTCTCGACGAGCTTTACGAAGAAGTTGCCGAGGCCGTCGCCCGCGGCGGCCTCGTCGTAGAGATCTCTACCGCCGGGTTGCGCAAACCTGTGGGTGAGATCTACCCCGCGCGTCCGCTTCTCGAGAAGCTCCACGCCCGGGGCGTGCCCATCGTGCTCTCTTCCGACGCCCACGAGCCGGAAAACCTCGGGTACGCGTACGACCAAGCCCTCGCCCTCGCCCGCGAGGTGGGCTACCGGGAGGTTGTCGCCTTTCGCGGGCGCAGGCGGGAGGTCTTCCCTCTGGGATGAGCGGAGCGAAGTCCGAAGGTCCCGTTCGGATTCTCGGCCTCGACCTCGCCGGCAGTCCGCGGCGCCCTACGGGATACGCCTTTTGCTCCGAGGGCGCGCTGCGCGTGGGAATCGTGTACGCCGATGCCGAGATCGAAGGACTCGCCGCGGATTTCGACCGAATTTACGTAGACGCCCCCCTAGGTCTCCCCGCGGGCAGAAAGGGCGTGGAAGACCGAAGCGGACCGCACCTACGCGCCTGCGACCGCATGCTCCGCGAAAGGGGGATTCGCTTCTTTCCCGTGACGCTCGGCCCCATGCGCCGTCTGACGGAGCGGGGCATGCGCTTCGCCGAAGCGTGGCGGAAACGGGGCAAGGAGGTTTGGGAAGTCTATCCGGGGGCGACGTACGACGTTTGCGGAGTTCCCCGCAAGGCGAGGGAAGAAATTGCCGCGTTCTTCCGCCGACGCGGGTTGCCCCTGCCGGAGTCGGCCGAAGGACTGCCCACGCAAGACGAGTTGGACGCCGTAGCCGCCCTTTGGACAGGAATTCTCCACCTCCGAGGCGAAACCGAACTCCTCGCGGGGGAGGACGGGACGATCGTCCTCCCCCGGCGCGGTGCAAAGGGGGTCATGGGATGCCCATAGGACCGGTGTACCTCCTCTTCGACGACGGAACGCGCGCCCTCCTCCACGTAGACCCCGATGCGCAGGGAACCTACGGCACGCACCGCGGAACCCTTTCCCTCGCCGAAGTCTTGCAAGCGGATGTGGGTTCGGTGCTTAGGACGAACATCGGAGCTCGCGTGCGCGTGCTCCGTCCGAGCCTCGAAGACCTCCTCATGCGCGTTCGGCGCAAGACGCAGATCGTCTACCCCAAGGACGCGGGGTTTACCCTTCTCAAGCTCGGGCTTCGCCCGGGAGATCGCGTGTTCGAAACGGGTTCGGGAAGCGGGGCGATGACCATCGCCCTCGCGTGGGCCGTATCTCCGTCCGGCCGCGTCGTGACGTACGAGCGGGAAGAAGCCTTTCTCCGCCTCGCCCGCGAAAACGTGACTCGTGCGGGCTTTGCGGACGTGGTGGAATTCGTGCACGCCGACGCCTCGCAGGCGATCGCCGGTGGGCCGTACGACGCGGCATTCATCGACGTACGCGAACCCGAAACGGTGCTCGCACCGCTCTACGCCGCGCTCCGGCCGGGCGCCCCCGTAGCCTTTCTCCTGCCCACGACCAATCAGGTACAGGAACTCCTCCAGAGTCTTCAGGCAGGGTTTACGGATGTCGAGGTCCTCGAGATCCTACACCGCTACTACAAGCCCAACCCCGCCCGCCTGCGTCCGGAGGACCGGATGACGGGACATACGGGCTACCTCGTCTTCGCCCGCCGGGAAGTAGAGGGCTGGCAAGAAGAGGAAAAGCCTCCTGTAAAAAGGGAGGCCGAAGCGTGAACAAAAGCGAATTTCGGCACAACGCTCAGGCCGCGCTCATCGGTCTTCTCGCCGGGTCGTTCGGCGGTCTCGTAGGGCTGGGGGGCGGCGTGATCATGATCCCCCTCCTCGTGCGCGTCTTCCGCCTCTCCCAAGTTCGCGCCCACGGGACGAGCCTCGCCGCCGTCGTCGTCACGGGGGTTGCTGGCGCGGCGACGTACGCCCGCTTCGGCTCCGCCGACCTCCTGGGCGCCCTCCTCCTCGCGGCCACGGCGATGGTTACGGCCCACTTTGGAGCGCGCTTTGCCCACGAGCTTCCCGAGTGGAAGTTGAAGCGCGCCTTTGGTGCCTTCCTCCTCTTTACGGCGGTTCTTCTCCTCGCCCGACCGTACCTCAACGCTTTGGCCGTTTCCGGCGCGGGAACTCCGATCGGGACTTCCGCCGCGGGGATCGCCGTCCTCCTCGCGACGGGGATCTTCACGGGGTTTCTCTCGGGGATGATGGGCGTTGGCGGCGGGTCGATCATGGTCCCTGCGATGGTCGTCTTCCTCGGCGTGGGCCAGCACCTCGCCCAGGGGACGTCCCTTCTCGCCATGGTACCCACGGGTACGGTGGGGGCGTGGACGCACTTCCGCCTCGGCAACGTCGCCGCACCCATCCTTCCCGGACTCCTCGCCGGGATCTTCCTCGGGTCCGCGCTCGGGGCGTGGGTTGCCCACCTCCTTCCCGACGTCGCCTTACGCGCGGTGTTTGCCGCCGTCCAGACGTGGCTCGGGGTTCGCTACCTGCGAACGCCCGCCCCTTTTGGGGAATCCGGTGGGGCGAAGGCGGCGTAAGCGCAAGTCTTTGCGGCCCACGAAAAGCCCGCCCCCTGGCATGCCGCTGGGAGGCGGGCTTTGTATTTCGATTCTGTTTGGATCGAAGCTCTGAGAATGCGGGACAGAGGTACGTCTAGGCCGGAACGGCGAAGATCTCACCAGTAGCGGTCGGCGAGGGAAGAATCCGCACGGGCGGGAGAGATCCCTTTTTCTTCGAGGAGTTGGTTGTACAGGGCGGCCGAGGCGGTAACGGCGTACAAGGAAAAACCAATTCCCCCCAAGACGAGGAGGAGAATGCCTACCGACATAAAGAAGGGGAAAAGTACTCCGAGGAAGAAGACCATTCCAATTGCTCCAAAAACCAAAAGGCCAATTCCTATGAGGGCTGCGTAGAAGCCGAAGACCGTCCAAAACCTCTTTTGCGTGGCCTCCCAGCTGACCGTAAAGGGCGCGTCAAACGGCCCGTATCCGTCAGCGATGGCAAATGGGTAAAGGGACAACCGAACGCCCAGGTAAATCCCGGGAAGAATGAGGAAAAGAAAGCCAAATCCGACGACAAAAGAGACTACGAGGTAGGCGACAAAGTACTTCCAAAAGTCTCCCATACGGGAAAAGAGGATTCCAACGCCGAACGGCTCCCCGCGGACAGCGGCGAGAAAGGCGGCGTAAAACCCGCCGAGAAAGAGTGAAGAAAGGACGTTGATAAGAAGCTGTGCAACGATGTCTACCGATTGGGGGATTTCCGGCGGCTCGTCCCCCGGGCTTTGGAGTTGCGAGACCAAGTCCGAAAGAGCTTCCGGATCCACACTGTACCAGATTGCCCCGACGACCGCCAAACCGACCGCAGAGACGAGAAAGATTAAAATCCCCATGAGCAGCGATACACCAAGAAGCCGCCACCCGTTTTCCCGTAATGCCGTCCACCCGTCTTCGAGGGACTTCCCGATCAAAGGTTTTCCCCCTCTCGGCTTGTTGGAAATCGTGGGTCTTAGCGACTCTCCGGGGAGCGGCTGTCCACCCCCTTCTGCACTTCTAAGCCCATTGTACTCTATCTTCTCGCACTTTTGGAAACGGAACCCTCGGATGAAAAGGCGATCGGCTGTGGCGTTCCATGGCCCCGTTTAGGAGGGAGGAGCGTCGGGATTCTGAGGAAACCTACCCAAGGGAAAGACCCGAAACAGTAGGATTGCCACGAGGAGGAAAAACATGGGCCAGATCCCCATGAGGGACCGAATGGCGAGCAGAGCCGACGGGACCTGGGAGGCGGCATGGGGTACGTATCCCCCAAGGGTGAGCACCGTTCCGGTGAGGATCGCCTGCAGGGTTACGGAAAGGCGGATCACAAATCCGTTTACGCCGTAGTAGATCCCTTCTCGCCGCACGCCATTCCGTCGTGCGTCGTCGTCGATGACCTCGGCGAGGAGGATGTCAAAGAGGATGACGACCCCCGCGAGACCGAACCCGAAAAGCACCCCTGCGGCGAGGGCAATGGCCAAGTTTGTCACGAAAAAGAAGGAGACGAGAAGGGCCGACAGGTACACGAGAGCTGTGATTACGGCACGACGCGGGGGCACGTACTTCAAAACGTAACCCCAAATGAACATGGCAAGGAGGGAGGGGAGGAGGATTGCCGCATAGAGGAGGGCGGTTTTTTCTTCCGGAAGCCGGAGGAGGTACTTCGCGTAAAAAGGAACGGTAGCCGTAAGCAGGGCGAACCCCGTTTGGACGGCGAGGTTCGCGACCACAAATACGAGGAAGGTGCGGTTCGTAAGGGTAACCTTTAGGGAGGTCCAAAGGGGGAGTGTGCCGGTCGTAGAAGGCTCCCTTTCCCTGGCTCCCAAGAGTGACACGCCTAGGAAAAGGGAGACAAATCCTGCGGCGATCCACCCAAAGGCCGACCAACCCGTCCGGGAAGCGATGAGAGGCGGAATGACCATTCCACTGATCATTCCCAAAAATCCGAAGAACTGCCGTAGCGCGGCCACCGACGTCCGTTCTTCGGGGGTAGGGAACATTTCGGGATAGAGCGCGGTCCAATTGAGAACCACGAGCACGAAGAGGGAGTCGTAGAGGAAAACGATGAAGAGGAAGTACAGGACGAGGAGGTTCGGGTTCGCCGGGGGGTTCCAAAGAAGTCCGTACACGAGCGCGAGAGGAAGGAATCCGAAGGCGATGTAAGGAATCCTTCGCCCGAAGCGGGTACGTGTGGCGTCGGATAGCTGCCCTACAAGGGGGTTAAGAACGGCGTTAAAAATCCCGTGTACCGCCATGGCGTAGGAGATGTAAAGGGGAGAGGCTCCGAGGTAATCCACGTAGAAGTAGAGCACGAACGCGGCAAAGGCTTGGGTCATAAGTCCTACGGCGAAATTTCCCGCGCTGTAGGTGAGGGGAGCATAGCGGGGTACGGCATTGCGGGGTGTGGACATGTGGTTCTCCTTTCCGTGAGTTTTGGGTTGGAGTTGTGAGTGGAGGTGGTTTCGCTCTTATGTACGCGCTTTCATCGTTTCAAGTATAGCTCCGTTTTTCCCGGGCCGGCGCGGAAGTCTTCCTCTTGCGGGAGATGGGAAGATGTGTCGCACACCTCCTATTTCAGGAAAAGTATGCTACAATACCGCCTAAGCGGATTTCCGCCTCGGAGACGCCGACGCGAGCGGGAACTCTGCTGAAGGTACAGGTGCGTATGACGGTTTGGAACGGCAGGCGGGAGGAGGCGGAGCTCGTGGGGAAAGTGCGTCCGCGCTTTGCGGTGTACGTGGACGTCGAGCGTTGCAAGGGGTGTGGGCTTTGCGTCAGCGCCTGCCCGCACGGTTCGTTGGTTCTTTCCGAAGGCTACAACGCAAAGGGCTACCATCCGGCGGAGTTCGTAAATCCCGAGGCCTGCAAAGGGTGCGCGTTTTGTGCCTACATGTGTCCGGACGTCGTCCTCACGATCGTCCGCGAGGAGGTGCCCCTCCGTGCCTAAACGCAAGATCCTCATGAAGGGGAACGAGGCGTACGGGGAGGCGGCAGTTCGCGCCGGATGCCGCTTTTACTTCGGGTACCCGATCACGCCGCAGACGGAAGTTGCGGAGTACTTGTCGCGGCGACTTCCTGAGGTAGGCGGCGTGTTCCTTCAGGCGGAAAGCGAAACCGCTTCCGTAAACATGCTTTACGGAGCGGCTGCGGCGGGGGCGCGGGTGATGACCTCGACGTCCGGCCTGGGCCTCGCCCTCATGCAAGAGGGAATCAGCTACCTCGCCGGTGCGGAGCTGCCGGCCGTGATCGTGAACACGATGCGGGGAGGTCCGGGCATCGGAAACATCGCGCCCGCGCAGGCGGACTACCGCCAGGCGGTGAAGGGGGGCGGCAACGGGGATTACAGGACGATCGTGCTTGCACCTACGTCCGTGCCGGAGATCTTTCCCGTGATGGAGCTCGCCTTCGACCTCGCCGATCGCTACCGAAACCCCGTGATCGTGTTGAGTGACGGGATGATCGGCCAGATGATGGAGCCCGTGGAAATCGAGGAAGAGCTCCCCCCGCTCGACCTGCCAGAAAAACCGTGGGCAACGACGGGGACGATGGGCCGACGCCCCAAGAACGTGATTAAGACCGACTACCTCGAGCCGGAAGAACTCGAGCGCCACAACCTCCGTCTGGCGGAGAAGTACGCCCAGATCGAGGCAGAAGAGCAGCGTTGGAAGGAATTCGCCCTCGAGGATGCGGAACTCGTTCTCGTGGCCTTTGGAACGATGGCACGACTCGCGCAGGCGGCGGCAGAGGTTCTGAGGAGCAGGGGAATTGCTGCCGGCGTGCTCGCGCCCATTACCTTGTATCCTTTCCCGACACGGCGAATCCGAGAGCTTGCCGACTCCCCCGGGGTGCGAAGCTTTCTCACCGTCGAAATGAGCCTCGGCCAGTTGGTGGAGGACGTACGGCTTGCCGTGGAAGGGCGCAAACCCGTGTCCTTCTTCGGACGCACAGGGGGCATCGTGCCGACGTTGGACGAAATCGTGACGGCTGCGGAAGACGTAGCCGCAGAAAGGGGCGTGCGCAGCCGATGAGCCAAGAGGTTCGCGAATCCCGAGGACCAGCCGTAGAAGAAGGCGCCGGCGTACAGACGACCTCCCCCAAAAGTTCCCTAGTGCGGGAAAGGGAAGGAGGCGTCGACCAGAAAAAGGTCGTGTTTGCTCGCCCCCGCGGACTTACGGAGGCACACACGATTTACTGCCCCGGCTGCACGCATGGGATCATCCACCGCCTCGTGGCCGAAGTCCTCGAAGAGCTCGACCTCCTCGAACGGACGGTGGGCGTGGGGAGCATCGGCTGTTCCGTGCTCATCTACGACTACCTGAACGTAGACATGATCTCCGCCGCCCACGGGCGGGCCCTTGCCGTGGCGACGGGTGTGAAGCGCGTGCTTCCGGACCGTTTTGTCTTTACCTATCAGGGAGACGGTGACCTCGCCTCCATCGGCACGGCGGAAACCGTGCACGCCGCCGCCCGCGGCGAACGCGTCACGGCGATTCTCGTGAACAACGGGGTCTACGGCATGACAGGCGGACAAATGGCCCCTACCACCCTTCCGGGGATGCGGACGACGACCTCTCCTGCGGGTCGCGATCCGGCGCTTACGGGATTTCCCATCCGCATGCCCGAGATGCTCGCCTCGCTCGAAGGTGCGGTATACCTCGCCCGCGTTACGGTCACTTCCCCCAAAGAAGTTCTGCGGGCAAAGCGCGTCTTGAAGCGTGCGTTTGAGGTGCAACTCCAAGGGCTCGGGTTTTCTCTGGTCGAGTTTCTCTCGAGTTGCCCCATCAACTGGAAGATGGATCCCGTAGATGCCTTGCGCTACATCGAAACAGAGGTCGTAAAGTACTACCCCCTGGGGGAGATCAAGGTCCCCGAAGGTTGGAAACCGCTCGCCTGAGCGATAAAAGGGTACGAACGGGGGAGAGCACCTATGGAAGGATACAGGGGATTTCCGCCTGGAAAAGTCGAAAGCGCCTCGGTTTCGGCCCTCGGCCCGGGGATGGGGGATGCGGCTCCGCCATTGCCTCCCGAAGAAGTGGTCGTCGCCGGCTTCGGCGGGCAAGGCGTGCTTACGGGGGGGATTCTCCTCGCCCAGGCGGGGATGATGCAGGGGCTACACGTGAGCTGGGTCCCCGCATACGGCGCCGAACAACGCGGGGGAACGGCCTACAGCGCCGTCGTCCTCTCGCGTCGCCCCGTCGTCTCGCCGCTCGTCTTCGCCCCTACCGCTGTCCTCGCCATGAACCGCCCTTCCTTCGACCGCTTCGTCCCGAAGGTGCGGGAGGGAGGCATCGTCCTCTATAACGCTTCGATCGTCGAGCTTCCCCCCGACGTTCGGTCAAATCTCGAAGTGAAGCTCGGTCGCCTGCTCGGGATTCCCGCCACCTCCCTTGCGGAAGAGATCGGCGACGCACGCGTCGCTGTAAACGTGCTCGTGGGCGCGTATGCCGCCTTGACGGGAGTCGTCGATCTCGCCTACCTCAAACTCGCCTTACGTGAAGTCTTGCCGCCTCATCGCCACCGCCTCATCCCGGCCAACGAACGCGCCTTGGAGACGGGCTTCGAGGCGGTGCGCTCGGCGGTTTGAGGGAAGAGAAGCCCCTTCTCGTCTTCCTGGAAAAGTGGGCCGAACTTTTCGGATATTTGATGGGAAAGGTGGTTTCTTTTGACGAATGCGGTGCTGGTAGAGGCGGATGGGGTCACTCGATGGTTTGGGGAAGTGCCGGGAATTCAGGATGCCGACCTCAAGGTACGAGCGGGCGAAATCGTCGCCCTGGTCGGTCCCAACGGGGCAGGCAAAACCACCTTGATGAACATTGTCGCCGGGATCCTTTCCCCTTCTCGTGGTCGCGTACGGGTTCTGGACTACACTTGGGGAACCGCTCCCGAGTCTCGTCGCCCCGCCCCTCTTCCCCCCGACCTCTGGCGCCTGCGCCGCCATCTGGGTTTTGTCCCAGCATCCCATGAGGTGCCCGAGTTCCTCACCGCACGAGAATTCCTTCGTTTTATCGCCGCCCTCTATGAAAATCCCCGCTCCGAAGCGGAGTCCGCCATCGAACGATGGCTGGCCTATCTGGATCTCTCCGGTGCGGCCGATCGCCTCATGAAGGGGTATTCCCACGGGATGCGGAAAAAGGTACAGTTGGCCGCGGCCCTTCTCCCTCGGCCTCGCGTTTTCATTTGTGACGAACCCACTTCTGGGTTAGACCCGGCGACGGTGGTATTAGTGCGGGACCTCTTCCATGCTTTGGCGCAGCAAGGGGTAGCCGTATTGCTTGCGACGCATGACCTTCCCTTTGCCGAAAAGGTAGCTGACCGGTTCTACTTCGTCCATAGTAGTCGCATTGCAGCTCAGGGGTCTGCAGAGGAATTGAAGGCCCGATATCACGCCTCCGACCTGGCAGAAGCTTTTCTCTTTGCGGTAGGCGGCGGTGAGCGGAGGGAGCTTCTCCGTGAATTGGTGGCTCATCAGCCGAATGAGACTCCTTGAAATCCGCCGAAGCCTTACGGCTTTGGTGTGGGACGCTCCATGGGTGTGGACTGTCGTTTTGCTGGCACTCTTGGGCCTTTCGTTGGCAGACGTAGCTCTCTTTCGAATCACTTTCACCGCGTCGACACCGGTGCTAGATTTCTTGATCCTCTACTTCGTGCGTATCCTAGCCGTCGGTACCGTTCTGGCATTCCTTCTTGTCGATGCCCGGCGCCTTATCCCGAAGGGTTTCCACCAAGCCCTGCCCGTGACTGATGGTGCTCTCCTCTTCGGAAGCACTACCCCTCTTTTCCTGGCTACCGGGATCTTTTCCTTGCTCCTCACGGCACCGGTGTTCCTGGCTCTCACCCAGCGTGGGTACCTTTCCTTGCCTGGTATGGCGGTTGGAGGAGTAGGTGTCGTCATCTTGATGACTAGCACTGCCTGGTTAACTTTGATCGGAAAGCTGGCGGTAGGACGGGGTTGGGCCCTTTTCGCCGGGGCTATCGGAGCCATCCTCTGGTTTCTCACCGGAACCCCTTGGCTCGACGTCTTTCGGCCGGGGCCTCTTCTGGTGGGGAGCATCGGGGTACTTCTTATCTTGGATTGGTTGGCCTGGCGGTGGCTCCTAAACCGCTTTTCGTGGTCGACGGATGGGGACGTTCGTACCCGAATGGATCAACCGCCCCTCGGCCACCGAATGCCTTTTCCCCGCGGACGGTGGGCGTGGTTGGGCTATGAATCCCGGAACATCCTGCGAGATACCAACACAAAGATCATTCTCGCCCCTTCCATAGGAGGTATCTGGCTATTCCTTGGACTCCTCCTCTGGAGGCCCTGGGCTGGCGAAGGATTGAACCCTTCCCCCTACGTGAGAGAGCTCCTTTATGTCCCGACAGCCCTTTACCTGGGAGCCTTTTCGTTGGCTCTGATGGTCCTTAGGGCTCGGGCTATCGATCTTCCTCTGGAGATATGGATCCGCAGCCTCCCCCTGCGTCCTACCGACTATGTCTTAGCCAAGGCCATGGGTACCATCGCCCTCGCCAGTATGGCCTGGGTGATCCTCTTCATGGGCGTAGGCTTTCTCATAGGCTTGAACGCGGAAATCCTGGTGCCAAACCTGGGTCAGGCTACCATTTATGCCCTCGTGACTTACTCCTTGGCCTTGGCGTGGGGCGTCGCGGTGCCATTACGGGACGAGGATACCCTCCAAGGGCTCATGAATGCGGTGCTGTTCGCTCTGGCTTCGGTCGTTCTGTACAGGGGAGCCCAGATGTTGGAATCCCTGTTTCCCCGTCCTGTGGGATTCATAATATCCAGCCTAGGCTTCATTTCCTTGGGAATCGGCTTTGCCATCATTGCCGAAAAGTGGAGGCGCCGCGATGGGCCGTGAAGGAAGGTCTTCGACAAATGTTTGGACCCTGGCTCCGGGAGTTAGCCTCCAATCCGATGGTCAAGGGTGGTTCCTTCACGACGAATGGGCGAACTCGAGCGATCGTTTATGGCTGGCAGCTGCGCCCCCTTTTCTCGCGCAAACTTCGACCCTTTTACCTATATTTAACGACAGTCCATTTTATCACCATTGGCGACGAACTGTGGACACATGGCGGACCTATGTAAAGCAGAGGGTTCACCGCATGCGGAAAGGAGCCGTCCACATGATCAAAGGAGCGGGACAGGTGCTTCTTGCCCTGGTCGGAGGTGCATTTTTGACTTCTTTGGGTCTCTTTATCCTTGCGTTTATCGTCTTCATTATCGGCGATTTTGCTGGCTTGCCCTCCTTCCAGCTCGCTCCCGGAGGACTCCTGATCTTTGGTTTCCAAGCCGCCGGTGAGAATACCGCCTCTTCCTTCTATCTTGGCGAAGGCGCCTACTACCTGGTCATCGCCGTCGGCGTCCTCAATGCCGTTACAGTGGCATTGAGGTTGACGAGGCGTTAACTCCAAGGCCCTTCCTCCTGAGACCTACCAAAAAGATACGTACACAGCGTGCCCATCCTCGGGATGGGTTTTTTTTGTGCTCGCCCGGTGTTCTTTCGTCGGTCTAGAATCTCCCGCAAGTGGTCCCGTATTTCTCGCCCGGTTTACAGACGCTTTACAGACACCTTACGTAATCTTAACGTTTCGTGCGCATTCCATGTGGTATGTTGAAATGCGGCCCTCACGAAGGTATGGGCCGCAGCAGGTTCTGAGGGTCCGCGGGTATGTAGATGCCTTTTTGTGTCCGATCTTGCCGGGGAGGGGTCGGAGTGCGCGTCGCGCTCGAAAGGGTCTCCATGCGGTTCGGAAAGGTGACGGCCGTAGACGCGCTGAGTGTGGAGTTTGCTTCGGGCGAGTTCGTCGTGATCTTGGGCCCGAGCGGGTGCGGCAAGTCGACCACCCTCTTCCTCCTCGCGGGGTTGTACGTACCTACCGAGGGAGAAATCCGCTTCGACGGGCGCGTGGTGAACGCGCTCCCGCCGGAGCGAAGGAACGTGGGCCTCGTCTTTCAAAATTACGCCCTGTACCCGCATATGAGCGTTTTCGAGAACATCGCCTTCCCTTTGCACATGCAGCGCCGACCGCGGGAAGAACGCCGGGAAAGGGTGCTCGCCGTAGCCCGCATGCTCTACATCGACCACCTCTTGGAGCGAAAGCCATCCCAGCTTTCGGGAGGTCAGCAGCAAAGGGTGGCCATTGCCCGGGCGCTCGTGAAACGCCCCGACCTTCTGCTTCTCGACGAACCGCTTTCCAACCTCGATGCTCGCCTGCGCCTCGAAATGCGAGAAGAGATTCGCCGCGTGCAGCGTGAGGTGGGGATCACGACGGTTCTCGTAACCCACGACCAAGAAGAGGCCCTTTCGCTCGCCGACCGGATTCTCGTAATGCGCGACGGAAAGGCGGTGCAGTTCGCTCCTCCGGAAGAACTGTACGAATTTCCTCTAGATCGTTTCGTCGCCCATTTCGTCGGGAACCCGCCGATGAACTTCTTTCCCGCCGAGTACGCCGGAAGCGGGAGATTTTCCCTTTCCGGCGGGCTCGAGGTACAAGTCTCCCCCGAGGAGTTTGCCGAACTTCGTCCCGGTGCGGCGTATGAGCTGGGCGTACGTCCTGAAGCGGCGAGCCTTCGTCCTTCTCGGTCGGAGGGGACACCCCCCTTCCCCCTTTTGGAGGCGGGGGAGGGCGCAGAAGGTTCTCCGGCGGCAAACGAGTTTCCGGGTCTTGTCGTCCACAGGGAGGTTGTCGGGCGAGACGTGCTGTACAAGGTACGTACCTCCGCCGGCGACCTTCGCCTCGTCGCTCCGTCGTCTTCCCCATACCGGGCGGGCGATCGGGTAATCGTGGGGATCGACGCCTCCCGCGTACACGTCTTCGACGCCGACGGGAAAAACCTGCGCCTTCGCGTGCGCCGCGATGCGGATGCGAGGGATTCCGAACTCTTGCGCTCGAGAGGGGTGTAGGCCGTGGACGAACGCCCTACCCTCTCTTCGTTTCTCAAGGCGTCGCTTTACCTCGCCCCTGCCCTCGTGGTTTTAGGGGTGTTTACCGTCTATCCGATTTTTTCTTCGTTGCTTTTGAGCTTTTACGCCGACTACGACTACTATCGCGATGTCGTGTACCGCTACGGCGTCGACAACTACGTATACCTCTTTCACGATCCCAGCTTTTGGCGGGCTCTCCGCAACACGGTGCTTTTTGTCCTCGGCGTCGTGCCGGCATCCCTTGCGCTTTCCCTCGGCTTTGCCCTCCTCCTTCGTCAACGACTTCCCGGCATGGCTGCCTTTCGCACGGTGTACTTTCTCCCGGTGGTGACGTCCGTCGTGGCGATTTCCGTCGTCTGGCGGTGGATTTTCCATACGGACTATGGCCTGTTGAACTACGTACTGTCCTGGTTCGGAATTTCTCCAATCCCGTGGCTTACGAGTCCAAAGTGGGCGCTCCCTTCTCTCGTGATCCTCGCCATTTGGAAGAGCCTGGGGTACAACATCCTCATCTTTCTCGCTGGGCTTTCCAGCATTCCAGAAGTGTACGAGCAGGCGGCCCGCGTGGACCATGCGACGGCATGGCAGCGTTTCTGGCACGTGACCTTTCCGCTTCTCGCGCCGACGACCTTTTTCGTCTCCGTCGTTTCCGTGATCGGCGCCTTTAAGGTGTTCGACGAGGTGTACGCCCTCTTCGGCGGAAACGCGGGACCCGTGCGCAGCGCTCTCACCTTGGTGTTTTACATCTTCGAGAAGTTTTACCGCGAACAAGACTACGCCGTGGCTGCAGCGGCCTCGTACGTCCTTTTCCTCCTCACGTTCCTCCTCACTCTCCTTCAGTTGTGGATCGGACGAAGGATCGTCTACAACCGATGAGCTTCAACTTAGGAGGCGGACTCGCGTGGTGCGCGACGCGCTCTCGAAAGGGACGATCTACCTCCTCCTCTTTCTCGGCGGCGTCCTCATGCTCCTTCCTTTCCTCTGGATGCTCTCTACTTCGCTTAAGACTCCCAACCAAGTTGCCGTACTTCCGCCCGTTTGGGTGCCCGTTCCCCCGCATTGGGAAAATTACGCCGAGGCCCTGCGCATGGCGCCCTTCGGCCGCTACTTCGTGAACAGCGTGATCGTCACGACCCTCTCTACCCTCGGGGAACTTCTCACGACGGTCCTCGCCGCGTACGCCTTCGCGCGAATTCGGTTTTGGGGAAGGGAGGTGCTCTTCAGCCTCCTCCTCGGGACGATGATGGTTCCCGGGGAGGTCCTCCTCGTACCCAACTACCTCACCCTCACGAGGCTCGGGTGGATCGACACGTATGCGGCGCTCATCGTCCCCTGGACGGCGAGCGTCTTTGCGATCTTCCTCTACCGACAGCACCTTCTGTCCGTCCCGAAGGAACTCGGGTACGCGGCCCGCGTCGACGGAGCCGGCGACTTTCGCTTTCTCTGGGAAATCCTCGTGCCGATCACGAGACCCGCGCTCGTGACGATCGCCCTCCTCAAGGCGATCGGCAGTTGGAACGCCTTCCTCTGGCCTCTCATCGTCACAAACAGCAGGGAAATGCGGACGCTCCCCGTAGGTCTTACGGCGTTTACCACGGAGGCGGGTACCGCGTACGAGCTCCTCATGGCGGCCTCGGCCTTTGTGATCGTTCCCATGGTTGTCCTCTTTCTCCTCTTTCAACGCCACATCGTCGAGGGAATTTCCCGTGCGGGAATCAAGGGATGAAGGAGAAAGCCTTTCGTCCCGACAGATGCCCGGTCCGCCGGCGGGCGCGGGGAGGGCGGAAAGTACGAGCCGCAACGCGACGTGCGGCCTGGCGATAGAGAGGCGAGTACGGGAAAGAAGAGGGAGGGTACGACATGCGCCGCGCGCCTTTCGCCCGACGTCTCGGCATCCTTCTTGTCGCCGTCCTCCTTGCTGCCCTCACCATGGGCGGCTGTCGAGGGAGCGAAACGCAGAAGACCTCTGCACCCGCCGAAACTTCGAGCATCGCGACAAAGCTCACGGGGCCCGTGGAGGTCACCTTTTGGCACGCGATGACGGGAAAGCACGAAGAGGCCCTGAGGACGATTGCGGAAAACTTCATGAAGGAACATCCCGACGTTCGGATCAAGCTCGAGGCTCAGGGGAACTACGGCGATCTGCAGCAAAAGCTCGTCGCGGCGGCGAAGTCCCACACGCTTCCCGTCATGGCTCAGGTGATCGAGACTTGGGTGACGGACTTCCGGCAAAACGGGCTCGTCGCCGACCTCACGCCGTACATCGAGAACTCGGAAATCGGTTGGAGCAAGCAAGAACTCGACGACATCGTAGAGGTCTTCCGCAAGGCCAACCAGTGGGACGGGAAGTACTACTCGCTCCCCTTCAGCAAGAGCACGCAAATCCTCTACTACAACACGGACTACTTCCGGGAGGCGGGGCTTCAGCCGCCCAAAACGTGGGACGAGCTCAAGGAGGCGGCGAAAAAGCTCACGGGAGAAAAGAACGGCAGGCGCGTAATCGGAATGGGCTTTGAAAACTCTGTGGGCTGGCAGTTCCACCAATGGGTAAGGCAGGCGGGAGGGCGCTACGTCGACGAAGCTACGGGCAAGGTCCTCTTCGATAGCCCTGAGGGCAGGGAAGCCCTAGGCTTCCTCGTGGGGCTTTTCCAGGAGAAGGTCGCCCGACTCGCCGGAGAGGATCAGTACATGTCAAACCCCTTCGGCCGCGGCGACGTAGGGATGTACATTGGCTCCTCGGCGGGAATTCCCTTTGTGGCCAAAGCTGCCGAAGGGAACATCCATTGGGCTGCCGCTCCCGTGCCGGCGGGGAAAGAAAAGGCGGTGGCCTTTGCCGGGAACGCCGTGGCCGTGTTCGATTCGGCCAAACCCGAGGAGAAGCTTGCGGCGTGGCTTTTCATCAAGTACCTCCTGAACACGGACAACACGGTCTTTTGGGCGAAGTCCACGGGATATCTCCCCATCCGCTATTCGGCGCTCAAGACGAAGGAGTGGGAGGACTACGTCGCCCAAAATCCCGCCTACGGCGTGGGAACCCAGCAGTTCGACTACGGGTTCTTTGATCCGAGGATTCCCGGGTTTGATGCCGCCCTCAAGGAGATCGACAAGGAAATCCAGGCGGCCCTCTTGGGACAGAAGTCGCCGGACGACGCGCTCAAGGCTGCCGCGCAGGCCGCTCAGGCGGCGATCGATCGCGCCAAGGAACGCGCGAAGTAAGCCGCGGCGGTTTTGCCACAGGGTAGGGGAGACGTGGGTGGAGATGGTCATGCCGTACGGTTCGGATGCCCGGCGAAAGCCGCCGGGCTTTTTTTCATCCCAGGGGAGAGGTATCTTGGGAACGGAAAGCCCGAAACCGTTGCCGCAAACGACGGGGGAGATCGACGTGTCGGACCGGTCTACGGCAGCGCTTGCGGAGGCGGCGCGGTTCGTCCGCGAGCTTGCCGCAATTCCCACGGGGGGCGATCTCTTCAATCCGTGGAGGGAGAGCGACCTCGTGTGGGACCGTTCTCGGCTTGCCCCGTGCGTCCGCCGACTGCACCTTACGTACTACCTCGCGCGACGCCTCGGCCGCGTCCGTTGGGTGTGGATCGGCGAGGCCTTAGGCTACCGCGGCGCGCGCTTTTCCGGCGTTCCCTTTACCTCGGAGCGAATCCTCCTCGGCCTTCATCCAGAAATCCCCGCCGAGGTGGCCTTCGGCCGCCGCGGCGTGCGCACGAGCCGTCCCGACCACCCGATACTTGCGGGGAGAACCTCGGAGGCGACGCGCCTCTACGGGTTCGCAGAGGTGAGCGCTACCTTGGTCTGGCGCGCGGTACGCGCGGCGGGGCTGGCCCCCGAAGACGTGGTGTTCTTTAGCGTCGTTCCTTTTCATCCTCTGGATTCCAAACGAGGCCCCATGAGCAACCGTCCGCCCCGGCGCCGCGAAGTGCGGGAAGGGCTTGAGGTTCTCTCGGAATTTCTCGGCATCTTCCGCCGGTGGAGTAGGGAAGGCGCCTTTCCGCGCGTCGTCGCCGTAGGGAACGTCGCCCACGAAGGGCTCGAGGCGCTCGGGATCTCGCACCTCAAGGTCGTACACCCGGCGCAGGGGCACGGGTCCCGCTTCCTCGCGGAAATCCGTCGTGCGGTTCTCACGGAAGAAAGGTGAAGACGTAAAGCCCCCAGCCGTGGGCTTTTCGGCCGGGGGCTTGAAATTGCGGTAGGCGTGTCTCGGGGTGGTCCGGGATCGGCGGTGGTCCCGGTTATGGCCTCTCCGCTTCCCACGTGAGTTCTCCGGCGGGTGCCCGAAATCCGATGCGGGCGTGGCTTCCGTCGCAAAAGGGCTTGCGATGGGAGGCGCCGCAGCGGCAAAGAAAGACGCGCGTGCGGGCGAGAGGGGTCTCTTCTTCGCCCGTTCGCAAGACGAATTGATCGCCCGCAATTTCGATGGGGCCGTTTTAGTGAAAGACGAGGCGCACGGGGATTCCCCCTTCGGCGTCCTTATCCGAGGCGGACGAGCTTCACGCTGCGCAAGGCCTCGATGTCGAGAAGCTTGGCGAGAGTGTCTTCGTCGGGGGTGTGGTCCACGGCGAGGAGCATGACGGCCTCGCCGCCGATTTCCCGGCGGCCGACGATCATCGTCGCGATGTTGATTCCCTTCTCGCCGAAAATCATGCCTACGCGCCCGATTACGCCCGGGCGGTCGACGTGGTGGGCAAAGACGATCGTCCCCTCCGGTGGGACGTCCACGGGGAACCCTTCGACTTCGACGATGCGCGGCCCAAGGCCCTCGACAATCGTGCCCGAAACTTGGACGGCTGAGCCGCGTTCTCCGCGCAGGCGTACCTGAACGAGGAAGGGGAACCCGGTGCTCGTGCTCGTCCACGTCTCCTGAACTTCGAGGCCCCGCTGGCGGGCGAGCGTGCGGGCGTTTACGAGGTTTACGCGCACGTCGAGCTGGCGAGCGAGGACGCCCTTGAGCACGGCGCGGACGAGGAACTCCCGTTCCGCTTCGGAGATCTCTCCGTGGAAGGTGACGTCTACAGCGACGGGCGGACCGTCCAGCACGTCCATGGCGAAGGTGCCAAGGCGCTCCCCGAGACGGAGGAGCTCCGCCGCCTCTGGCGAGGGCGCTTCCGGAAGGTTGACTGCCGTGCGGACGGGTCGATCGCGTAGGGCCTCCAGGATGGCGATGCTCGTGTCGCGGGCGACGTTTTCCTGCGCTTCGACGGTGCTCGCCCCGAGGTGTGGAGTAAACACCGCACGTTCCAAGGCGAGGAGCTCGGCGTTTTTCGGCGGTTCCTCGGCAAAAACGTCGAGGGCGACGCCTGCGACCTTCCCGCTGCGTACGGCCTCTACCAGGGCGTCTTCGTCGATGAGGCCACCGCGGGCGGCGTTCACGAGGATCACGCCGTCCTTCATGAGGGCGAGGGTTTCTCGGCGGATGAGGTTTCGCGTCTCTTCCGTAAGCGGCGTGTGCAGGGTGATGATGTCGGCGCGGCGGAAGAGTTCTTCGAGGCTCACGGGCTCGATGCCCAACGACCGGGCTCGGGATTCGGGGAGATAGGGGTCGTAGCCGAGGACCTCCATACCGAAGGCGCGGGCACGCTTGGCTACCTCACTTCCGATGCGACCGAGGCCCACCACGCCGAGCGTTTTCCCCATGAGCTCAAAGCCGATGAAGCGCTGGCGCTCCCAGCGCCCCGCCTTTACCGAAGCGTGCGCTTCGGGAATCCGCCGGGCGAGGGCGAGGAGGAGGGCGAAGGCGTGTTCCGCGGCGGCAATCGTGTTCCCGTTGGGGGCGTTGAGGACGAGCACACCCCGTTCCGTGGCGGCATCGACGTCGATGTTGTCCACGCCCACGCCGGCGCGCCCTACGACCTTGAGGCGCGGGGCGAGGTCGAGGAGGTCGCGGGTGACCTTCGTACGGCTGCGCACGATGAGGGCGTCGGCGTCGCGGAGGGCGCGTACAAGGGCATCGGGGTCGTCCTCGTGGGAGACGTCGATGATCTCCACCTCAGGGTCGCGTCTAAGGGGTTCGAGCCCCGCCTCGCTCAGCGGGTCGGCGATGACGATGCGGTAGCCCACGCCGTGTACACCTCCGCAGCGGCCGCGACGGCGGCACCCCGGCGCACGGGATGCCCGAGGAGCTCCAAAGTCACCTCGAAGGCCGCGAGATAGTGGAGGACGTCCGAAGGCGATACGTATCCCATGTGACCGATGCGCACGATGCGCGGCGTGAGGTTCCCCTGTCCGGAGGCGAAGACGACGGAGAAGTGCTCGCGCAAGGTGGCCAAAACGCGCTTGGGCCCCAGGGCCTCTACGTCCACGGCGGTCACGGTCGGGGAGGCGTAGGCGTCGTCTTCGACGAGCAGGGGAAGCCCGAGGGCGCGAATTCCCGCACGCGTCATGTCGCGCATGAGGCGGTGGCGGGCGAAGACGCCCTCATAGCCCTCTTCCTCGATGAGGTTGAGCGCCTCGTCGAGGGCGAAGAGGAGGGAGACGGCAGGGGTGAAGGGGGTCGTGTTCTTCGCCAGGCTGTCCTCGTAGCGGCGGAGATCGGCGTAAAAGCGCGGGCCGTCTACGGCGCGCATCGCCTCAAGGGCGCGGGGCCCCAAGGCCACGATGGCGAGACCCGGCGGGCTCATGAGCGCCTTTTGCGAACCCGTGGCAACCCCGTCGATTCCCCACGCGTCCATGGCCATCTCCACTCCGGCAATCGAGGAAACGCCGTCGACGAGGACGAGGGCCTCCGGGCGGACTTCACGGACGATCGCCGCGAGTTCCCGTACGGGGTTGAGGAGGGAAGTGGAGGTTTCGCAGTGCGTGACGATCACGGCGCGGAGGTTCGGATGCGCGGCGAGGGCGCCCCGGAAGGCCTCCGGATCCGTCGGAACGCCGGGGGGGAACGAGAGGGTGTGGACGTTTCGCTTGTGGTCGCGGGCGATGGCGGCAAAGCGCTCCCCGAAATTCCCGTTCGTAACGACGAGGACTTCGTCACCGGGGGCGGTGAGGTTTACGAGGAGCGTTTCCATGGCCAACGTTCCGCTTCCCGCGAGGAGGAAGACCTTGCCCTGCGTGCCGAAGAGGGGCTTGAGCCTCGCGGTGATGCGCGCCACGCGTTCGTCCATGAGGGGGTCGCGGTGTCCGACCATGGGTTGGGCGAGGGCGCGGAGGACGCGGGGCGGTACCGGCGTTGGGCCGGGAATTCGGAGGTAGAGCTGATCCTGCACCGTTCTCGTTCCCTCTCTTTCCGATGGGGAGGTTTGGACCGTTTGTTCTCAATGTTGAGATGAAGTCTAGCACAAGGAAAGAAGGCTTGTCAAGGAAGACATACGGCGAACGTTCGTCGATATCGCGCGTGTACGGCGCTGCATCCCATTGTACACCGGTCCTTCGGGAGAGAATATCGAACTTTACCCTGTGCTTTCGGTTTGAATACCAAGAGAAACCGAACATTTGGAGGAGATGCCGTCGCCGACGATGGACGGGGGTCCGCGGCGGTCCGAGGACATTTTGCCCCCCTTCGGAATATAGACATAGGAGAAGACCTGGGGAGGTGGGACGCCGTGCGCTTCTACACGATCAAACTTCCCGGCCCGATTGCTGCCCTCGTCCGCTTTTTCATGGAACGGTTTCGGGGAGAAAGGCGAAAGGTTGTCCGTCGGGAGAAGGCGTAGGGGCGAGAAAGGCGTAAAAAACGGCGTAGGCTGCGGTGCCTACGCCTTTCGTCCTGTCCGCGTTTCGGTACGTCGGGGCGTCAAACGCGCTGTACGAGGCCCTTTTTGAGTGCCTTTACGTGTACCCACACGCGCTTGGGTTTACCGTCGACGAGGATACGTACCTTTTTGAGGTTGGGGGAGAACTTCCGCCGGCTCGCCTTCATGGAGTGGCTCCGGCGGTTGCCGAACATGGGCTTCTTTCCCGTGACGTAACACACCCGTCCCATGGTCTTTCCTCCTTTGCCGCGCTTTGCCGCGCATCCGAGGGAAAGCCCTCGAGGTCATTCCCGCAGGCCTTTTCTACACACGAAAAGTATCATAGCATAAGGCAAAACCAAGATGCAAAAGCGGGGAGTACCGCGGGCTAACGCGTTCCGTGCCTTCGGAGTTCCCCCGAAAGGCTTCGCGGACGGACACCTTACGTGCGCCCGCAGGGCCGCTTTTTTTCCTCCAGGGGCTCGTGTACAATGGCCATGATGCAAGCGCAGCCGGTGGGTCCTACGGAAAAGCAGGGAAGGAGCGCCGAATTTCCCGCGAACTTCCGGTACGGCCGGACCTCGCGGAGAAGAAGGGGTGGAGGGCATGCCGTACGTGAAGGATATGGACGGTGGGAAGCTCTACATTTCGGACCGCGTAATCGCCCAGCTTGCCGGGTATGCGGCGATGGACGTCTTCGGCATCGTGGGGATGGTCCCGCAAAAGCCGATCAGCGAAGGCATCTTGGAGATCCTCGGGCGGGAAAACCTCGCCAAAGGGGTCGAGGTGGTCTTGGCGGACAAGAAGGGCCGGGAAGGGGAAGACGGGGAGGAGGTCTCCCTCAACCTATACGTCATCGTAACGTACGGGGTGCGGATTCCGGAAGTCGCGCGGAACCTGCAGGAGCGTGTCCTCTACGCGTTGCGCACCTTTCTCGGAATCGAGACGGCGACGGTGAACGTCCACGTCCGAGGGGTTAAGGTAGAGAACTAGTCTTTTGCCGATTCTTCGGGGGCGTACCGCACAGGCAAGGGGAGAGTCTTTCCTGCGCTCGAGGAGGAAGGGATTTGGCTGAGAACCGGGGAATTCACCTCCTTTCGGAGGATCTGTTTCGCGCCGCCTTGGAGGCGGGCTATCGCCGCCTGCAAGCGCACAAGGACGTCGTCAACCGGCTCAACGTCTTTCCCGTTCCCGACGGGGACACGGGGACGAACATGGTGCTCACCATAGGCGCAGGCCTCGAAGAAAGCCGTGGGGTCTCTGGCGGCGTAGGTGCCGTGGCACAGGCGTTCTCGCGCGGCCTTCTCATGGGTGCGCGCGGAAATTCCGGCGTCATCGTATCCCAGCTTTTCCGGGGATTTGCCCAGGAGGTAGACGGGAAATCCGCCCTCACGCCTCTCGAGTGGGCGGAGGCGGTGGACGCGGGGGTGCGCGCCGCCTACCGTGCGGTGATGAAACCCGCGGAAGGGACGATTCTCACGGTCTCGCGCAAAGGAGCCCAGGCGGCTCTGGGGGAAGCGCGTCGCGGCGGGGACTTCGTAGCCGTCGTCGAGGCGCTTCTCCGTGCGGCACGAGAGACGCTGGCGCGCACGCCCGAGATGCTCGAACCCCTGCGCCAGGCAGGCGTCGTCGACGCCGGCGGGCAGGGTTTCGTGTACTTCTACGAAGGGTTTCTCGAGGGACTGCGCGGAGAGGGCGGTTCTGTCGCCCTTGCGGCGGACGCGGTGCAGGGTACTTCCGCCGGAGGCCGGGCGGCGCTCGTCGAAGCCCTGGACGAGGGGCTTCCCGATGACGTGCACGCTTGGGAAGGAGATCCCGAGGACCTCCCGTACGGCTTTTGTACGAATTTTGTCGTACGCCTGTACGACCCCGCATCCTTCCGCGAAGACGAGTTCCGTCGTTCCCTCGAGCGCTTCGGCGATTCCATCGTCGTGCTCCGGGGTGACGACCTCGTGCGCGCGCACGTTCATTCCGAAACCCCGGGCGAAGTACTCACCTGGGCGCAGTCTTTCGGAGAACTCATCCGCATCAAGATCGACAACATGCGCGAGCAGATTCGCGCCCAAAAGGCGCGCTCCGAAGCGCGTCGCAAGACGTCCGGGTCGGAGGAACGGGGAACGCCTTCGGCACCCGAAGCGGAGGCCGAGGCGAAGGCTCCGGCTCCCCCGAATCCCGCCGGAAGCGGGGACGACGGAGCGGCGAAGCCTCCTCGGGTACGGACGGCAGTCGTCGCCGTCGTCCAGGGGAAGGGATTTGCCGCCTTGATGGAGAGCCTAGGGGCGCAGGCGCTCGTCGACGGCGGGGAGACGATGAACCCGAGCACGGAGGCGATTCTCACGGCGATTCGCTCCACGAACGCCGACGCGGTCGTAGTCCTCCCCAACAACGGGAACGTGATCCTCGCTGCGGAACAGGCGCGGCAGTTGGCGGACCGTCCGGTGTTCGTCGTTCCGACGACGACGCTCCCAGAGGGCGTTTCGGCGCTCGTCGCCTACCGTCCGGACCTTTCGGCAGAAGAAAACGTGGCGGCCATGGAAGAAGCGCTTCGCGCGACGCGCGTCGCGCAGATCACGCAGGCCGTGCGCGACGCCCGCTTTGACGGGGAGTCGATTCGGGCCGGAGAGTACATCGCCCTTTCGGGGAAGTCCCTCCTCGCCAAGGGGGATGCGCTCGAAGGCGTGCTCCTCGCGGCTCTCGAGCGCCTGGGGGTGCATTCGGACGGGATGCTCACCCTCTTTTGGGGCGACGGACTTCCCGAAGACGCGCGCGAGAGGCTCCTCCGAACCCTCGAAGAACGGTATCCGGACCTCGAGATCGAGGCGTTCGAAGGCGGGCAGCCCCTCTACCCCCTCCTCGTGAGCTTCGAGGGGTAGGACGCGCGGCTCCGCCCCTCGGACGTTCAAGGAAAGCGCCGGAACTCAGGGGCGGACAACCTTCGCGTCGGGGGTGGTGTGGCCGTGGGCCTCTTTTCCGCGCCGCTGCCGGAGGTCGTTTCGCTCCCCAAATCCCGGCAGGACGTTTTGGCCGAAGTGGGAATTCGCACGGTAGGCGATGCGCTTCTCTTCGTACCGCGCCGCTACGAAGACTTTCGGGCCAAACCCCTCGAGGAAGTCCGCGTTCCCGAAACGCTCTCTGTCGTGGGCGTGGTGCAGGCGCATCCCAAGTTTTCCCGCTTCCGCGGAAACTTCTCGCGCCTCGCGACTACCTTGGACGTCGGCGGAAGGACGATCACGGTCGTCTGGTTCAACCAACCGTACCTGCGCGAGCGCTTGATTCCGGGAGCCCGCGTGCAGGTGGCGGGGCGCTACGACCCGAAGTCCCGTCAGCTTGTGGCGCAAAAGACGCGCTTTTCCGCGGAAGGCATTGCCACGGAGTCGCTCACGCCCGTGTACGGACTCCCGGGGCGCGGAGCGGATGCGTGGTTTTCCGAACTCATACGCCTCCTTTTCTCCCTTCCCGATCTCGAGATTCCCGATCCGATTCCCGCGGCGCTTCGCGAGAAGTACCGCCTTCTTCCGCGGGGGGAGGCGCTCCGCACCCTCCACTTCCCCCAGGACGAGCGCGAGCTCTTTTGGGCGAAGCGGCGCATGGCCTTCGAAGAGGTTTTCCTCTACCAACTCAAGGTTCTCGCGGCCCGGAACGTGCGCGTGCGGACGCGGAGGGTACGGGAACACCGCTTTCGTCCAGAAGAGGTCTTAGAGCTTGCCTCGCGCTGGCCCTTTACCCTCACGGGGGCGCAGCGGCGCGCGATTCAGGAAATCTTTGCCGATCTCCTCGGACCCTACCCGATGAACCGCCTCTTGCAGGGGGACGTAGGATCGGGGAAGACCGCGGTGGCGGCGCTGGCGATATACGCCGTCGTCCGCGGCGGGCGTCAGGCGGCGCTCATGGCGCCCACGGAAATTCTCGCCGAACAGCACGTGCGTACCCTGCGCGGCCTTCTGCCGGAAGACGTGCCAATCGCGCTTCTCACGGGACGGACGCCGCGGCGCGAGCGGGAGGAAATCCTCTATGGGCTCGCCCAGGGCACGATCTCCGTAGCCGTAGGTACCCACGCTCTGATCACGGAGCACGTGCGCTTTGCCGACCTCGGGTTCGTCGTTGTGGACGAGCAGCACCGCTTCGGCGTCGTTCAACGCCGCCTGCTCGCGCAAAAGGGGGACGTCCCCGACCTCCTCTCCATGAGTGCGACGCCAATTCCCCGGACGCTCGCCCTCCTCCTGTACGGGGACCTGGACGTTTCGGTTCTCGACGAGATGCCCCCTGGGCGAACGCCCGTCGAGACGCACTGGACGACGCCGGAACGCTTTGCCGACGTGCTCACCTTTGTCGACGGGCAAATCGAACGCGGGCGACAGGCGTACGTCATCGCGCCGCTCATTGAGGCATCGGACAAGCTCGAGTACCAAAACGTCGTCGACCTCTACGACCGGGTTCGAAACTTCTTGCCCAGGCGGCGCGTCGGCCTCCTCCACGGACGGCTCTCCGGCCGCGAAAAGGACCGCGTGATGCGCGCTTTTGTTGCCGGCGAGCTCGACGTCCTCGTTTCCACGACGGTGGTCGAAGTTGGCGTCGACGTCCCGAACGCCACGGTGATGGTGATCTACGACGCCGACCGCTTCGGCCTCGCGCAGCTGCACCAACTCCGGGGGCGCGTCGGCCGGGGCTCGCACAAGTCGTACTGCATCCTCGTCGCCGATCCCCGCACCGAGCTCGGGCGCAAGCGCCTGCAAGTCTTCCGCGAACTTACGGACGGGTTTCAGATCGCGGAAAAGGACTTCGAACTCCGCGGACCGGGCGATCTCTTCGGCACGAAGCAGAGCGGCTTGCCGGAATTCCGCTTTACCCAGCTCGACTCACCGCGGGAACTGCGCATGCTCCAAATCGCCCACGAGGAGGCGGAGCGCCTCCTCGCCGATTCCGCCTTTTGGGAAACGGAGGAGGCGGTCCCCTTGCGCGAGGCCCTGGCGGGCGTGCACGAGGAGGCGGGGCAGCTTTGGGATTGACGCTGTCCCGCTGGGGACCGATCCTCTCGGCGGGGGCACCTTTCCCCCTTCGGGGCGCCGGTCTCTTCCCCGAAAAACGGCGTCGGCCTTCCTCGAGGCAAAGGACAAAAAAAATCGGCCGCGTGTGCGGCCTACGGATCAAGGGTTGGGAGAGGAGAAACCGGAGGAAGAGCTTGGGGGGAACAAGCACGAGCTGTGCGGACCGCGGCTTTGAGCGCCGCCAGTAGGGAGTATTCCCGGAACGGTGGCGGGATATACCACGCATAGCGTTTTTTCCCTCGGCAAAAGGGAGGTGCCGCACGTGCGGATCGTCGCCGGTGAGTGGAAGGGACGCCGCCTTCTCACGCCGTCCCAGGCGCATACGCGGCCGACTTCCGGGCGCGTACGGGAGGCCGTGTTTCAAATCCTCGGCCCGTTCTTTGCGGGCGGCGTGGTCCTCGACCTCTTTGCGGGCAGCGGGGCGGTGGCCTTCGAAGCCTTGAGCCGAGGGATGGAACGCGCGGTCCTCGTGGAATCCTCGCCGCAGGCGCTTCGGGTGATCCGGGAAAACGCCCGCCTGCTCGGGGCCGAAGGCCGCATCCGCGTGATCTCCCGCCCGGTCGAAAAGGCGACGGACCTTGTCGTTGCCGGCGGTCCGTACGACCTCGTATACGCCGATCCGCCGTACGCGTACCCCGTCGAACGCCTTGCGGCGCTCTTCGCCGCTCTCGTCGCCCGCGGCGCGCTTGCCCCCCACGTAAAGATTGCGGTGGAGCGGGCCGCCCGTTCGGGAGACGAGGATTTCGTACGCCTGCGCGATGCGCTCGGGGGACTTTCGGGAGAAGTTCGCATTCGTCGCTTTGGAGACACCGCAGTGTGGGTTGTATTCGCCGAACCGCCGTCCGAGGCCCCGGACCGCTCGTAGCAGCCGAAGCGGGACCGTCGACCGCGGGCGGGAAAAGGAGGAAGACGGGCGTGGAACGCGGAACCCAGCTCGCCGTCGTTCCCGGGAGCTTTGACCCCGTGACGTACGGGCATCTCGACATTATCGAACGAAGTGCGCAGATCTTCGACCGGGTCATCGTTGCGGTTTTGCGCAACCGCGACAAGAAACCGCTCTTTACGACGGAGGAACGCGTGGCGCTTCTCCGGGAGACGACGCAGCACCTTCCCAACGTCACCGTGGACGCCTTCGGCGGCCTCCTCGTGGACTACCTCGCCCGCGTGGGCGCCCGGGTGATCGTGAAGGGGTTGCGGGCGGTGAGCGATTTCGAATACGAGATGCAGATGGCGCTCATCAACAAAAACCTGCGGGAAGATGTGGAGACCTTTTTCATGATCGCGCGCCGCGAGTACTCCTTCCTCAGTTCCAGCATCGTGAAGGAAGTCGCCCAGTACGGGGGCTCGGTCGCCGACCTCGTCCCACCGCCTGTGGAAGCCGCGCTCAAGCGGAAGTTCTTCGGAACAGAGGCAGGGGGGCCTTCGGCGGGCTGAAGGGCGAAAGGAGGAGGTCCAGGTGAGGGACGCGTCGCCCGTCGGAAGCGGAGGAGATGCGCGGGCATCGGATCGGCAGGGCGACGGGAACCGTGCGGACGCGCGGGGGAGGCGACACGTCTACCTCGTGGGTTTCATGGGTGCGGGAAAGAGCACGGTCGGCCGCCTTCTCGCTCGGGAGCTCGGCCGCCGGTGGGTGGACATGGACACCGAGATCGTCCGCGAGGCGCGGAGATCCATAGCCGCCATCTTCGCCGCGGAAGGAGAAGAGGGCTTTCGCCGGCGCGAGGCAGAGCTCCTCGCCCGCCTTGCGGAGGAGGAGACCCCCCTCGTCGTGAGCACAGGTGGTGGCGTCGTCCTGCGTCCGGAGAACCGGGAGAGGCTGCGTGCGAGCGGTATCGTCGTCTACCTCGAGGTTCCCTTTTCGAACCTCTGGAAGCGCCTCAGCGAGTCCGGGGGGCATTCCGATCGCCCCCTGTTTTCCCTGGACGACGAAGCATCCCTGCGCGAACGCTTCCGCACGCGCGAAGCTCTGTATAGGGAAGTCGCCGACCTCGTCTACGCAAATCTCGACACCCCCGAGCGGGCCGCCGCCGACCTCGCACGCACGCTCAAGGGCTTTTTCTGCCGCTGAGGCGTTCGGCGAGCCGGCGAAGCGGTTCCGGAGCGAGTTCCCGCGCCGGGAGAGCGCGGGGGTCCTTTGCGAGGTAGACGAGGGCGACTTGGACGAGGGAGAGGCGAATCCGCGGACGGTAGCGGCGGAGGAGGTCTTCGCGTTCCTTTTCCGGATCGAAGCCGAACTCCGGTTTTGCCGAGGGTTCCTCTTTCGGCGCGGAAGCGTCCTGCGATTCCACCACTTCCCAGCGGGACACTCCGGATTTCGTTTTCGCCGGAGGGGGAGGCAGAGAGGCGGAGTCGAGTCGGCGCATCTCTTCTGCCAGGCGCGCGCGGGCTTCTTCCGCCCATCCGAGGTCGCCCCGGATCTCTTGGAGGACGTACTCGACGACGGACCTGGCCGCCCCTTCCCCCGAACGGATGGCGGGGAGGAGACGGGTGTAGGGCGGGGGCTCGCTTCCCAAAGAAAGGTCGAGAAGTCGCCCCCAAAACTCGGGTACGATTTCTCCCCGCACGGCGTCGTACCCGTAGGAGGCGACGTATTCTCGGGCGACCTCGCGAAAGAGCCCCACGCGCACCGTAAAGGCGTACCAAGGTGCGAGAGTCCCGCCGCCTTCTTCGTATTCAAAGAGACGCACGGCGCTTCCCCGCCGGGCGAGCGCCCGAAGGATTCGCCGCAGCCGTTCGGAGGTCGGCGTGAGCCATTCCTCGCCGCCGCCGTAAGGAGACGGTGGGCTCGGACGGGCATCGCTCCCCGGGGCGTAGAAGCGGTACGTCTTTTCCAAAGGCTCCGGCTTGAGGTTCCCCGCGTCGACGAAGGACCAGTACATGGGCCGATAGCCGAGTTCGAGATCGGCCTCGCGGGAAAGGCGGACGCGAAGCAAAACATCGTCTTCCTCGAGAATTTCGCTTCCCGTGCGGCGAAAGTATTCGGCCGTAAGGAAGCGCAAGGTCTTTGGATCCACCGTCTTTCCCTCCATCGTACCGCGTTCGCCGGGACGTGTGCCTACGACGTCTTTTCGGCTCCCGCGCCTTCTGCGCCTTCGGCGAGTTGTTCGAGAAGGGCGGCGAGGTGTGCGAGGCGCACGTGTCGTTCCTGCGCACTGCGCGAGCCGACGAGGACGTCGAAGAGGTGACGTTCGAACCGCGTGCCAACTCCGCGCCCGAGGACGTCTTCGTCGAGGCCGAGGAGGGCGTGGATCGTGCCGAGCTTTTCGTAGAGGAGGGCTAGGACCTCGGCCTCCACGGTATCCTGCGTGACGAGGTTGTACACCTGCACGGGCTCTGTTTGCCCGAGGCGGTGCACGCGCCCGATGCGCTGCTCGAGTCGCATGGGGTTCCACGGAAGGTCGTAGTTCACCACGTGGCGGGCGAATTGGAGGTTGAGCCCTTCGGCTCCGGCTTCCGTTGCGGCGAGGACGCGGACCCGCGTTGCGAAGAGCTCCCGCATGTAGTCCTTCTTGGAGCGGCCGAAGCCGCCGCGGTAGAGCACGGCAGGAATCCCCTCGTCTTTGAGGCGCTTCACGAGGGCGTGAACGCTCCCGTGGAACTCGGAAAAGACGACCACTTTTTCGTCCTCGGGCATCCCCCGCAAGAGGGCGATCAGGGCGTCCTGCTTGTAGTCGTGGGGAATGGAGCGGCCCATCTCGTACAGGGAGAGGATTTCCTCCTGCAGGGCGGGGTCATCCGGGTACTTGCGGTACAGGCGCAGGAGGCTCGTGTAGACGGCGACGCGGCTCGAGGTGAGTTGACGCTGCATGAGGATCAGGGGAAGGGCGGCGCTCTTTCCGCGACGGGCGTACTCTTTGCGGATGAACGCGCTCACCGCTTCGTAGAATTCCCGTTCCTCGCGGGACAGGTGGATCGGAACGGTGACCACGCGCCGCGGCGGAAGTTCGATCCCTACCTCTCGGCGGCGCGAGCGGATCATGACCTCGTGCAGGCGTTCCCGGACTTCGGCCACTGCGGAATCACTTCCTTCGGCACCCGACCGGGCGCCTTTCGGAACGGAGAGCATCCCCTCTTGCCTTTCCACTGAAGCAGGTTGAACGTCGGGAAGGGGCCTTTTGCCGCGGCGTGCTGCCGCCCGCTCGAGTTCCGCGGAGATTTCGTGGCCGGGGCGGAGGAGTCGGACGAGCGACGCGAGCTCGCGGGGGTGGTTGTGCAGGGGCGTCGCCGTGAGGAGAAGGAGGAACGTTTTCCGCAGGGCGGCGACGAAGCGGTAGGCGAGGGTTTTCGGGTTCTTCAATTTGTGCGCCTCGTCGACGACGACGAGGTCGAAGGTGCGTGCGAGGAGGATCTCGCGATACGGAGAGCGTTTGGCAAAGTCGAGAGAGGCGATGAAGCGCGGTTCGTGCTCCAGGGTGTGGGGCTTTGCAGCGATGGGGAAGTAGAGGGAGAACTTTTCCGCAAGTTCCCTCTGCCACTGAAGGGCGAGGGAGGCGGGTACGAGGATGAGGACGTTTTCCGCAAGCCCGCGGCTCAGGTACTCGACGAGGATGAGCCCCGCCTCGATCGTCTTTCCGAGGCCCACTTCGTCGGCGAGGAGCGCCCGTCCCCCCATCTCCCACACGGCACGGCGGAGGACTTCCCGTTGGTGGGGGAAGAGTTCAAGGTGGGGGAGAAGATCGGGGGCGTATAGCCGGTCGAACTCGGGCTTTGCGTCGAGCACGTGTACGAGGAGGGCGAGCGGGAAAAACGCCGCCAAATCCCAGGGACGTTCTCCGCGTTCCGCCTCCCGGAATTCGGCGAGGGCCTCCGCCTCTATCCGTACCTCCACCCGTGCGGGAACGCGGGGGTCCTCCTCGCCCGATCTCGGCGGAAGGAGGAGCGACGTGGGGAATGGGAGGCGTTCCTCCGAAGTTGTTTGCTCCACGGTGCCGCACCTCCTGTTGTGAAGTGCGGTACGAAGGCGCGGGATTTTGCTCCTGCACCTTTTTTTGCGTAAGATGAAGGTCGAGGCCGAGCCCGAACGTAGTATGGGACCTTAGACCGGCAGGTATCCCCACGCAGGGAGGCATGATCCATGGGGGAACTCCGGCGTACGCCGCTGTACGCGAGGCACGCCGCCCTGGGCGCAAAGTTTGTCCCCTTTGCGGGATTTGAACTTCCCGTGCAGTATTCGAGCATTCTCGAAGAACACCGCGCCGTGCGCGAACGCATGGGACTCTTCGACGTCTCCCACATGGGAGAGATCCTCGTTTCGGGCCCGGAGTCCGTGGATTTCTTAGAAAGGCTCGCAACGCAGTACGTCGCCCGTCTCGAGGTCGGTCGGGCGGCGTACGGATTTTTCTTAAACGAGCAGGGCGGAATTTTGGACGACGTGCTCCTCTATCGCCTCAACGACGAGGAATTCCTCGTCGTGGCCAACGCCGCCAACACGGAGAAGGTGTATCGTTGGCTCAAGGAGCACGCCCTCGGCGGTCCCCAGGTTCTCGACATCTCCGATCGCATCGGCCTCATCGCCCTTCAGGGCCCGCGCGCCGCGTCCTTCCTCTCGCAACTCGCGGAGCCTTCGGTAGACGACCTTCGCCCCTTTCGCTTTCGCGAAAACGTGACTGTGGCCGGTGTCCCCGTCCTACTCGTCTCGCGCACGGGGTATACGGGCGAGGACGGATTCGAGCTCTTTGTCGACGCGGAAGCGGCAGCAGAACTCTGGGATGCGCTCCTCGAACGGGGACGGGAATACGGCCTTGTCCCCTGCGGCCTCGGCGCGCGCGACACGCTACGCTTCGAAGCCGGGTTGCCCCTCTACGGACAGGAGCTCGCGGAGACGATTACGCCCCTTGAGGCCAACCTCGAGCGCTTCGTGCGCTGGGAAAAGCCGGTCGACTTCGTGGGGAAGGCGGCGCTTCTCCGGCAAAAGGAGCAGGGCATATCCCGCCTCTTGGTAGGCCTGCGGATGGAAGATCGGGGGATCCCGCGCACGGGGTACGCCGTCTTTGCCGGCGAGGCCCTCGTCGGCCGCGTGACGAGCGGGACCATCGCCCCCACACTTGGCGGTGCGTACGCTATGGCCTACGTGGACGCGGCGTACTCCCGAGAGGGAACGAGGCTCGACGTGGACCTCCGCGGCCGGCGGGCGCGGGCGGTCGTTGTCCCCCTGCCTTTTTACCGCCGTTCCGGGTAGACGGTGACTTCCTCGCCCCCATGCCCGGATGAAGGTGCAAAGGGAATGACGTACGTGGAGGCGGTACCCATGACCTATACCCCCCATACCCCGGATGACGTCGAGGCTATGCTTGCCGCCATCGGCGTAGGGAGCGTGGAGGAGCTCTTTGCCGACATTCCCGAAAGCGTCCGCCTCCGTCGCCCCCTCGAGGTAGAGGGCCCAATGGGCGAGGCGGAGGTTTACCGCTTCTTCCGCTCTCTCGCCGCGCAAAACCGCACCGTGCACGACCTCGTGCACTTCGTAGGCGCGGGGGCGTACGAGCACACAATCCCGGCCGTCGTGCAGGCGCTCATCTCGCGCGGGGAGTTCCTTACGGCCTACACCCCGTACCAGGCAGAAGCCTCCCAAGGGAACCTCCAGGCGATCTTCGAATTTCAGACGATGATCGCCGAGCTTACGGGCCTCGACGTTGCCCAGGCCTCTCTGTACGACGGCGCCACCGCCGCCGCGGAGGCGATGCTCCTCGCTGCGCGCGTCACGAAGCGGCGGCGCGTGCTCGTAAGCCGGGCCCTCCATCCGGACGTGCGGGACGTGCTGCGCACGTACGCGTTCGGCCCTGACCTCTCCGTAGACGAGGTGCCCATCGACGCACGGACGGGGGCCACGGATGCGGCGGCCCTTGCTGAGCGTCTGGACAAAGACGTTGCGGCCGTCTTCGTGCAGTACCCGAACTTCTTCGGCGTCGTCGAACCTTTGGACGTCCTCTTTGCTCCCGTGAGGGAGGCGGGGGCGCTCGCCGTAGCCGTAGCTAACCCCCTCGCCTTGGGCCTTCTCGCTCCTCCGGGCGCCTTGGGTGCCGACGTCGTCGTAGGCGATGCGCAGCCGTTGGGGGTACCCCTTTCCTTCGGCGGCCCGTACGTAGGGTACATGGCGGCTCGCGAAGCCTTCGTCCGCGAGCTTCCCGGACGGATCGTCGGAGAGACTACGGACGGCGAGGGGAGGCGGGGCTACGTCCTCACCTTGCAGGCGCGGGAGCAACACATTCGCCGCGAGCGGGCGACATCGAACATCACGTCCAACCAGGCCCTCATGGCCCTCGCCGTGACGATCACCTTGAGCCTCTTGGGTAAGCGGGGGATTGAGGACCTCGCCCGCCTGAACGCCCAAAAGGCGCACTACTCCCTGCAGACGATCGAAGCGCGCACCCCCCTTCGCCGGGTGCATACGGGACCGTTCTTCCACGAGTTCCTCCTCGACGTCGGCGTTCCCGCGAAGGAGCTCCTCGCGCGAATGTGCGAGCGCGGCTTCGTGGCGGGATACGACGTTTCCCGGCGCTACCCCGAATACCCGACACACCTCCTCGTGGCGGTGACGGAAGTCCGAACGCGGGAGGAAATTGAGCGCTTTGCCGAGGCGCTCGCCCAGGCGGTGAGTGGTTCGTGAAGCTGATCTTCGAACGAAGCGTTCCCGGACGGCGGGCAATCGAGTTTCTCGACGCTCCGTCTTTTGCGGACGTTCCCTTGGACATCCCCGAGGCGTACGTGCGCAAGGCACCACCCGAACTGCCGGAGGTTTCCGAGCTCGAGGTCGTACGCCACTACACGGCCCTTTCCCAGCGAAACTTCGGGGTGGACACCGGGTTCTATCCTCTCGGATCGTGCACGATGAAGTACAACCCGAGAATTCTCGAGGTCGTCGCCTCTTTCGAGGGATTTCGCGACCTCCACCCCAACGCGCCGGAGGAGCTCGTACAGGGAGCGCTCGCCGTTCTCGCGGGTCTCGAGCGCAACCTGCGGGAAATCCTCGGCATGGACGCCGTGAGTCTCCTCCCGGCGGCGGGGTCCCACGGCGAGCTCTTGGGGCTCATGCTCGTTCGCGCCTATTTTGCCGAGCGCGGAGAGCAGAGGGACGTTGTCCTCGTTCCCGACTCCGCCCACGGGACGAACCCCGCAAGCGCGGCCATGGCGGGATTCCGGGCGGTGACGCTCCCGTCGAACTCCCGGGGGAGGCTCGACCTCGAGGCGTTGCGCCGTGCCCTTGCCGAGCACGAAGGACGCGTGGCGGCGCTCATGCTTACGAACCCCAACACGCTCGGTCTCTTCGAAGACCAAATTCTCGAGATCGCCGAACGGGTGCACGAGGCCGGGGCGCTCCTCTACATGGATGGAGCAAACCTCAACGCCCTCCTCGGGGTGGCCCGTCCCGGAGACATGGGCTTCGACATCGTGCACGTCAACGTCCACAAGACCTTGGGTACGCCGCACGGAGGCGGCGGCCCGGGAGCGGGACCCGTGGGCGTCAAGGGGTTCCTCGCCGACTACCTCCCAGTACCGCGCGTCGTCCGCGACGGCGAGCGCTTCACCCTCGTGGAAGAAGCGCCCAAGTCCGTCGGACGCATCCGAAGCTTTGCCGGGAGTTTCGGAGTACTCGTCAAGGCGTACGCCTACATCCTGCTCCACGGTCCGGAGGGGCTAAGGCGGGTTGCCGAGCGCGCAGTGCTCAATGCGAACTACCTCTTCTCCCTCCTCAAGGACACCTTTGCCGCGCCCTACCCGGGCCCGGTCATGCACGAGTTCGTCCTTTCCGGCAAGAACGTCAAGGCAGAAACGGGTGTCCGAACGTTGGACGTCGCCAAACGCCTCCTCGACTACGGTTTCCACCCGCCCACGATCTACTTCCCCCTCATCGTCGAAGAGGCGCTCATGATCGAACCTACGGAAACGGAGGCCAAGGAAACGCTCGACGCCTTTGCCGCCGCCCTTCGGGCGATCGTCGACGAGGCGAGGCGGGATCCCGAGCGCGTGCGTTCGGCTCCCCATACCACGCCCGTCGGCCGCCTCGACGACGTCAAGGCCGCTCGTCGACCCGTGCTTCGCTACCGCACGCCGGAGCGGGCGCAGTAGACCGATTCGGCTTTCGGGTATGGCGAGCTGCCCGCGAACATCGGGTGGGAAAGGGGCGACCGTCTTGGGCGGACGTAACCTCTGTGCCGAGGTCGGGGACGGTGCGCGCCTGGGCCTGCCCGTAGCTTTGGGCTACATCCCCATCGGTATCGCCTTCGGCCTCGTGGCCAAGGAAGCCCACCTCGACCTTTGGGCGACGGCGGGGATGAGCGCCCTGGTCTTTGCGGGAGCGGGGCAGCTCATGGCCGTGCACCTCCTTCTCCAAGGGACCTCCTCTTGGCTCATCGCCCTCCTCACGTACTTCATCAACTTGCGCCACATGGTCATGGGGGCGACGTTGGCGGAGCGCCAGACGTGCCGGTCTCCGCTTCTTCGGGCCGTGCTCGCCTTCTTTCTCACGGACGAGACGTATGCCGTGGCCCAGTTTGCCCCGGGCGAGCTCACCTTTGCCCGTCAGCTCGCGCTTGGCGTCGTCGCGTACAGCGGCTGGGTCGGTGGCTCGGTCCTCGGGTACCTGTTGGGGGCGGTCTTTCCCGCCGACCTCGAGGCGAGCTTCGGCATCGCCCTGTACGCGATGTTCCTTGGACTCCTCGTTCCCAACCTGCGCGGCGCGCGGGAACCCCTCCTCCTCACCCTCCTCGCCGTGTTCCTCTCTGCAGGTCTTCACGCCGCCTTTCCTCGGCTTCCGGGAGGTGTTGCGGTCGTGGTGAGCGCGCTTTTGGCCGCCCTTCCCGCACCCTTTCTCGGCTTGGGACGAGAGCAGGCGGAAGAGGAGGTGGGCTCGTGAACGTCTCCGTCTGGTGCCTCATCCTTTGCATGGCCTTGGCGACCTATGTTTCCCGCCTCGTGCCGTTTGCGGTGGGAGGGAGGCGGCTTCCGCCTCGCCTGCGCCCCTACCTCGCCGCCTTGCCCTACACGATCTTGGGCGCACTCCTCGTGCCCGGCATCTGGACGGCTACGGGCCACGTTGCCTCGTCGCTCCTCGGTTCCGGCGTGGCCGCCGTGCTCGCCTACTTTCGCGCCAACCTGCTTCTCGTCGTCGTCGCCGCCGTGCTCGCCGCTTATGCGGGAGAAATGGTGTTGGCGTACCTTTTCTCTTCCTGAGTTTTTCTGAACAAGGGAACCTATCGTCCAGTTCTTTTCGCGGCCTTCGGAAGGAAGCCTTTTTCCCCCTGCGGCCGTTTTGCCAAAGTCGGACCTTTCGGGAACACGCAAAGAAAGGGGAGACCCTGCCTTGTTTCCGCAAGAAACCTGGCGTCTCGTAGAGACGTGGGACGGCGATCCGCATTGGAACATGGCCGTCGATGAGGCGATCCTTCAGACCCACGTCGCGGGCCTCACTCCCCCGACGCTTCGGTTCTACACGTGGAAGCCGTATGCCCTATCCCTCGGCTACGCCCAAAAGGTCTCTACCGCTGCGGACGTAGAAGCCCTCGCCCGGCACGGCGTCGTCCTCGTCCGCCGTCCGACGGGCGGAAGGGCGGTGTTCCACGCCGACGAACTCACGTACAGCGTGGTTCTCTCGGTGGGGCACCGTCTCGCCCCGGAAAGCGTCCTCGCCTCGTACCGCCTCTTGAGCGCCGGTCTTCTCGCGGGCTACCGAATTCTGGGCATCCCCGCCGAGCTCGCCCCGGAAACGAATCGCGACGCCCGAACGAAGGACTCCGGCTCCTCCCCCGACTGCTTCGATACCCCTTCTCCCTACGAACTGGTGGTCGAAGGCAAGAAGATCGCCGGAAGTGCCCAGATGCGTTCCGAAGGCGGCGTGCTCCAACACGGCTCGCTTCCGATTACCTCGGACGTAGACCTCCTCTTTGCCCTCTTCCCCTTTGCCGATGAGGGGGAACGTTTGAAGGCCAAAGAGTACCACCGGCGGAGGGCCACGACGATGGCCGAAGTTCTCGGGTACCGGCCCGACTTCGAAGAAGTGGTTCGGGCCTTTCGCCAGGGGTTTGAAGAAGCGCTCGGAATTCGCCTCGAGCCGGACGAGCTTCACCCCGCAGAGGAAGTCCTCGCAGACAAACTCGCCGAAGAAAAATACCGCCAGGAAGGGTGGACCTTCCGGCGGCGATAGGGAAGGGAAGACGACAACACGCCGTCCGTGCTCAGAGGGGAAGCGTGGCCGCAAACGCCTCTTGAAGGCGCCGCGTGACGGGACCGGGGCGCCCGTCGGCGATTTCGCGGCCGTCTACCTGCACGATGGGCGTTACCTCGTGGATTGTACTCGTGAGGAAGAGTTCGTCGGCGGCAAACAGCGCCTCGGGCGTAAAGGCCTCCTCTTGCACGGGGATCCCGAGCTCCTTCGCGAGGCGGATGACGATCTGGCGCGTGATCCCGTTTAGGATGTGGTGCCCCGTTGGGTGGGTGACGAGTACGCCGTCGCGGACAAGGAAGACGTTCGTGGAGGAACCCTCCGTGACGACGTCGCCCCGGATGAAGATCGCTTCGCCCGCTTTTCGCTCTACGGCCGCCTGTTTGGCGAGGACGTTGCCCAGGAGGTTCAGACTCTTGATGTCCACGCGGTGCCACCGGACGTCGGGGACGAGGATCGCCGTAATCCCCCGTTCGAATTCCTCTAGAGGCCGGGGAACGGCCTCTACGTAGCCTACGAGCACCGGTTGCGCTTCTTGAGGAAAGGCATGCGTGCGCTTTGCCACACCTCGGGTGATTTGGACGTAGAGGATCCCCTCGTCAATCCCTTGATCGCGGGCGAGCCTTTCTGCAAGCGCTTCCAACCTGTCTACGCCTTCGGGGACGGGAATCCGAAGTTCGCCCAAGCTGTAGCGCAGGCGGTTGAGGTGCATGTCCATAGCGTACATGCGACCGCGATAGATCCGCACCACCTCGTATACACCGTCTCCGAATTGGTAGCCGCGGTCCCAAGGAGAAATTCGAACGTCGGATGCGTCGAGGATTTCCGTTCCGTAGATGACCTGCACGGTCCATCCCTCCGGCTGCCCGCGTTTCCGAAATACACGGCAACGTGAATAGTTTCATTGTACCGATTCCGTCCATTCCGCGAAAGGGGTTTGTTGTTTCTGGTCCGCCGACACGGTATGATGTATGCGACACGGAGGGATGGCCATGCGCACCCCGAGCATGGAAGACTACCTCGAGGCCATCTTCAACCTCATCCGCGAGAAGGGATATGCCCGCGTGGCCGATGTGGCCGAACTTTTGGGCGTTCACCCTTCCTCCGTGACGAAGATGGTACAAAAGCTGGACGAGCACGAATACGTAAAGTACGAGCGCTACCGCGGCTTCGTCCTCACGTCCAAGGGGAAGAAACTCGGGCGCAGGTTGGCGGACAGGCACGAACTTTTGGAAGAGTTCCTCCAACGGTTGGGGGTGCCCGATTCGGCCGTCGCCCGCGACGTCGAGGGAATGGAGCACCACGTGAGTCCGGAGACGCTCGACGCGCTAGGAGACCTCCTGCGGTTTTTCGCAGAGCACCCGGAAGTGTACGCCGAGTTTCTCGCCTTTCGCGCCCGCGCATCCGAAGATGGGGAAGACGAGAGGGAGGAGGAGAACCCGTGAGAGGAGAACTCCTCGTTTTAGGCAGCTTCGGCGCCTATCCGGAGGCGGGGAACGGAACGGCCGGGTACCTCCTTACTGCCGGGTCGTTTCGCCTGCTTCTCGATGCGGGTAGCGGTGTCCTCCGCGAACTTCTGCAGACGCACCGCTACGAGGACGTGTCCGCGTGCATCCTCAGCCACTACCACTTCGACCACGCGGCCGACCTCGGCCCTCTCCTCTACGCCCAGCAGCTTTTGCGCGAGCGGAAGTCCCTTCCACCGTTCGCCGTGTACGTGCCCCGTGAGCCCGAAGGGGCCGCTTCGCCGTACGTCGGGATTCCCGGGACGGAGGTCCATCTCTACGCAGAGGACGAGGTCCGAACGATCGGCCCGTGGCGCGTGCGCTTTCGCCGTACGCAGCATTCCGTCCCCGCCTTTGCCGTACGTTTGGAGCTGGACGACCTCCACGTCGTCTACACCGCCGACGCCGCCTACGCAGACGACCTCGTCGCCTTTGCGCGCGGTGCCTCGCTCCTCCTCGCCGACGCGTTTTTCTACGCCGGGGAGGAGGACAAGGCTTCGGCCCGCGGTCACATGACCTCGCGCCAGGCGGGGAGGTTGGCCCGCGAGGCAGGCGTCCGAACCCTCGTCCTCACGCACCTCCCCCACGAGGGGATCCCTGTCCTCCTCGTCGAGGAGGCAAAGGCAGAGTTCCCCGGAGAGGTCCTCCTCGCTTCTCCCGGACTTCGGATTCCTCTTTCGTAACGCGTTCCTCCGAAGCGGAAACGGATCGTCTGCAAAAGGTGCGGCGGGCGTTAGGGTTTTCGGCTTTTGGCGCATACTCCTCCTAGAACCTGCCCGCTTGCCGTATTCGTTTCTCATACCTCCGAGCCGGGGCAGGACGACGGGGGTGTTTCCGTGAACGGCAGGACTTCGATCGAACGCCGCCGCAGCCGACGGCGGGAAGGCGAGGGGACAAATCCGATCGCCAAGGCCTTTGAGGTGGCCACCTTTGCCGCCCTCTTCGTGAGCCTTGCAGGATACGCCCTGTTTGCTCTGAACCTGAGCACGCTGTCTCCCGTGGACCTCCTTCGCCCCTTTCTCGCCGTACCCGTGCGCATTACGCCCGCCCACGTCTTTCTCTCGTTTCTCCTCGTCTGGGGCACGTCCCTCCTCTTCGCCCTCGCCTACGTGTACACCCTAGGACGGAGACCGTGGCCCCACTTCGGAATCGTCTTCGGCCTCCTCCTCGGGTTTCTCCTCGTCGGTCGGGAGGCCGACGCGCGCACGTTGGCGGCGGTCTACAGCCTATCCGTGCTGTACGGCCTTTTCCTCACCTATTCGTTAACCGTGGAATTCACGAGCCCCGAGAGAGGAGGAAGTGCGTGAGGATCCGCGTCATTCACGGCCCCAACCTCCACCTCTTGGGGCGCCGAGAGCCGGAAGTGTACGGGACGACCACATTGGCAGAAATCAACCGCCGTCTCGAAGGGCTGGCCGCCGAGCTGGGGGTGAGCGTGTACGCTACGCAGTCCAACCACGAAGGCGAGATCGTCACGTGGATTGGCGAGCTCGTCGAGGGATGGGACGGACTCATCCTGAACCCGGCGGCCTACACGCACACGTCCGTGGCAATCCGCGACGCCGTAAAGGCCGTCGGGATTCCCACGGTAGAGGTCCACCTTTCCAACGTCCACGCGCGCGAGCCGTTTCGCCGAAAGAGCCTCATCGCCCCCGTAGCTCTCGCCCAAATCTCGGGATTCGGCGCCTCGGTGTACGAGGTCGCGCTTTGGGGGTTGGTGCGCTACCTACGCGGTGCCCGGTAGGGCGACGGGTGCGGAGTTTCGGACGTCTCTCGTAGGTCGAGTTCCTCGTCACGGAGGTGAACGCGGGCGCGGGGAGCCAGAGCCGTGGGCACTCCCGTCGTCCCGGCCATACGTGGAACATGAAGAACGCGAGTATTTCCGTTCCCGCCGCGAGCGACTTCTCGCCCGGCTGGCGGACGCGGGGTTCTACGGCGCCCTCATCTCCCGTCCCGAAGATCGCCGTTACCTTTCGGGATTCACGGGATCGAGCGGCCTTCTCCTCCTCACGCGCGAGGAGGCGATCCTCTTCACGGACTTTCGCTACCTCGAACAGGCGGGACGTGAATGTCCCGGGGTGCGCGTCGTAGACCACGAACGGAAACCCGAGGAAGCCGTAGTGCGCGCCGTCTGCACATCCCGTCCGGCCCGCGTCGCCTTCCAAGGCGACGCGATGAGCGTGCGCGCGTACGAGCGCCTTCTTGCCGTCACCCGCGAGGTGTGCCCTGAGGTGCGCTGGGAGGATGCAGGAGAAGCGCTCGAAGGCCTTCGTGTGCGCAAGGATCCTCCCGAGCTCGCCAAAATCCGGCGGGCGGTAGAGATTGCGGAAGCGGCGTTCCGCGCGGTGCTTCCGGAGATTCGCCCCGGCCGGACGGAACGCCAGGTTGCCTGGGCCTTGGAGCGGGCCATGCGCGAGGCAGGCGCTGAGGCGACGGCCTTCCCCCCCATCGTCGTTTCGGGGGTACGCGGGAGTTTGCCCCACGGAATGCCGACGGACAAGCCCCTCGCCTGCGGCGAGCTCGTCACCCTCGACTTCGGCGCCGTGTATGAAGGATACGTGTCCGACCTCACACGCACCGTGGCCCTCTGCGATCCCCCGGAGGCGCTTCTGCGGATCTACGAGACCGTCCTCGCGGCCCAGCTCCGAGCTGTGGCCCGCGTGCGGGCCGGCGTCACCGCCGAGGAGGTCGACGCCGCGGCGAGGGAGACGATCGAGCGTGCGGGCTACGGAAAGTACTTCGGCCACGCTACGGGGCACGGCATCGGCCTCGCCGTACACGAAGATCCGACGATCGGTCCCGGCCGCGCCACGCCTCTGAAGGCGGGATCGGTGGTCACGATCGAACCGGGGATTTACGTGCCCGACCTTGGAGGGGTGCGCATCGAGGACGACGTCCTCGTAGGCGAGTCGGGCGCGGTGCTCCTCTCTACGTTGCCCAAAGAGCTCCTTCGGCTGCGTTGAGGCGACCGCCCCGCAGTGGGAAAAACGGCAAGCTTTACATCTTGGGCTCGCCTCGGTACAATGGAAGTCGCGGTTTTCCCCGGGGGCCGATGGTCTTTCTCGGGGGTTTCGAAACGCAACCCGTACGCGCCCCGTACGGGAGAGAAGGGAAGGGCAGGCGTGATCTCCACCAACGACTTCTACACCGGCGCTGTCGTCATCTGGGAAAACGACCCCTGGCAGGTACTCGAATTCATGCACGTGAAACCCGGGAAGGGGTCGCCCTTTGTCCGCGCGAAGCTCAAGAACCTCCGCACGGGAAACATCCGCGAGACGACGTTTCGTGCAGGGGAGAAGCTTCCGCGGGCTGACGTGCGCACGCGCGAAATGCAGTTCCTCTACGCTTCCGGCGACGACTACGTGTTTATGGACACGGAAACCTTCGAACAGGTGACCATCCCGCGTTCGCGCCTCGAGCACGAGGTGAACTTCCTCAAGGAAAACCTCACGGTGCATGTCATGTTTTACGGCGACGAGGTACTCGGAATCGATCTGCCGCAGACGGTGACGCTCCAAGTGGTGGAGACGGAGCCGGGGATCCGCGGCGATACGGTTTCCGGAGCGACGAAGCCTGCGAAGCTCGAGACCGGGTACGTCGTACAGGTACCGCTCTTCGTCAACCAAGGGGACTGGATCGTCGTGGACACGCGAAGCGGGGAGTACGTATCCCGCGCCTGACGCCCGGATTCTTCCCGGGCGTTTTTTCATGCGCCCAAGCTCGTCCGCGTCTAGGTTTTGATGTTTCCAAGCATACCCAAAGCGATATGATAGAGGTGTGGGGACGGGCATGGAACCGACCCGGTATCGGCCATACTACGAAGAGAAACGGCGAGGCATGCGGCGACGTTCGGAGCCTCATCCCCATCTCAACCTAACGTGAGGGAGGTCCACGCGATGGAGATGCGCGAACGCCTTGCCTTTTTGCGCGGTAAGATCGAAGGCCTCGGTTGGGAAACGACGACTCGGGAAGGGGTGCTCTTTCAAGACCTGCTCGACTTCCTCGAGCAACTCGTCTCCCGTGTAGAAGCCCTGGAATCCCGGTTGGAAGAACAGGAGATGTACCTCGACGCCATCGACGAAGACCTCATGGACATCGAGGAGGAACTCTCCGGCGAAGACGAAGACGAGGACGAGGACGAAGAGTGGGAGGAGGACGAAGAAGAGGAAGACGAAGACGAGGATTGGGAAGATTGGGAAGACGACGAAGACGAAGACGAGGAATGGGAGGACGAAGACGAAGAAGAGTGGGACGAAGACGAGGACGAGGATTGGGAAGAAGACGAAGAGGACGAGGAAGACGAAGATTGGGAGGACGAAGAAGAGGAGGAAGAGGAGGACAAGCGGGGGCGCGCCGGGAAGAATCGGACGAAGGCCTCCGCCCGCGACGAGGAAGAGGAGGGGGAGTTTATCGAAATCGAGTGCCCACACTGCGGCACGCCCCTCCTCGTAAGCGAAGCATGGCTGGGAAGTGAGTTGGTAAAGGTCGTCTGTCCGGAATGCGGCCAGCCTTTCTGGATTTCCGTCGAAGAAGGACACGCGCCGACCCAGATCCTCGAACTCGAGCTGGGCTCGGCGGAGGCAGAGGCGGAAGAGGACGAAGAGCCTGCGTACGTAGCCATTCGCGCTCGATGACCCCTTCCCGCCTTAGGCTTTCGGAAAAAGCGCGGCGGCGCACGGCGCCGCCGCGCTTTTTCTTTTCGGGCTCCGTGACGTGCGGATGCGGGCCGTGCCGGTGTACCCCCGATGTCGGTCTAGGAGGAGACGAACGGGCATAGGGATGAAGCAAACCCCGTTGTCCACATCGGATTTTCCGCCGGAGAGAGTGGGGCAGAGGAGGTGGCGGGGTGCGGCCCGACGCTTACGTGCCTTCCTTCCCGGAGGCACTCTTCGCCCTGTTTCCCGAGAGCGTTCGTCCGGCGCTCCGTCGCTTGGCGCGGGATTTCGGAGAACGGTTGGAAGAAATCCGCATCCGCAAAGGGCGCCCGTTGGAGATCGTGGCCCCTCCGGAGGAGGGCTTTCTGCGAGGGGACGGACGACTGATCTCGGTACCCGAGGAAGCGCTCCGTTTACACGTCGAGGAGTTCGAACGCCTCGTAGCTCGACTCACGGAGTACTCGACGTACGCGCGGGAAAGCGGGTGGCGGGAGGGGTTTCTCTATCTGCCCGGCGGACATCGCGTCGGCCTCTCCGGACGCGGAACCCCACTCCCGGACGGAGGATTTCGCCTCGTCGAAGTGAGCTCGCTGAATATCCGCCTGGCCCGGACCTTGGAAGGGGCGGCCGCCCCCCTGTACCCGTACGTGTTTTCTTCGGCTCGGCGCGATGCGCCCCCTTCGTTGCTCCTCATCGGACCCCCGCGTTCGGGGAAAACGACGGTCCTCCGCGACCTCGTACAACGGGCGTCGGACGGAATTCCCGGCGTGTGGCGGGGGTCCCGCGTCGCCCTCGTCGACGAACGTGGCGAGCTGGCTTCGCTTGCCGATGGGGTTCCCCGACTTCCTGTGGGGGCGCGGACAGACGTGTACGAAGGAGTTCCTAAGTCCGCGGCGCTCGCCATGGCCCTCCGAAGCATGGCCCCGGCAGTCGTCGCCGTAGACGAACTCGCCTCCCGCGAGGAGCTGGCACTCCTCTGGGACATGCGTCGGGCCGGCGTTGCCGTGTGGGCAACGGCCCACGCCCCCTCGCGGGAGGATTTCCTTCGGCGGTTGGTCGCGGCCGACTTACTCCTCCCCTTCGACCTCTATGTCGTCCTTCGGCGCGGTGCCTTCCTTCCAGAAGTTGCGTCGATCGAAGATGCTTCGGGGAAGACGCTCTACCGTTCCACAGCCGAACCCCGAGGTTTCGGTCGCTCCGATCGTCCCGAGGTACGCCCCCGCGGAGTTCTTGCTTCCGAAGGATCCGCAAGCTTTGGACGGCGGGAGGCTTGACGTTTCGGATTCGGGAAGTTCCGAGGATCGGGAAAGGGACGGGGAAGGCGATGAAGCCCCTTCTCTTTTTCGCACTGCTCTTTTTCGGCGCGGGCGTCGGATGGAACGCCGGAGAGCGGTACCGAAGGCGGACGCGCCTGTTGGGCGCCTTTCGCCAGGCGTTCGTCCTCTTGGAACTCGAAGTGCTCGTCCGCAGGGTGCCCCTACCCGAGGTAGCGCGTGAACTCGCCGCAGAGGGTCCCGAAGAACTTCGGGGGTTTTTTGCCGACCTCGCCCGTAGACTCGCGGAAGGCGCGCGCTCCTTCGGCGAGGCTTGGGATGCCGCACTCGAACCGCTCGTCCCGAACCTGCGGGAAGCGGACCGACGCCTCTTGCGGGCAGCGGGATCGACGCTGGGGCGAGGAGACGTGGAACACGCGGCGCGCGTCTTCCGCCGCACGGACGAAGAACTTGCGCGCCGCATCGAAGAAGCCCTCGAAGAGGAGCGGCGGTACGCGGGGCTCTACCGCAACCTCGGATTTTTGGGAGGGCTCGCCCTGGGAATCCTCGTCCTCTAGGCGACGTCCCTCCTCGGTCGGAAGCGTTCTTCCCTCCTCCTCCCCTGCGGATCACGACGCGCGGCACGCGCCGAAAGCGGGAGGGAAGCGGATGTTCGACGCCTTAGGCCTCGACGTGCACCGGGTCCTCACCCTTGCGGCCTTCGCGATCCTCCTGAGCATCGTCCACGCCGTTCTCAAACAGGCGGGAAAGGAAGAGTGGGCCCAGCTCATCACGTACCTCGGGTTTCTCGCCGGATTGTACCTCGTAGTCGATGCCACGTACCGCCTGTTCGCCCAACTCGAACGCCTCTTTCGCCTTTGATCCCGCCGGTTTCGGCCAAGGACGGCCTCGGAAAAGGGTCGAACGCGCAGCCGCCGTGTCCGATTGTGGGGCGATGTCCTGTGGAAATCGTGCACATCGTGGCCCTCGCCCTCGTGGCGACGGCGCTCAACCTCCTTTTGCGCGAACGCTTCCCCGCATTTGCGCTCTTCGTCAGCCTGCTCGTGGGCATCGCGATCTTTTTCTCCCTGCTCGACGCCCTGCGCCTCATCTTCGACGCCCTCTTCGGTCTCGCGGAGAAGACGCACGTGCGCGTCCCCCACCTCGAAATCCTCCTCAAAATCCTCGGAATCGCTTACCTCACGGAATTTGCTGCCCAGCTGAGCCGCGACGCGCACGAAGAGGCCGTGGCCAAAAAGGTCGAACTGGCGGGTCGTGTGCTCATCCTCCTTCTCGCCTTGCCGCTTCTCGAAACTCTCGTCGAGTCCATTTCCGGACTACTCACGCCGTAGGGGGGAACGCGGTGCGGCTTCCGGTTCCTCCGCTCCAGCGCCTTTTGCTCGCGGGCGCGCTCCTTGTCTTCGCCGCGTCCTTCCTCGCTGTTTTCGAGGAGCCGACTTCGGCATACGCGGCCTCCTCCGCCGCTTCTGGGGGAGGATCCGAACCTTTCCGACCGTTCCGAGGAGACTCCTTGCCGCGCGCGGACCCGCCGACCTCCAATTCCCCTTCCTACGACCCGCGGTCCCGAAACGAAGGAGTCGCTTCTCCGGAACGCGAAGAAGCGCTTCTTCGGGAAATCGATCTGCGCGACCTGGAGCGCTGGTGGGAAGAGCTCCGCCGCGAATACGGCCCGTTCCTCCCCCGGGGTTACGACAGCTCCCTCGCGTCTCTCTTGCGGGAGCCGGGAATCCTCCTCAATCCGGGGGCCTTTCTCCGCGCCCTCGTCTCCTACACCTTTCGCGAAATCGGCGAGGTTTCGGGACGCCTCGGGGTGGTGCTCTTCCTCGCCCTCTTCCTTACGCTTCTCGAACACCTCGAGACGGCGTTTTCCTTTTCCGCGGGAGGGAAGGCGGCAACCACCGTCGGTTTCTTTCTCCTCGCCCTTTTCGCCTTTCAGGGGTTTTCCCTCGCCTACCGGGTGGCCCTGGACGGCACGTCGCGCATGGTCGAACTCATGGCGGCCGCGCTTCCGCTTTTCTTTGCCCTGTATACGACGGCAGGTCAGGCGTCTACGGCGGCCCTCCTTCACCCCGTGCTGGTTTCCTTTCTCGAACTCGCCTCGCTGTTGGTCTCCCGCCTCGTGTTTCCCCTCCTCTTCGTCTCGGCGGTGCTCGAAATCGTGAGTTCGCTAGCCCCCTCGTTTCCCCTGCACCGCCTGAGCCGCCTCTTTCGTCAGGGAGGGCTCGTCGTCCTCGGCATTACCCTTACGCTCTTCCTCGGGCTGACGGCCGTGTACGGCGGTGTGCTTGCGGCGGGCGACGGCCTCATCCTCCGGACGTCTAAGTTTGCCGCGAGCACCTTCCTTCCCTTTTTCGGAAAGATGTTTTCCGACGCCGTAGAAACGGTTTTCGGGACTTCTCTGCTTTTGCGCAACGCCGTCGGGGCGGTCGGCGTTGTCGCCCTCGCCTGGGCTACGTTTTTTCCCGCGCTGAAGGTGTTCGTCCTCGCCTTCCTTTACCAGTTCGCCGCCGCCCTCGTCGAACCGCTCGGCACGAAAGAAGTTCCCGCTCTCCTCGGGAAGATTTCCGAGGCTCTATACGCTCTCTTTACCGCGCTCATCCTCGTGGCCATCCTCTTCTTTTTGTTCGTGGCCGTGCTCGTCTTTCTCGCCTATCCCTACGCCGCGCTTGCCCTGTAGGGGCGGACGGCATGCGGTCGCTTGCTCAAGATTGTACGGCGTGGGAGGGAAGGGGGATGTCGGGGCTGTTTGCCTGGGTGAAGGAGCTGGTGGGCCTCATTCTCTTTGCCGCGTTGACAGAACTCCTCCTACCCGAGGGATCCTTGCGCAAATACGCCCGCTTCGCACTCTCCCTGGTCGTCCTCACGGCCCTCATCGGCCCCATCGCCTCGGCGCTCCACCGTCCTTGGGCGGCGGACGAGGACCTCCTCCGGCGCATCGACGAAATCCTGTCCCCGCCTAAAGGCGCCTCTTCGGCGGCGCGCCCGCCTTCGGGCGTTGCCGACGGAGACGGACGTTTCTCTCGGGAAGTGTTTCGAGAATCCGAAGGGCGTATCGCCCAAGCAATCGCGTCCCAGCTCGCATCCGCGGGACTTCCGGTAGAGCGGGTGAACGCTCGTCTCGAAGGGTCGTTGGCCCAGCCGCGCGTTGCCGAAGTCGTGGTCTATTTCACGGAAGGGCCGCGTACGGCTAGAAAAGACGAGCCGGGACACGTCTCCGTCACGGTACCCCCGATCGTCGTCTCGCAGGTGGTGCTCGCACCCGAAAGGAAGGTCGCGACGGAACCCGGATCCCTCGCCGCGTCTTCGACGGGTGCGCCGCCTTCCCGGCGGAACGAGACGCCGGAACACCGGGAGGTTGAGGACAAGGCGAGGCGACTCCTCGCCGAACGGTTCGGCCTTCCTTCGGAGGTGGTCCACGTCGTCTTTGCACCTGCAAAGGAGTGATCCCTTCGGCCGGGCGGGAAAGTCACCTCCCTCCTCAACTGGCCAGGCTTGGAGGGAACGACGATGTCGCACTTCCGTCTTCCCGAGTGGAGCGCCCTACCCTCGGGGACCAGGCACCGGATCTTCCTTCTCGCCCTCGTCGTCCTCGTCCTTCTGGGGGTGCACTTTGCCACCCCGGCTCCCCGTCCGAGCCCGCCGGTTCCACCTGCGGAAGACGTTCGGAAGGATACCCCGCCCTCCGACTCCGGCGGCGCGGCCTCTCCCGCCTTTCACCGATACGAAGCCGAGTACGAAAAGCGGATCACGGCACTGCTTGAGGAAGTCCTGGGTCCCGGAAACGTGCGCGTGTTCGTGACCGTCGACTCCTCGGAGGAAACGGTTTGGGAGACGCACGTTCGCTCTACGCGCACGGCGGTAGAAGAACGAGATGCGCAAGGCGGGACGCGGACCACGGGAGAAGAAACCCGCGAGGAGGAACCTGTTTCCCTGCGTTCCGGAGATCGGGAAACACCGATCATGCGCAAGGTCCTTCAACCCCGCATCCGCGGCGTCGTCGTCGTCGTCCGGGGTGCCGAGGATGCCCGCGTGAAGCTCTGGATCGTCGAAGCCGTAGGTCGCGCGTTTGACGTACCCGCCCACCGCATCGCCGTCGTCCCCATGCGGGGCACAAATCCGTGAGGGGACGACCGGGAAAGATCGGCAAGAAAGGAAAGGGGAGAAGGTGCCGTGAAGGACCGTCACCCGCAGACGTTTTGGTTCATGCTCATGCTCACGTTGCTCGCCGTGATGTCCGTGTACTACCTCTTCTTTTCCCAGCCCCCCGAAGGAGAAGTCGCCCGAAAGGACGAGGCGGCCCCTTCGGCGCAGTCGGCCTCGAACGCCACCGGCAAAGAAGCTGCATCGGGAGAAAAGGGAGACGTAGCCCTGAGGACGGCGCGGGGAGACGACGCCTTTGCCCTCCTCCGCCTCGAACGCGAGCAGAGCCGCTCGCGCATCCTCGAACAGTACTACTCGATCTTGAACGAAAAGACGGGAGACAAGGACGCGGTAGCGACGGCGAGCGCCCGCATCAGCCGACTGGAAGATCTGGAGAGCAAGGAAATCGCCCTCGAAGGGGCGATCAAGGCGGCCGGCTACCCGGACGCGGTGGTCATCCTCGACGAAGAGCGCGCCCACGTGTTTGTCAAGGCCAACGCGCTGAGCGCGGAAGAGGCGGTCAAGATCATCGGCATCGTCGCCAAGGAGGCGAATCTCAAAGGGACCGACGTCACGGTTACGGCGCGGCCGTGACCTCCCGTACGGACGGCGTTCCCTCGGGCGCCCCTTCTCCATAGGGAAGGGAACCCGATCTTCCGCCCCCGTCCGCTCGTGATATAATGGGAGCCGACTTCCCGGTCTTTCCCCGACTCTCGGGGTGGGGAGGAGGTCCCCCCGACTTTTGGAATGGGGTGGGGGTCGGGCGCAAGGACTCGGGAAACGCACGGTTCGGGAGGTCCGATCGTGGATATCTCGGAAATCAAAGAGCTCCTTCTCCTCTTTGACGCCTCGTCCCTTGCGTACTTCCGTTGGGAACGGGGAGACGAACGACTCGTCCTGCGGAAGACCCCGCGCGCGTCCGAAGCCACCGTCCTTCCCGGCGGAGGCGGGCCGGCGGGCGTCGTCTCGTATCCGGAGGCGAAATCCCGGGCGATTTGGGAAGAGGAGGGCGTCGCGTCCGAGCATGAGCGCCCTTCGGAGCTCCTCGAACCTTCGGAGACCGCTGAGGAGGCGTTCGAAGGCTTGGAGAGTGTGAGGGCGCCGCTCGTAGGAACGTTTTACTCGCGCCCGGAACCTACGGCGCCGCCCTTTGTGCGCGTGGGCGATCGCGTAACCCCGGATACGGTCGTATGCCTCATCGAGGCGATGAAGATCTTCAACGAAATCAAGGCCGGCGTTCACGGGATTGTGCACGCGGTCCTCGCGGAAGACGGCCAACTCGTCGAGTACGGGCAACCTCTCTTCCTCATCCGGAAGGAGGGGTAACGTGTTCTCCTCTCTCCTCGTGGCGAACCGCGGTGAGGTCGCCGTGCGCATCGTGCGCGCCGCCAAGGAGCTGGGAATCCGAACCATCGCCGTGTATTCGGAAGCCGATCGCGGGGCGCTCCACACGCGGCTTGCCGACGAGGCGTACTGCATAGGCCCGGCACCCGCTCAGGAGAGCTATTTGAACATCACGAACCTCCTCACCCTTGCGACGCTCCTCGGGGTCGACGCCGTCCACCCCGGGTACGGGTTTCTCGCGGAAAACGCGCGCTTTGCCGAACTCGTAGAAGAGGTGGGGATTACCTTCGTCGGCCCGCCTTCGGAGGTCATTGCCCGCATGGGCGACAAGGCTACGGCGCGGAGGACGATGCGTTCCCTGGGGATCCCCGTACTTCCGGGGACGGACATCCTCCACGACGTCGAAGAGGCCTTGCGCGAAGCGGAGGCGATCGGCTACCCCGTCCTCGTAAAGGCGACGGCGGGGGGCGGGGGACGGGGAATGCGCATCGCCCGCACCCCCGAAGAGCTCCGTGCCGCCTTCCGCACAGCCCAGCTTGAGGCGGAGCGCGCCTACGGGAATGGCGGCCTGTACTTGGAACGGTACGTAGAACGGTCCCGCCATATCGAAGTTCAAATCCTTGCGGACCGATACGGCAACGTCGTCCATCTGGGCGAGCGGGAGTGCTCGCTCCAGCGCCGGCACCAAAAGCTCCTCGAGGAGTCGCCGTCTCTTCCCCTGACTCCTGCTATGCGGGAAGAGCTGGGCGAACGCGTCGTACGCGCCGTGCGCGGTCTCGGGTACGTGGGGGCAGGGACACTGGAATTCCTCTACGACGTCCGCACGGGGGAACTCTTCTTTATCGAAATGAACACGCGCCTCCAGGTAGAGCACCCGGTGACCGAGTGGGTTACGGGGATCGACATCGTCCGCGAGACGATCCGCCTCGCCGCCGGCGAACCCCTGGAAATTCGACAAGAGGACGTCGTGCTCCGGGGTTGGTCCATAGAATGCCGGATCAACGCCGAAGATCCCGAGCGCGGGTTTCTCCCCACGCCCGGGCGTCTCGAACGCGTCCACCTTCCGGGGGGATTCGGCGTGCGCGTAGACACGTACGCAGAACCTGGTGCCGTGATCCCTCCGCACTACGACTCCCTCGTGGCAAAGCTCGTCGTGTGGGGAGAAACGCGGGACGAAGCCATCCGTCGCATGCGCCGCGCCCTCGACGAACTCGTCCTCGAAGGAGACCGCCTGCGGACGACGGCACCGCTCTGTCGGCAGATCGTCGATGATCCGCAGTTCGTCCGAGGAGATGTGCACACCGGCTTTTTGGAGGAGTTCCTCGCGTCGCGCCGGGCAGGCGTCGCCGGTTCCTGATGGCCTGCGGTCGTTTGGTTTGCTAGTGGTTTTTGGTATACTGGGAGAGAACGGCCAGGAGAGGAGTGGGCGCATATGGCGCACCTGGAAGGATCGTACCCCCACGAAGAAACGCCGCTGGGAAAGATCGTCATCGCTCCCGAAGTCGTCGCCACTATAGCCGGGATTGCCGCGCGGGAAGTGGAGGGCGTTGCCGATCTTTCCGGCGGATTCGTAGGAGACATTACGGAACGCATTGGCAGACGGCGGAACCTCACCAAGGGCGTCCAAGTCGAAGTCGGACAAGAAGAGGCGGCCGTGGATCTCTCCCTCGTTGTCGAATACGGGTATGCCCTTCCCCAAGTGGCCGGCCAGGTACAGGATGCCGTACGTCGGGCGATCGAGACGATGACGGGACTTCGCGTCGTCGAGGTGAACGTGCACATTGTGGACCTTCGCTTTCCCTCGCCCGCCCGTCCCCAGGAAGACGAGGAGAGCGAACCGCCCCGCGTTCGGTAGGAAAGAAGGGATGGGCCTGCGATGCACCCAGTAGACCGATTTTTCCTCAAGGTCTTTTCCTTCCTCGCCTTGTTGGCATCCCTTCTCCTCTTGATCGTCGGCCTCGGCGTGTTCGAAACCGGCGTGCTCGACGGCTTAGGGTACGTCTACGCGCGGGTAGAGCTACGCGCCGTGGTCCTCACGGTCGCGTTTTTGCTCCTCCTCGGCTCGCTCCGCTACCTCTTGTATCGTGCGGGCGAAGAAGAGCCTCCGGCGCTCCTCTCCCGAACGGAGTTGGGCGAGACCCGGATTTCGCTCGCGGCGATGGAGAGACTTGCGGAGCGCGTCGTCGAGGCGATACCCGGGATTCAGGAAACCCATGTGCGCTTCGTCCCTTCGGAAACCGAAGGGAACCGGTATACCATAAGCGTAAAGGTTTCCGGCGGAGAGCCGCTTCCCGACCTCGTCGGCCGTATTCAAAGTGAGGTCAAACAGGAAGTCGAAGAAGCGACCGGCGTCCCCATCCACCAAATCTCCGTCTACGTCGACAACGTAACCAAGGCGGGTTCCGTGCGCCGGAGGCGGGGCGAATAGGGGGGGTCGGCGGTGCGTGAGGAGCTTCGGGAGTGGCTCCGGGCTCATCCCGGAAGGGCGGGGATGCTCGCCTTCGCCACCCTCTTGAGTCTCGTCTTCCTCTTTTTCGGCTTTTGGAAGATGCTCGGCGTGGCGCTCATCTACGCCCTGTTTTACGAGATCGGGCGCTGGCTCGACGGGGATGGGGAGCTCCGGAAGCTCGTAATCCAGACGTTTCCGGAATTTTTTGTTTCGCGCAAGGGAGGACGCGATGAGTCGACGAAAGGCACGGGAAGCCGCCCTTAAGGCCCTCTACCGCATCGACCTCGTGGGAGGCGACGCCCGAGAAGCTCTCGCAGACCTGCGCGTCCCCGACGCATCTCGGGCGTACGCCTCTTTCCTCGTAGAGGGGGTCCTCGCGCACCTCGCCGAAATCGATGCGGAAATCTCAGCCCACCTCATCGACTGGACGCTCGACCGCCTTTCCCCGGTGGATCGGGCGATTTTGCGCATTGGAACGTTCGAGCTCCTCCACTCTCCCGACGTCCCTCCCCGGGTATCCCTAGACGAGGCCATCGAACTTGCCAAGCGCTACAGCGACGACCGTGCCCCGGCCTTTGTCAACGGCGTCCTCGCGAGCATCTACCGCGAGCGCCGGTTGTCCGAGGCGTCTGGCACAGGTCCCAATTCCGAGGACGCATCCGATTCCGGATCGGAGCCAGAAGAGGAAGGGAGACGGTAGACGTGGCCATACGCATCGACGGCAAACGGCTCGCCGAAATCGTCCGCAAGGAGGTGGCGCAGGAGGTCGAGGCCCTTACCGCTCGGGGGATCGTCCCGCACCTCGCCGTTCTCCTCGTGGGCGATGATCCCGCCTCGGAGGTGTACGTACGCCAGAAGGCGAAGGCCGCCCAAGAAGTGGGAATCCGCTCGACGGTTCGGCATCTTCCTGCCGAGGCATCGGAAGACGAAGTGCTCGCAGAAGTCGCAGCCCTCGCAGACGATGAGGACGTGGACGGGATTCTCGTTCAGCTGCCGCTGCCGCGCCACATTTCCGAGGCCCGCGTCCTCGAGGCAATTCCTCCCGAGAAGGACGTCGATGGGTTTACGCCCGTAAACATGGGGCGCATGCTCACGGGGGTAGGGGAGTACTTCGTCCCTTGCACCCCGCAAGGAGTCCTTCGGATTTTGCGCGAGACGGGGGTACCGCTTCGGGGAAAGCGTGCCGCCGTGATCGGGAGGAGCAACATCGTGGGGAAGCCCACCGCGCTCCTCCTCCTCGCTGAGGATATGACCGTAACCGTGCTCCATTCGCGTTCCGAACGACCGGAGGAAGTCACACGGGAAGCGGACGTCCTCGTGGTCGCGGTAGGGCGTCCCCACCTCGTCACCCGGAGTTATGTGAAGCCGGGGGCCGTGGTGGTGGACGTCGGGATCAACCGATTGGAGGACGGGCGGCTCGTCGGGGACGTCCACCCCGAGGTCGAAGAGATCGCGGGGTGGATCACTCCGGTGCCCGGTGGCGTGGGTCCGATGACCGTGGCCATGCTCCTCGCCAATACCCACCTTGCGGCCGTTCGTCGTAGGGCATAGGGTACGGGAGCTCGGAAACGAGCGTTGGCGGGGGAAGGAGGTAGGGACGTGCTTCGGGGGAAGGGCGGGAATGCGACGAACTCCTTTCTCAGCGTAAGGGCGCTTACGAACCTCGTTCGAAACACCATCCACAATAATCCGGTTCTCCAAAACGTTTGGGTGCAGGGGGAGGTTTCGAACTTCCGCCACCACTCCAGCGGGCACATGTACTTCAACTTGCAGGACGAGTCTGCACGGCTGAAGTGCGTGATGTTTTCAGGGGCTAACCAAGCCCTCACCTTTCGGCCGCGGGACGGAATCACGGTGATTGCCCGGGGGAGAATCGACGTTTACCTTCGTGGTGGGGAGTATCAGCTCATAGTTCAGGAAATGCATCCCTACGGGTTGGGGCTAAAGTTCCTCGAGTTCGAACGGCTCAAAAAGAAACTCGAAGCGGAGGGACTTTTCGCGCGCAAGCGGGCCCTTCCGCGCTTTCCCGAACGCATCGGCCTCATCACGTCGGAACACGGCGCCGCCGTTCACGACGTCCTTCGCACCCTTGCCCGCCTCTACCCGCGAGCAGAGGTCGTCTTTGCCCCCGCCCTCGTTCAGGGAGACGACGCCGTACCGTCTCTCTTGCGCGCGCTCGAGCGGCTTCGCAACCACCATCCCCCCGTAGACGTCCTCCTTGTCGTGCGTGGCGGGGGGGACATCGAAGACCTCTGGGTGTTCAACGACGAAACTCTCGTACGGGCGCTCTACGCCTTTCCTGCTCCTGTGGTTACGGGTATCGGTCACGAATCGGACGTGACTTTGGCCGACTTCGTCGCCGACCTTCGTGCCCCCACCCCAACCGGAGCCGCAGAACGTGTCGTTCCCGATCAGGAGATGCTCCTCGTCCACGTTCGGACCTTGGAGCAGCGGTTGTTCAACGGCTGGCGGATGCGCTTTCGGGCGGCGAAAGAGCGGGTAGAAAAGCTCGCACGCCGGCGCGTTTTCGCAGACCCATTGGGCTTTCTCGGCCCCTACCGCCAAACCTGTGACCGGCTCGAAGAGCGCCTCGAGCACGCCGTGCAGCGGTACGGCGAGCGGGCGCGCTTTCGCATTTTCCGCCTCGAAGACCGCCTCCGAGGTGCGGCAATTCGTCGCCTGTCGCTTGCGGCCGAACGCGCGCACGTCCAAAGCCTCCGCATTCGCCTGCACGGGGGGGTTGCCAGGTACGTCGACCATCGCCGACATGCCTTGGCGCTCCTCTCCCGACGCTTGGAAGGAGCGAACCCGTTGCGCCCGCTTGCGCGGGGGTACGCCTACCTTGCGGATGCATCGGGCCGCCCGCTCGTCCGCGCCGAAGACGTCTTTCGGGCGGGGAGGTTTACGGCCTACCTGTCGGATGGCGCGCTCCTCGCCGAGGCCTTGGAACTCCTTTCCGTTCGGCAGGAGGGGGGTCTCCCCGTGTGGCCCGCGGAAAGGCGCGATTTCGGGGCCCCGGCAGAGCGCGTGCCCCATGCGAAATCGGAGAAAACCGGAAGCCGCCGCGCAGACGCCGCACCCCCGCTTTCCGACGAGAAGTCGCCGTAGAACTTTTCCGGCAGCATCCTGCATAACTGGCCCCTTTTGGCCTTTCGCCGGAGCGGGTTCGGGCCGAGAAAGGCAAACGGGAGGGAGAGGACTTGGACGACTTGGAACGCGCAGGCAAGGACGCGTGGACCTTTGAAAAGGCCCTTGCACGCCTGGAAGAGGTAGTTGAGCGGTTGGAATCGGCCGACCTTCCCCTCGACAAGGCGCTGTCGCTTTACGAAGAGGGAACGCGCCTCGTACGCTACTTAAACGGCGAACTCAACCGTTTCGAACAGCGCGTTCGCCGCCTTCGCGAAGAAGAGGTTTCCCCCGAGCCGAAGGTTTCGGAGGGATTCGCTCCCGCGTCGGAGAATGAACTCTTCCCCTTCGAGGGGGAAGAGGATTTCGCAGAGTGGGAAGACGAGATCGAGTTCGAAGAAGAGTTCCCTGGGGAAGAGGAGGAAGGCGATGACCCGAACCCACGCCTTTGATCTCGCCGCATATGCGTCCGTCGTCAACGCCCGCTTCGAACTGCGCATGCGCGAACTCCTTCCGCGGGAGGCCCCGCCGCGCCTTCTCGAGGCGATGCGGTATTCCCTCGAAGGCGGGGGAAAGCGCTTTCGCCCGCTCCTCTTCGTCGCCACCTTAGACAGCCTCGGAAAGGAGGGATTATGCTACCTCGACGTGGGCGTGGCGATGGAGATGGCCCACACGTATTCCCTGATCCACGACGACCTCCCGGCGATGGACGACGACGACTACCGCCGGGGCCGACCCACCAACCACAAGGTGTTCGGAGAGGCCATGGCCATTCTCGCAGGTGACGCGCTCCTTACGGAAGCGTTCCGCATTCTCGCTGAACTTCCCCTGCGGCACGCCGATTTTCCTCCCGCGCTGGCCCTCGAACTCGTCTCCGGATTTGCCCACGCCTTAGGCGCCGAGGGGATGGTCAAGGGGCAGGTCCTCGACCTGGAAGGCGAGGGAAAGGAGTTGCCCCTGGAAGGGGTAGAAGAAATCCACCGGCACAAGACGGGGGCCTTCCTCCGCTACGCCGTATGGGCCGCAGTACGCATCGCCCGCCCACCGCGGGAGGCGGAAGACGCCCTCTCTCGCTATGCCGAGCGCCTCGGCCTCCTCTTTCAGGTGCAGGACGACATTTTGGACGCCGTGGGAGACGCCGCAACTCTCGGCAAGACGCCTGGGAAAGACGCGGCGCAGCGCAAGGCGACTTACGTGACGATCCTCGGTCTCGAAGAGGCGCAACGCCTCCGCGACCGCATCCTGAAAGAAGCCGTCGAGGCCCTCGCTCCCTTGGGCGAAGATGCGTTTCGCCTGGAGGCCCTTGCGCGGTTTGTCGCCGCGCGCGACCGCTGAGGTCGTAAGTCCCGCACCCGCGTCCACGGGAGCTCGGGATACACTTCCCGGTACCGAAGTGGTACACTAGGGTCCAGATGTGGACAGAGCCGTGACTTCACACCACCGCGTATACAGGTCACGCAAAGGCGGGGGATCCGATGGGGTACTTAGAGAAGATCCAAGGCCCGGACGACGTACGCGCTCTCCCACTGGAAGCGCTTCCCGAATTGGCGAGAGAGATTCGGGAGCGCCTCATCCACGTCGTCGCTCGGACGGGCGGGCACCTCGCCCCCAATCTGGGCGTGGTCGAGCTTACGATCATGCTTCACCGGCACTTTCGTTCGCCGGAGGACAAGCTCGTCTGGGACGTTGGGCACCAAGGGTACGTCCACAAGATGCTCACGGGCCGCAACGACCGCCTGCCCACCCTCCGGCAGTACGGAGGTCTCTCGGGTTTCCTCAAACGCGCCGAATCCGAACACGACATCTGGGAGGCGGGGCATACGTCTACGTCCCTTTCCGCCGCCCTGGGTATGGTGGTTGCCCGCGACCTTCAGGGGGAAAAGGGTAAGGTCGTGGCGATCATCGGCGACGGTGCGCTCACGGCGGGGATGGCGTACGAGGCCTTGAACCAAATCGGCCATCTGCGGGCGGACCTCCTCATCATCTTGAACGACAACGAGATGAGCATATCCCCGAACGTCGGGGCGATTTCCCACTACCTCACCAAGCTTCGGACGCACGGCGGCTACCTCCGAACCAAGGAAGAGATCGAGCAGCTCCTCCTCCGCCTTCCGCAGGGGAAACGCCTTACGCGGGTGGCGGAACGCGTGAAGGAAAGCCTCAAGGCGCTTCTCGTTCCCGGGGTCCTCTTCGAAGAGATGGGGATCCGCTACTTCGGCCCCGTGAACGGGCACGACTTTACCGCCCTCGACGAAGCCCTTCAGCAGGTGAAGAAGCTCCGTGGTCCCGTACTCCTCCACGTGGTGACAAAGAAAGGCAAGGGCTATCCGGCGGCGGAGAAGGATGCGGACACCTTCCACGGAATCGGACCGTACAAGGTGGAATCGGGGGAACCCATCCGCCGCGTAGGCCCCCCAAGCTTCGCCTCGTTCTTCACGCGACACCTCATTCGCCTTGCCGAACGCGACCCGCGCATCGTGGCGATTACGCCTGCGATGATCACAGGCTCGGGGCTCAAGCCGTTTCTCGAGAGGTTCCCCGACCGCCTCTTCGACGTAGGGATTGCCGAGCAGCACGCCGTCACGTTTGCCGCAGGCCTCGCAAACGCAGGGATGAAACCCGTGGCGGTGATCTACTCGACGTTTCTGCAGCGGGCGTACGATCAGGTCGTACACGACGTGGCCGTGCAACGCCAAAACGTCGTCCTGGCGATCGATCGTGCCGGGCTCGTCGGGGGCGACGGCGAAACGCACCACGGGGTGTTCGACATCGCTTTCCTGCGCACGCTCCCCAACATGGTCCTCGCCATGCCCAAGGACGAAAACGAACTCGGACACCTCCTCTACACGGCCGTGCGCTACGACGGCGGCCCCTTTGCCCTTCGCTACCCGCGGGGAGAAGGGGTAGGGGTTCCCTTGGACGAGGAGTACCGCGAGATTCCCATCGGATCGTGGGAGGTGCTGCGTGAGGGCCGGGACCTCATGCTCCTCGCCGTAGGTCCGAACATGATCGCCTTGGGGGAAAAGGTCGCCCAGCTCCTCGCACGCCGCGGCCTGTCGGCGGGCCTTGTGAACGCCCGTTTCATCAAGCCTCTGGATCGGGAAATGCTCGCGGAGTTCGCCGCTAAGCGCATTCCCGTGGCCACCCTAGAAGAAGCGAGCGCCCAAGGGGGCTTCGGCTCGGCCGTCCTCGAGGCGCTGGCCGAGGCGGGTCAGCTTGGGATCTTCGTGCGCGCCTTCGGCTTACCCGATCGCTTCATCCCCCACGGTTCCGTTTCCGACCTTCTCCGGGATGCGGGACTTGTCCCGGAACGCATAGCCGACGAGTTGTACGCGCGGTTGCGCGGCGACGCACTCGCCCCTTCCGTACGGGAGGAGGGTGGGATTGGTTCGTAAGGAAAAAGACGGCGAAGGACCCGGTGCGCGCAAGCGAGTTCGCCTGGACGTCCTCCTCTTGGAGCGGGGTTTCTTCCCGTCGCGGGAGGCGGCCCGAAGCGCCGTTCTCGCCGGCGAGGTGTTCGTAGACGGAAAACGGGCGGAAAAACCCGGTACCTTTGTATCCCCCGATGCCGCGGTAGAAGTACGGGCGCGCGGCGAACGCTACGTGAGCCGCGGCGGCTACAAACTTGAGGCCGCCATCCGCGCCTTCGGCATCGACTTTCGCGGCAAGACGGTCTTGGACGTAGGCGCATCGACGGGAGGGTTTACGGATTGTGCGCTGCGCCACGGCGCGGCCCGCGTGTACGCTCTGGACGTTGGGTACGGACAACTCGCCTGGTCCTTACGCCGCGATCCCCGTGTCGTGCCGATTGAACGGACGAACTTCCGCACCTTCTCTCCCGAGGAGCTTCCCGGTCCCCTTCCCGACGTGGTGACGATCGACGTTTCCTTTATCTCCCTGCGCCTCCTCTTTCCCAACTTGGCGCGTTTTCTCGAGCCAGGAAAGGAACTCGTGGCCCTCGTAAAGCCGCAGTTCGAGGCGGGTAGGCGCGACGTGGGAAAGGGAGGAATCGTGCGCGATCCGGAGGTTCACCGGAGGGTTTTGCGCGAAGTCCTCGCGTCCGCGCGAGAACACGGCTTTCGTCCCCTTGGACTCATCCCTTCGCCGATTCGAGGGAAGGACGGAAACCTCGAGTTCCTCCTCTACGCGCGCCGGTTGCCTTTTCCGGTGGCGCCTTCTTCCGAAGGCGAAGCTTCGGACGACGACGAAGTCCTCGTCGAAAATGCGTTGCGCTTGCCCGTGCCGTCGGAGGAGGCCTCTTCGCCCGACCCGAAGGAACCGTAGGGTCCTTTTCCTGGCATGTCGCATCGGTCGGGGAAGGGATTTTCCTCGCCTGCCGCGAAGTTCCCGAAGAGAGAAAACGCGGAGTCGGAAGGGCGGGGGAGGGCGACGTGCCCCTTTACGCGGAGGACCGTCCGGTCTTGTACCTTCTCCTCTTGGCCGCCGCAGTCGTGCTCTTGGGGGAAGCGTGGCGGGGGATTCGCGCCCGCTTACGGCCGATACCGGAAAACTCCCCCCAGCTCGCGCGCCTCGTGCGCCGCGGGTTCCGCGTGCTTTCCTCGGATCTGCGCGGTGAGGTGGTCGTCACCCGCGGCCTAGAGGCGGAGGAAAAGCTTGGGGAAGGCCGGCTTCACTTCTCCCTCGTGGAACGCGACGGGGAGCGCTTCGTCGTATTTCGCCTCAAGGATTGGAGCTTCCTCGAAGAGGGAGGCCGCGCCGTGCGCGACCGCCTCCTCTCGCTGCAGTTGCTCGGAGATGCGGACGGCGTGATCCTCTTCTCTCCTGACGGAGAGCGCGAGGAGACGATCCGTTTCCATATCCGCGGGCTATGGGCACCCCGGCGGAGGAGGTGGCAGTCGCTGTTCTGGGCGTTTCTCCTCGGCCTGCTCGTGGGAATCCTTCTGTGAGGGAGCGGGAGGAAGAGACGACCCTCAACCCCCACTTCGAGGCAAACTCCAGGATACGGGGAGGATGAAACTTGGAAAAGGAACGGAGGCAGCTCCTCATCCGCGAGATCGTAAGCCGACACGCCGTTGAGACGCAGGAGGCTTTGGCCGAGCACCTACGGCGGCGGGGGATTCACGTGACGCAGGCTACGATTTCGCGCGACATCAAGGAACTCGGCCTCATCAAGATCCCCATAGGCGAAGGAAGATACCGCTACGCCCTGCCGTTGGAAAATCCCCTTCGTTCCGAAGAGCGGCTGCGGAGCATGCTTCGGGACGTCCTCGTGCGGGTAGCCCGCGTGGACAACTTGATCGTTCTGAGGACGCTTCCGGGGAATGCCCACGCCGTCGGCGTGCTCATCGACGCACAGGAATGGGAGGAGATTTTGGGGACGATTTGCGGAGACGACACCTGCCTCCTCATCTGCAAGGACCACGCGGCGGCGCGCACCGTGGAACGGCGCCTGCTTGAGCGCTCGGCGGCGGTTTCGGGAATGGCCGACGAAGAAGGCGAAAGCCCGTTGGAGGAAGGGGAAACGGGGGACACATTGTAGCCCGGGAAAAAGCGTCTGCCCGCTACGGTACGGTTGGGCATTGGGGCGGGAGAGGTGAGGGGGATGTTGCGCGAACTGTACGTGCGCAACGTCGCGGTGATCGAGGAACTTCGGTTGGAGTTTTCCCCGGGACTTACGGTAATCACAGGTGAGTCGGGAAGCGGGAAAAGCGTTCTCCTCGAAGCCGTTGGCCTCGTGTTGGGACGAAAGGCCCGTGCCGATCTCGTCCGCAGCGGCGAAAGCCGCGCATGGGTGGAAGCCCTTTTCGACATCGAGACGCCCGAGGAACGGCGCGAGATCGAAGGCGTGTTGGAGGCGTACGGCCTCGACCTCGACGAGGATTACCTGCTCCTCGGCCGGGAAATCGGCGCGCAGGGCCGGAGTATCGCCCGCGTTGGCGGTCGTCCCGTACCCGCCTCGCTCCTTCGCGAGCTCGCTCCTCGTCTCGTTCATCTTCACGAACAACACGACCAATCCCTGCTCACGTCCGAAGAGGTGCGCGCGGCGTGGCTCGACACCTACGCCGGCGCCCGCGAACGCAAGCAGGCGTATGCGGCGAGCTTGCGCCGGTACCTCGATACCCTCGCCGCCTGGGAGCGGTGGGAAAAGGGGAGGAGGGAGGCCCTCGACCGTCTCGACCTCCTCACCTACCAGTTAGGGGAAATCGAAGGCGTCGATCCCGAGGTAGGGGAAGACCGCGAACTCGAAGAGGTATACCGCCGTCTCAAAAACGCGGACGCCCTCTACCGTGCCGTAGGAGAGGCGGCAGCGGCGCTCCTCGAAGAAAACCGCGCCCTCGATTGGGTCGGCGCGGCGGCGAGCCTCCTCTCCAAGGCGGCTGCGTCGGACCCCGAACTCGGCCCCTTTGCCGAGCGTCTCGACGCGCTCTTCTTCGACCTTCAGGAACTCGGGCACGCCTTGAAGTCTCGTTTGCCGCACTACCTTCCGGACGAAGAGCGCCTGGCCGAAGTCGCCCAAAGGCTCGAACGCCTTCGGTATCTCGCAAAAAAGTACGGAGGATCGCTCGAAGCCGTGCTCGCCTACCGCGACGCCGCACGGGCCGAAAGGGAGGAACTCCTCCTGTACGAAGAACGCGGCGAACTCCTCAAGAGGGAGGTAGAGGCGGCGCGCAAGGAGCTCAAGGCCGCCGCAGAAAGCCTAAGTACAGCGCGCCGCACGCATGCGGACGCGTTTGCCGCGGCCGTCGAGCGCGAGGTGCGGAAGCTGGAAATGGAGCACGCCCGCTTTGAGGTGGCGCTCGTGCCCGAAGATCCCTTCGCGGAAGACGGATTCCGCCTCCGTAGGATTCCGAATTCGGGGTTTGAGCGCGTGGAGTTCTGGTTTTCGGCAAATGCCGGAGAACCCCCGCGACCGGTTGAACGCGTCGCCTCCGGAGGGGAACTGTCTCGCCTGGCCCTTGCCGTTCGCGCCGTGCTTCACGAGGAAGGAGGGGCGACCCTCGTCTTCGACGAGATCGACACGGGCGTCGGTGGGCGTGCCGGGGAGGCCATTGGCCGCATGCTCAAGGACCTGAGTCGCACCCGACAGGTCATCGCGATCACCCACCTCCCCCAAGTTGCCGCCTTTGCCGACCACCACATCACCCTCGGCAAGGTCGTCGGGGAAGGGAAGACACGGACGACCGCCGCCGCGCTTCACAGCGAAGAAGAGCGGGTTCGAGAACTCGCGCGCATGCTCGCGGGACGGACCGTAGCGCAGACGGCACGCGACCACGCCCGGTCCCTTTTGCGGTCCGCCGCCGCTTCCCGCCGCGGCGACGAAGGCCTTCCCACCGACGGGGAGCGCCGTCCGGATGCCGAGGATGCGTAGCCGTCTGCCTTTGTCCTCTTCCCATGGCAAGAACCAAGCGTTATAAAGCCCTTTGGCGACGGAGAGAGTATAGCGTAGACGGATCGTCGTCGGGCCAGCCGGGGAGGAGGAACAACCGTGAGGTGGAATCGCGCTTCGCACCTCGTGCGCCCTCGGCGCACGTTTTCGCGCAGGGTTTTCGCCCTTATCTTGCCCCTCCTCGTCCTCGCCCATGCCTTCCTCCCCGTCGCCGGAGAAAGCCCCTCGTCTTTCGCCGTCCTGCCGGCCTTTTCCTCCGCCGATTCGTCCGCCCTTTCGACTACAGACGCACCCACGCCCCTTTCTCCGACGTCTGGGGACAAAGAAGCCGGAAAGCCCCCGGAAGGCACGGAACCCCTTTCCGCGACTTTGGTAACTTCGTCGCCGGAAGACTCTCGTCCGTCCGGAGAAACGGGGTCGCCGAGGGAGCGCGAAGCTCCGGCTCCCACTCTCCTTCGCGTTCACCCCGGCGGCATCTCCCTGGGGATTAAGCTCCAGGATGAGGGGCTCCTCGTAGTTGGGGTAAAGAAAATTCCTACAAATGATGGCCATCTCGTGTCTCCCGGAGAGGAAGCTCGCATCCACGTAGGTGACCGAATCCTCACGGTGGACAGCGTCGCCTTGGACCGTGCCGAGCTTTTGGGGGAACTCGTAGAACGCGCGGGCGCCGAACGTCGGCCTCTCACCCTGCTTGTACGAAGTGGGGAGAAGGTTCGGACCGTGCAGGTACAGCCCGTCCTCGATCCCGAGGACAATCGCTACAAACTCGGGCTTTACGTGCGCGACGGTGCATCTGGAATCGGCACGCTCACCTTCGTCGATCCTACGAGCAAGCGCTTTGCTGCCCTGGGCCACGTGATCTTAGACCAAGATACGCGGGAACCTATCATCCCCCGTGGTGGGAGCGTCTCTTTGTCGACCGTGGTTTCCGTAGAACGTGGCGAAGAGGGGAAGCCAGGGGCCATTCGGGCGATCTTTTCCGAAGGGGAGAAGATCGGCAACGTAACGGAAAACACGGATTTCGGTGTGTTCGGCACTTTGGACCGTCTACCGGAGGAGATTACCCGTTCCCCCCTCGTTCCCCTGGCTCGGGTGAGCGAAATCGTGGAAGGGCCGGCGGAGATCCTCACCGTAGTAGAGGGTAGGAAGGTAGAGCGTTTTCAGATCGAAATCGAGGGTGTCGATCGGGAACGCAGGCCTACCACCAAAGGGATCGTCTTTCGCGTGACCGATCCTCGTCTCATCGAACGGACAGGGGGAATCGTACAGGGGATGTCGGGCAGCCCGATCTTGCAAAACGGGAAGCTCGTCGGGGCCGTTACCCACGTGTTCGTCGGAGATCCACGAAAAGGGTACGCCGTGGCGGCAGAGTGGATGTGGGAAAGAGGTGGGTTCGCGTCCGACAAACGCTAGCCCCGTCTGTCTACGACCGAAGAATTCGTCGGCTCAACGTTTTTGCCGAACTACCGATACACTACGGTGGGGAGCGCCGCTTCCACCGTTCGAACCAAGCTTCGTGAGAACGCCGCCGTTGTGTGAGGGATCCCCCGGGGTCCCTCCTTTTTTGCTCCGGAGCCCGAGAAACGTTCGCCCGTCCCCGTGCTAGACCCGAATTCCTCTGTCGGAAGACCAAACTTCATTCAAGCGAGTGCCTCAGAAGGAAGCGGAGACGGAGACGGTCCAACTCCCAAGGCCGGCCAAAAAACTTCTGGCAAGCTCGGGCCGGGAGGAGGAATTTGTTTCCGGAGGGAGAATATGGGAGGAGGAAGTAGGGATTTCCGGCCAGGAAGTCATTCCTAGCACTGTAGGATCGTTTCCTCAAGTGCGTCTAAGAGAAATTTTCGGTCTTCTATCTTGACACACTGGAACTGCAGTGCTATACTGTACGCAGAGTCCGGAAAGGCTGAATTTTTTCAAATGATGCGTCTTCCCGGGGAGCGGCCTTTCCGGACGGGAGGAGAAACGGGGCAAGACCGGGTTCTCCTCGACCCCTCCGTGTCTTTCCCGGGACTTTACCTCAAACTTCACCTCAAAAGGAGGTATTCCTGGAATGATCCGTGTGCTTGTCGCTGACGACAACAAGGATTTCGCACGCCAGCTTCAAGCGTACCTGGAAGGGCAGGAAGACATGGAGGTTGTAGGCGTAGCCAACGAAGGAAGGGAGGTTCTCCGGCTGATCCAAGAACGTCAGCCCGACGTGCTCCTTCTCGACCTCATCATGCCCGTCATGGACGGAATTAGCGTCCTCGAGCAGCTTTCCAAGGAAAGGCGCAGCCTCTCGCAGGAGGAGACGTTGAAATACCCCAAAATTCTCGTGATCTCCGCTTTCGGACACGAGGATGCCGTACGGCGCGCTTCGGAGCTCGGAGCGCAGTACATCCTGCTAAAGCCCTTTTCCTTGGAGACGCTTGTAGCGCGCATCCGCGAGATCGTGAATTCTTCCGTGGGGGAGGGCAGTGCGGCTCCGGCGGGAGTTTTTGGAGGTGATCCGGAAAAAGGCGGAGGCGTGGAAGGGGCATCTGTTGCGGAAATCGACGACGCGTACCTCGACGCGCAGATCACTGCCGTTCTTCACGAGATCGGGGTTCCGGCTCACATCAAGGGCTACAAATACCTTCGGGAAGCCATCGCCATGGTCTACAAGAACATGGAGATCTTGGGGTCCATCACAAAAGTTCTGTACCCCGAGATCGCCATGAAGTATCACACGACGCCCACACGCGTGGAACGCGCCATACGTCACGCGATCGAAGTTGCGTGGGAGCGGGGTAGCCCAGATGCCGTCTTGAAGTACTTCGGCTACACGATTTCCCAATCTCGGGCAAAGCCTACGAATTCGGAATTCATTGCCATGATTGCCGACAAGCTCCGGGTCGAGCACAGCATTCGGAAGCGAAGGAAGTAGAAGCACGTCGTCGTTCCCTTACTCGTTGCGTTTTCGCGACGAGGACGCCTTTCTTCCGAACTTCCCCAGATGGCCGCCTTGCGCATGTACATTCATTCGCACGTGCAAAACGGGGAAGGGGGCCTTAGCCCCCTTCTTTCTTTGTCCTGAGCGGCCGCGCTTTACATCCCGCGTGCGATGACGCACAATAGGGAAAGCCTGGGGCAAAAGACGGGGGGAGGGAAAGCATGTCGGTATTGGAACGCATGGTTGCCGGAAGCTATGAGCAAGTGGTCTTTTGCACGAATCCGGAGGTAGGCCTTCGGGCGATCATCGCCATCCACGATACGACCTTAGGACCTGCGCTTGGCGGCGTTCGTATGTGGCCCTATCGAACAGAAGAAGACGCTCTTGAGGACGTCCTTCGCCTGGCCCGGGGAATGACGTACAAAAACGCGCTTGCTGGGCTCGATCTCGGGGGTGGGAAGGCCGTCATCCTCGGAGATCCCCGCAAGGACAAGTCGGAAGGGTTGCTCCGCGCCTTCGGCCGCTGCGTGGATTCTCTGGGAGGTAGGTACGTGACGGCGGAGGACGTGGGTATGACACCCGACGACATGGAAATCATCTTGAGGGAGACGCCGTACGTGACCGGGCTGCCGCGGGAGTACAACTCCAGCGGCAATCCGTCCGTCGCAACGGCCGCCGGCGTCTTTGCCGGCATTCGGGCGGCCCTCGTTCACCTCACGGGTTCGGATTCCCTCGAAGGGCGAACGGTCGCCGTACAGGGTGCGGGAAGTGTTGCCTCGCACCTCGTACCTCTTCTCCGCGAAGCGGGCGCGCGCGTCATCCTCGCCGACGTGTATCGGGAAAAGGCCGAGGCGCTTGCCGCCGCCCACGGCGCCGAGGTCGTAGATGCCGAGGAGATTTACGACGTGGAGGCAGACGTCTTTTCCCCGTGTGCCCTGGGTGGGATCTTGAACGCGCAGACGATTCCCCGGCTTCGCGTACGCGCTGTGGCCGGGTCGGCCAACAACCAGCTTTCGCGCCCGGAAGACGTCGAACTCCTTCGTCAACGCGGAATCCTTTACGCACCGGACTTCGTGATCAACGCGGGCGGCGTGATCAACATCTTCGACGAATTCATGGGGTACGACGAGTCGCGGGCCTTGCGCCGCGTTTCCCGTCTGTACGACGTCCTTCTCGCCATCTTCCGTCGTGCAGAGGCCGAGGGTCGCGATCCCAACGCCGTAGCGGAGGCGATGGCCGAGGAGCGGATCGCCCGGGCGCGAGCCTGGCGAAAGCCCTTGCGGGCAGAGACGTCGCGACTTTTGGCCGCCTTAGAAGCCCGCAGGATGTAGCCGGAATTTGAGAAAGGGGTGGGGACATGGGAACCTACGATCTCATCGTGATAGGCGGCGGGCCGGCGGGCTACGTCGGAGCCTTGTACGCTTCGGCCCGAGGCAAACGAGTGGCCCTTGTCGAACGAGATGCGCTCGGGGGCGTCTGCCTGAACCGAGGGTGTATTCCTACGAAGGCCTTTCTCGAAACGGCCAAGCTCTACACGCTTCTCCGCGAAAGTGCGTTAGCCCAAGGCATACGCGTAGAGGGCGTGCAGGTGGACGTGGCGCAGATGCTCGCCCGTAAGGAAGAAATCGTCGGTAGACTCGTCAAGGGAATCGCCTTCCTCCTTAAGCGGGGTAAGGTTGACGTCTACGAAGGTACGGGCCGCCTCCTCCCCTGGTCGACGGAGGGTGCCAACCGCGTCGAAGTCCTTCCGCGAGATGGGGGAGAGAGTCGGATCTTAAACGCCCAGCACGTCCTCCTCGCTACGGGTTCGCTTCCCCGGTACTTCCCAGGAATGGAGCCCGACGGCCGCGTGGTTCTTTCGAGTGACGACGCCCTCCGTTTCGAGCGCATCCCCAAGGCGGTTGCCATTGTCGGCGGGGGAGCGATAGGCGTGGAGTGGGCTTACATCTACCACAGCCTCGGTGCAAAGGTATACCTCCTCGAAGCCCTCGACCGCATCCTTCCCCTGGAAGACGAAGAAGTGAGCCGCGAAGTCACCCGGATCTTCAAAAAGCGCGGCATCGAGGTGTACACCGGGACCGCTCTCCACGAGGGAGACATCGAGCGGCGCGATACGTCGGCAGTCGTTCACGTGCGGCGGCCGCAAGGAGAGCTCGCCCTCGACGTCGACTTCGTCCTCGTGGCGGTCGGTCGAATTCCCAATACGGAAGGCCTCGGACTCGAGGGAACGAGCGTCCGGCGCGAACGCGGGTTCATCGTCACCAAAGAAAACCTCGAGACCGACCAACCCGGCGTGTACGCCGCAGGGGACGTCGCCGGAGCGCCACTCCTCGCACACAAGGCTTCGCACGAGGCAATCCTCGCCGTGCGTTCCATGCTCGGAGAAGATGTGCGGAAGCCGGATCCGCGGGACATCCCCCGGGCGACGTTTGGTTCGCCGGAAGTCGCAAGCGTGGGGTACACGGAGGCGGAGGCACGGGAAGCGGGGTTTGCTGTTCGTACGGCGAAGTTTCCCGTTCGGGCAAACGGGAGGGCGCTCATCGAAGGCGAGGCGGACGGCTTTGTGAAGCTCGTCGCCGAGGAAGAATCCGGGGAGATCCTCGGAGTCCACATCGTCGGCCCGCGGGCGGGCGATTTAATCGGCGAGGGGTCGCTCCTTCGGCACCTACGGGCGAAGGACTTCGCGCTTGCGGAAACCGTACATCCCCATCCCACCCTGGTGGAGATGCTCGGCGAGGCGGGATTTCAGCTCCTTGGCACGCCGATCCACGCGTAGGGCATCCGGGAGCGGAACGGCTTTCCTCCTCTTGGGCAGCACCATTTTGGTAGCACCAAAGGATTGTATAGTAGCACGAACTCCGGTTTCCTCTCTGCGAAATTTCCTCCTCCCCGAGGCGCTTTCTGCGGGGAGGTTCTTTTTTCGAGCGATTCTCAACGAGAAACTCTTGCGGGCCTATTGACCCTGTGCTACATTTGATGTAGGCCAAGGTAATTACTTTACTCACAGTGCTAACCTAGGTACCGTACGGGGCAACGGACGTCGTCGTATCGTTCTGCGCTTTCGTTTGGCGCCGCGCGAAAGGGCTTTCAGGCAAAACGTCGGAGGAAGGGAGAGGGAGCAGATGTCGGCACCGTCGACTGACGTGCGCCGCAAGTCGATGTACGAGGAAGCCCTCGAGCAGGGGATCTCGCGCCGCGAATTTCTCAAGATCGCCTCTGCCGTGACCCTCGCTCTGGGGCTCGACCTCAAGGAGATGCCGAAGGTCGTCCGGGCCATGGAGACAAAGCCCCGCATTCCCGTGATCTGGATGGACTTTCAAAGCTGCAGCGGTCCTACGGAGTCCTTTACTCGTTCGTACCAGCCGACAGTAGAAAAGGTCCTCTTTGACATGATCTCACTCGAGTACAACGGAGCCCTCATGGCAGGGTCGGGAACCGCGGCGGAAAAGCACGTCGAAGAAATCGTCGAAAAGTACCCGGGGCAGTTCATCCTGGCCGCAGAGGGAAGCCTTCCCACGATGCCTGGCGCGTTGGCCATCGCCGGCCAACCCCGGTACTACGAGAAGTGGCGCGAAATCGCTTCGAAGGCGATGGCCGTCGTAGCTGTCGGAAGCTGCGCGACGTGGGGAGGGATCCCCGCCGCAAACCCCAACCCTACGGGAGCCAAGTCCGTGATCGACTTCGTTCCTCCCGGAGTTCCTTGGATTCGCATTCCTGGCTGTCCTCCGATCGGCGAAGTGATCACGAACACGCTGGCCCACATCGCCATTTTGGGGAAGCTTCCTGAGGTAGACGAGCTCGGCCGTCCCAAGGAGTTTTTCCGCCACCGCCTGCACGACAAGTGCCAGCGGCGCCCCTTTTTCGACGCCGGACTCTACGTCGAGTCGTTTGACAGCGAAGGTGCGCGCGAAGGGTTTTGCCTCTACAAGATGGGGTGCCGCGGGCCGACGACGTACAACGCCTGTGCAGAGCTTCGCTGGAACGGGGGTTTGAGCTGGCCGATTCAATCGGGGCACCCATGCATCGGCTGTGCCGCACCGAATTTCTGGGACGAGGGGCCCTTCTACGCCCGCGTCGTCCAACTCCCCGGAACGCAGACGACGATCAACCCCGAGCGGGTAGGTCTCGGGATCGCGGCCGTCGCAGCCCTCGGAATTACGGCGCATGCCGCCGCATCTGTGATCTCCCGCCGTCGCCTCCGGAAGTCCGAAGCCGAAGCAGCGGCAGAAGAAGCAAAGGAAACCGCACACGAAGGTTGAGGGCGAAAGCAAAGTTTCCCTTGGTGGGCATGAGGGAAACAGGTGGTTAGCTTTGTTTTCCGATGCAAATGACGTGTGAGGAGGGACCTCCATGGCCAACGGACGTGTCGTCGTCGATCCGGTAACCCGCATTGAAGGGCACCTCAGGATTGAGGCCGAGGTAGAGAACAAGAGGATCACCAAGGCGTACAGCTCGGGGACCGCGGTGCGCGGCATCGAGCTCATCGTTCGCGGGCGCGACCCGCGCGATCTTTGGGCGTTTACCCAGCGCATTTGCGGCGTGTGCACGACCGTGCACGCCCTAGCTTCCGTGCGCGCGGTCGAGGACGCCCTCGGAATTCAGATCCCCCACAACGCCCACCTCATCCGCAACTTGATGCACGAGACGATCCTCATCCACGACCACGTCGTTCACTTTTACCAGCTCCACGCCATGGACTGGGTGGACGTCGTCGACGCCCTTAAGGCGGACCCTGCGAAGGCGGCGGAGATCGCTCAGATGTACTCGAAGTGGCCGAATTCCACGGCGGCGTACTTCAAGGACGTGCAGGACAAGGTCAAGCGCATCGTCGACAGCGGACAGCTGGGGATCTTCGCCACGGGGTACTGGGGACATCCGGCCTACGCCCTGCCTCCGGAGGTCAACCTCATCGCCGTTGCCCACTACTTGGAAGCCCTCGACTTCCAAAAGGATGTAGTACGGATCCACACGATCTTCGGCGGTCGCAACCCGCACCCGAACTACACCGTGGGCGGTGTGCCGTGGCCGATCGACCCGAACATGGACAACGCCTTGAACACGTCGCGCCTCACGGAAGTCGAAAAGCAGATCGACCGCGCCTACGAGTTCGTGAAGGAAGTGTACCTACCCGACGTGCTCGTCCTTTCGGCCTTTTACCGGGACTGGACGTACGGCGGCGGGCTTACGAACTACCTCGCCTACGGCGACCTGTCGCCCGTGAGCATCTACGACGTAAAGAGCTACCGCTTCCCCCGAGGCGCGGTGCTCGACCTCAATCTAAACGAGGTACACGACGTCGACCCGCGGGCCATCGACCAGGTTCAGGAATTCGTCGACCATTCCTGGTACACGTACGACGGCAAGGAGACCCCTGGGTACGGTCTGCATCCCTGGGACGGCCAGACGAACCTCCACTACACGGGACCTACCCAGGAGTACGAGTACCTCGACGTCCAAGGGAAGTACAGCTGGGTGAAGGCCCCGCGGTGGAAGGAAAAGCACATGGAAGTCGGTCCCCTGGCGCGCATGATGGTCGGGTACGCGGCGAAGAACGAGCGCATCCGCCACGCGGTCGACGACGCCCTCTCCCGCATCAACCACCTGATCTCGGCCCTAAACCTCAACAAGGCACCCGTGGACATCCGCTGGATGCACTCCGCAATCGGCCGTACGCTCGGCCGCGCCCTCGACGCCTCTTTGGCCGTGGAATTTGCTAAGGAGGACATGGCCGCCCTCTGGGCGAACATCCGGAACGGCAACCTCGCCACCTTCGACAGTTCGAAGTGGGAGCCGAACACCTGGCCCAAGGAGACGAAGGGCGTCGGTTGGGTGGAGGCGCCGCGGGGCTCTCTTGGCCACTGGGTGATCATCAAGGACCAAAAGATCGAGAAGTTCCAGGCCGTCGTACCGACGACGTGGAACGCCTCGCCGCGCGACGCATTGCAAAACGAAGGGGCGTATGAGGCCTCGCTCGTCGGCTCGCCTTTGGAAATCCCTGATCAGCCCCTCGAGATCATCCGCATCGTCCACTCCTTTGACCCGTGCATGGCGTGCGCCGTACACCTCACGGACCTCGCCGAAAACCGGACGATCGAAGTCTTCCTCGACATGTGAGGGCGAGGGTATCCCCGACAGGAGAGGGAAAAGGAGGGTCCGCCGTGGCTTACGAGCTCGAGGCACGGGAGCGGGCTCACCGTCGCGCAGACGAGGGCGGGGAACGCCGGCGGGTCGCCGCTCCCGGCGTTCCCGAACACCGCCGCCCCGTGGTACAAGATTTAGGTGACGGTTACGTGCGCGTCTACGTCTGGGAACTCCCCGTCCGCGTGTGGCATTGGATCAACGCCTTTTCCATCTTCACCCTTTTCGCTACCGGGGTGTACATCGGCAACCCATTCGTGTTTCCCGTCCCCCTCATTCCCGGCGAGGCGGCGAACTTTTTCATGGGGTGGGTGAGGATCGTCCACTTCATCACCGGATTCGTCTTCGCCGTCGCGTGGGTGGGCAGGTTGTACTGGCTCATCTGGGGGAACCGCTACGCGGCGGAAAATCCGTTCACCAAGGAATTTTGGTCGGGGATGTGGGAAACCCTCAAGTTCTACCTCTTTCTGCCTAACCGCAAGCGTCACTACGTAGGGCACAACCCGCTCGCCATGTTCAGCTACTACGCCCTCGGCGTGATGTCCTTGATCATGGTGCTCACGGGGTTCTTCATGCTCTTCGAACCGCAGCTCGATACCACGTGGGGGAAGCTCGTCTCCTGGCAGTTTAAGGTCTTCGGCGATGCGTTCACGATTCGCTCGATTCACCACGTCGTCGCATGGCTCATCATGATCTTCGTCATGGTCCACGTGTACATGGCGATCCGCGACGACTTCATGGAGCGCTCCGGCACCTTGAGCTCGATCTTCACCGGCTGGAAGACGGCCCCCAAAGAGGCGGTTGCGGAGGAGCTCGGTCGCAAGCTCGACGTCCCCGTGGAAACTTCCGAAGCCTTGCGGAACTAAAGGATTCCGAAGCCCCCGGATCTCGTGGCCGCGCAAGCCCCAGAATCGGCAGGGAAATTCCCTGCCGATTTCTTTTTCCGGTTCCTTGACTTGGGTTCGACGATCGGCTAAAGTAAAGGGCAATCCCGCCACTAAAACCTGGTACTAAGGTTGCGGAACACACGGTTTCGTGCGAATGTTTCGGGAAGCGTTGTTTCTCGAAGGTTCGAAACCCGGGAGGGGGACGGAGATGAGCATCGAGGATCGTCCGTTGGAGGCATATCGGGAGGCCCGCCTTTTGCACGTAGGGAAACCGCTCATTCCGCCTTCGCAGGAGCTGCGAAAAAAGAGCGAGGAGGCGTTCGGTCTCACGCAGGCGGAAGTGCAGGCGCTCATGCAAGAAGCCGCGGAAAATCCGGTCGCCTATTGGGAACGCATCGCCCACGAACTGCATTGGTTTGCCGGATGGACCAAGGCGTTCGAGGGAACCTTTACGGACTTTCGCTTTTTCTCCGGGGGTCTTACGAACGTCTCTGTAAACTGCATCGACCGCCACTTGCCAGCCGCGCGGAACAAGGTGGCGCTCTTTTACGAACGTGAGGACGGGCACCGCGAAATTTGGACCTACCAGGACCTCTACGAAGCTACGGTACGGCTCGCCCGAGCGCTTGCCGATTCCGGCGTAAAGCCCGGAGATCACGTCGCCCTCTTTGCCTCCAACATCCCCGAGGCCTTTGTGACGATCCACGCCGCCTACCGCTTGGGGGCGGTGTACACGGTGCTCTTTGCCGGATTTTCCGTCGAGGCGGTGCGCGAGCGCCTGCGGGATTTTTCTCCCAAGGTCGTCCTCGTGGCTGACGCGACGATCCGCCGCGGCAAGCTCATTCCCTTGAAACCCACACTCGATGCGGCGATAGACGGGCTCGGCGTCGAACGCGTGGTCGTCTTCCGACGCTTTGGAATCGACCTGTCCATGGACCCCGTCCGCGACATCGCCTACGAAGACTTCGTCTCTGGCGTCCCGGCAGCCTTCGATCCCGTCCCCGTAGAGGCCAACGCCCCCGGTTTCGTGATCTACACCTCAGGTACGACCTCGAAACCGAAAGGGCTCGTCCACAGCGGCGTCGGCTTTCTCCTCGGCACGTACGCCAACGTGAAGTGGAGCCTCGCGCCGCGCCCCGACGATCGGGTTTGGGTGACGGCGGACGTAGGGTGGCTTACGGCCCCCATCTTCGGCGTCGTCGGTGGTCTCGCCCACGGACTTACGCTTGTCCTGTACGAAGGTGCGCCGGACAGCCCCAATCCGGGGAGGTTCTACGACGTCCTCGAACGGTATCGGGTGAACAAACTCTTCACGGCCCCCACGCTCTTGCGCATGCTCCGCAGGGAAGGGGAGAAGTGGATCCACGGAAATGAGCTCCTCGAGGTCATCGCCCTGGTAGGTGAGCCGCTCGATCCGGAGACCTTTACCTGGGCCTACGAGGTGCTCGGCCGGAAATCCGCCTTTGTGAACAACACGTACGGCCAGAGCGAAACCGGCACGGCGTGGGCTTCCAGCATCGTAGGCATCACCGCGACGAAACCGGGGGCTACGGGGCACGCCCTGCCCGGGTACCTCGGAGAGGTCCTTGACGACGAGGGCAGGCCCGTTCCGCCGGGAGAAGTCGGGTACCTCGTCCTCAAGAATCCTTTCCCGTCCCTCGCGCGTACGCTTTACAAGGAACCGGAGCGCTACCGGAACCTGTACTTCGGCCGTTTTCCGGGGTACTATTACACAGGAGACGCGGCGGTACGCGACGCCGACGGGATGTACTGGGTCGTCGGGCGCGTAGACGACGTGATCAACGTTGCGGGACATCGGATTGGGACCATGGAGCTCGAGGCCGCGCTTACGGAGCATCCGGCAGTTGCAGAAGCCGCGGTAATCGGGGTGCCCGATGCGATCAAGGGGGAGATGCCCTTTGGTTTCGTCGTCTTGCGCCAGGGGTACACCCCTTCTGAGGAGCTCGAGCGCGAACTCATCGAGCGCGTCGCGCGGAGCGTGGGAAGCTACGCAAAACCGAAGCGCGTGGCGATCGTTCCTACGCTTCCCAGAACCCGAAGCGGGAAGATCATGCGCCGCCTCCTCAAGGAACTCCTCCTTGCGGGCGAGATCCGCGGCGATCTGACCTCGCTTGACAACCCGGATTCCATCGAACGGCTGGCCCGGCTCCGGGACGCTTGGTCGCAGAACCTCTAAAGCGAGGTTGCCGGCTGTTAAAAATACGAATAGATAGACCTACGTTTCATCACTCCTGTATGCGGAACGGCATGGGGGTGTGGGGGAATCCGTGTGGGGGAATTCGGAGACGTTCGCATCGGACTCGTCCTCGGCGCGGGAGGCGTACGCGGACTCGCGCACCTCGGTGTCCTCGAGGTCTTAGAGGAGGCCGGGATTTCCGTTTGCTGCATTGCGGGTTCAAGCGTGGGAGCGCTCATAGCTGCGCTGTACGCCGATGGCCGTTCCCCTCGTGAGATTTTTTCCCTGTACCGTCAAACGGATATAAGGCAGTTTCTCGACTTTCGGCCTTCGCGTTACGCACTTTTGCGCGGCACAAAGATCCTTAAGGCGATTGCAGAGGTATTCGGAGACCGCGACCTCGCCGACTTTCCTTTGCCGGTCTATATCGCGGCCACGGACCTGAAAAGCGGGGAACTCGTCGTCTTCCGCGAGGGCCCCGCCTCTCTCCTTTTGCGGGCGAGCATCGCCCTTCCCGGGCTCTTGGAGCCTGTATTCTACGGCCCCTATGTCCTCGTCGACGGCGGCGTCGTTGCCCGCGTGCCTGCCGAAGCCTTGGAGAGGGAGTCTGTAGATCTCAGCATCGGTGTGGACGTTTCTCCCGCACCTCCCGTGCGGAACATCCGCCACGTGTACGACGTATTGGTCCGCACGATGGAGATTTCCGGACACCACCTCATTCGGTGCAAGAACCGCGAAGTAGATGTGCTCATCCAACCGAGCCTTAACGGCGTACGTTCCACGCTTTTCGTGGACGATCCGGAACGGCTTCTCGAGGGGGGGCGGGAGGCCGCCGTGCGGGCGCTTCCTGTGATCCGAAAGAAGATCCAAAGGATCAAGGCTCTGAAAAAGAGGTAACGACAAAGGCCCCTTGGTGGACCGATTGCGCGCGTTTGGAAACCTTGCAAAGGGAGAAACGCGTCCGCAAACGCATTTACGAAGTGCAAAAGGAAGCGCAAGGGACACCCCCGGGGGAGAATTCCACCTTGGGCAAGGGTGCCTTTTGAACCTCTTCGAGGGGAAGACGGCGCACGTCCGGAAGATGGGGAAGCAATTCCGAAATGGCGCGGACGATGTCCGGAATGCGAAGGCCGTAGGGATGCGGAGCCCTTGCGTCATCCGGAGCAGTTGTAGGGGTTTCTGAAGGGAGCGGCCGAAGGCGACGCCGACTTTCTTCCGCGCGTTCGAGGTAGCCCAACGCCGAGGTGAAAAGCGCACGACTTCCCGCGACGTTGCCCGCCTCATAGTGGTAGTAGGCGACGGCCACCTGGATGAGCGCCTGGAGGAGGGGATCCCGTCCTTCCTCGAGCCAAAAGTCCTCCAAAACTTCGTGGGCGTCGAAGTACTCGCCTTTGGCATACAGACAAAAGAATTCCCGGAGGGGTCGGGGAAGCTCGTCCCACAATTCGTTCGGCACCGCGCATTCCTCCCGAGCGGTACTTCACGCGTGTTTACGTGGAGGAGTCGGGGCTATAGGGGCTATATAGGGGCTAAGGAAAAGGTCGGAAGACTGGATCTCAACGCGCGCATGTTCCGGCACGTCTGCGGGATCGTGGGGGAAAGAATCCTTGGAGTCTAGAATATGCCCGGATCGACGAACCCTTCAAGGACGGAGGGTTGCGGCCATCCGCGCGATGCGCGGCGTACGGCTTCTGGGGGTGGCCTCGCTCTCGCTTTAGTCTACATAATATCTCTTATCGGACATTGGAGTGCGGACGCAGGCCCGAAGGAAACGCCAAAGCGCGGCATTCGGTGAACCTGTTTCCCGCACTCGCCGCATCGGAACGACCGTGCTCCTCTGTCTTGGGGTTTACCATACGCAGCAAAAAACCCCTGGGGTTCGCATTGCCGAAACTCCGGCAAACCGATATGCTAGGAACGGTGATCGCCGTGACGCTCGGTGAGTTTGCCCTTCGCATCGGGACGGCCGTGCTCCTCGGCGCGATGATCGGCTTTGAGCGCCAATGGCGCCAGCGCCGCGCCGGACTCCGGACGAATGCCCTCGTCGCCCTCGCATCGGCGACGTTCGTGTCGCTTTCCGAACTCGTACCTGGGGACACGAGCCCGACGCGCATCGCCTCCTACGTCGTGTCGGGCATCGGCTTTCTCGGCGCTGGAGTGATCATGCGCGAAGGCTTCAACGTGCGCGGACTGAATACGGCGGCGACCCTTTGGGCCTCCGCCGCCGTAGGCGTTCTTGCCGGTTGGGGCTTTACGAGCTACGCTGCGCTGGCTGCTGCCTTCGTCGTCCTCACGCACGTGGTGTTGCGTCCCCTGGGCGCCTACATCGACCGTCGTCCGCTCGGAGAAGCCACAGACCTCGACGTCGCCTTCGTGTTGACGGTCGTGTGCCGCGCCAAAGAAGAGTACCGACTGAGACTCAGAATCATCGAAGAACTTGCACGCGAACGCCTGCGCCTTCTCTCCCTTCAGACCATGCCCTACGTCGCGGGGGGAAGTCCCGGTGCGGAACCTTCTCCGCCCCTCGCCTCCCCCGATGAACTCGTGGTCATCGAAGCGGAGATCCGCCACGCCAACGAAGAAGATCGTCGGGCCATGGAGGGCGTCGCCGAACGCATTGCCGCTGACCCGGACGTCCGCCGCGTGCGCTGGTATGCGCGTGAACACGCGCGCGAAGATTGAGCAACACCGGCCGCTCCGGCTTTCCGAGCTCCCTCTTCACAAAATGTCGAGGCCGAGCTTTTGCGACGCCAAGGCGAGGGCGGCTAGGCTTTTGGCGTCCACGAGTTCTCCCCGAAGAACGGCGCGGCGAATTTCTTCCGCGTCGAGATGCTCGACGCGCAAAATCTCGTCGGGATCGTCGGGAGTGACGCCCACGGGATGGACGGCATCGGTAAAGTAGAGGTCGATCCCTTCGCTCAACATGCCGGGCGAGGTGTAGATTTTGCCCAAGTACGTCCACGTCCCGCCGCCGTATCCCGTTTCTTCCCGCAGTTCCCGCACGGCGGTGACCTCCGGCGTTTCCCCTTCTTCCCGCTTTCCCGCCGGGATTTCCAGGAGGTCGCGTTCTACGGGCTTTCGGTACTGCCTCACGAAGAGAAACTTTCCTTCTTCCGTGCGGGCGAGGACCGCAACGGCTCCGGGATGGACGACGATCTCCCGCGTCGAGCGGTGGCCGCGGCAGTTTTCGATTTGGTCCAAGACGACGCGGACGATCTTACCAGCGTACATTTCGCGCCGTTCCAAGGTGATTTCCGGGCACGCGCCTTCGGATGCGGGGTGGACTCCGCCTTCCCCTGCCTCGGCGGTGCGGCTTTTCGCTTCCTCTATCCCCTGTCGCGTCTGTGCTTCGCGTTCGTGCACCGGCCCATCCCCCCTCGGGACGATCCTACCACAGGACGCCGCCTAAGGCGATCGCTCCGGGTTGTTAAGGGCATAGAAAACTCCACTCCTCCGGGTGCCCTCTCGGTAGCCGGCGAAAGGGGAAGCTACCGGCTCCCCCCTCCCCCTTCCGGCGGGTATTGGCGCAGGATGAGGACTTCGACGCGCCGGTTTTTCGCCCTTCCGGCCTCCGTCGCATTGTCGGCCACCGGGCGGAACTCCCCGTAGGCCACGGCGCGCATATGGTGCGGATCGAGGGACGGTCCGTAGGTCAAGAGGGCTTTGAGAAAGTTTACGGCGCGCGCCGCCGAGAGCTCCCAGTTGGAGTAGAAGGGCGGGCGGTTGATCGGGACGTTGTCCGTATGCCCCGCAACGATCACCTCTCGGGGCATCACGCGTTCCAGGAGTTGGGCGACGCGGCGGGCCACCTCCCTCGCCTGAGGCGTAAGCTCGGCGCTGCCCGAAGGAAACAACGCCTTTTCCCCGATGGAGAGGAGGAGCCCTTCCTCCGTAAGCTGCGCGGAAAACTCGCCCTCCAGCCCCGTTTCTTGGGCGAATTTCTCTACTTCGCTCTGGATTCCGCGGAGAAGCCGCTCTTCGGTAAGAATCCGCTCGAGCCGCTCCTTTTCCTCGGGAGAGACCGTTTCTCCGCCCCCTCCTGCGGGCGCTCCCGGCCCCGCATCGGGTTTCCCTCCGTGGGGCGAAGGGGGAAGCGCGGGAGTTTGCGCGGGGGGAAGGACGTGCGTGTTTTGGAGGACGCCCGGCCCGCCTTGCAGGGCAAGGGAAAAGTATTCGCTGAGCGCCGCGAGACGCTTGTTGTCGATCTGGCTTACGGAAAACAAGACGATAAAGAGGGCGAGGAGGAGGGTGAGCAGGTCGGCGTAGGGGATGAGCCAAAGCTCACTCGTAGAGTGTCCGCCGTTTTCCTCACCGCGCGATGCCGGCCGCTTCACCCTCCTTCACCTCCACTCCCCGCCGCTTTGCCGCTTCCTTTTCCCGCTCCCGTGCGGCGCGCACACTCAAGGGCAGAAAGACGACGAGCTTCTCTTCGATGTTCGTCGGCGACATCCCCGCCTGCAGAGACAGGATTCCCTCGAGCATGAGGAGTTTGAGGGCCACCTCGCGCTTGGTGAGGACGTTGAGTTTGTTGGCAAAGGGATGCCAGAGAACGTACCCCGTAAAGATTCCGAGGAAGGTGGCGATGAAGGCGGCGGCAATCGCCGCGCCGAGCTTGCTCGTATCGTCGATATGCGAGAGGGCGGCGATGAGGCCGACGACGGCCCCCAGAACGCCGAGCGTGGGCGCGTAGGTGCCCGCCTGGGAAAAAATCGAGGCGTAGCGGGCGTGCCGCTCTTCCATGGCCTGAATGTCCTGAAGGAGGGCGTCGCGGATGAACTCCATGTCCCGCCCATCGACGACCATTTTGAGCCCGTTTCGGAGGAAGGGGTCTTCGACTTCTTCGACGTGCGCTTCGAGGGCGAGGATGCCTTCGCGCCGGGCGATGATTGCCCACTCCATAAACCGGTCGATGAGCTTGTTTTCGTCGGGGAAACGGACCCCCATGACGACGAAGCGAAGGAGCTGCGGGAGGCGCTTGAGCTCGTCCATGGTGAAGGCGTTGAGCGTAACCGCCACCGTGCCGCCGATGATGATCAAGTAGGCGGCGGGGTTGGAAAAAAGCGCCCCAATGGGGACTCCCTTGAGGATCACCCCGTACCCGATGGCGAAGACGGCGACGATGAGTCCCAGCACGGTGGAAATCTCCACGGCGCCTCCCCCTTTTCCCGTGCCCGTGAGGTGGTGGCGAGGGAACGTCCGAACGGTCCCTCTTTGTTTGAGATCGGCGGGAAGGCCGAAAAGATTTAGCCGCGGGTTTCCTCCGCGCCTTGGTTCCCGCACAGGATACGGTACAATGGTCGTGGGGATCCCTCTCAGGAAGGAGCGTACCGCATTGCCTCGAGAGACAGAGATCGTCTTTCACGCCGGACTGCGGCAAATCGGCGGCACCGTCGTGGAAGTTCGCTACGGAGAAGCCCGCCTCCTCTTCGACTTCGGTTCGGCCTATCGCCCTGCTCAGGCTTTTGCAGAGGCCCAGTTCTTTCCCGACGGCCAAAAGCCTTCTTTGCGCCACCTCCTCCTCCTTCGAAGGCTCCCCACGCTCGACGGCGTGTACCGCAGACAAGACCTCCTTCTGCCCTTGCGTATAGATGGAAGCGGTTACTCGAAGGACGACGCCTCCCCCTCCCCCACACCGTTCGGTCGCGAGGAGAGATCCCCCGTACCCTACGAAGAGTGGAGCGGAGAAACCGCCGTCTTCATTAGCCATTTCCACCTTGACCACACGTCCGGGCTTCCCTGGCTTCATCCCAAGGTACCGGTGTACACGAGCGAGGAATCCCTGCGCGTGTGGAAGGCACTCGCCCTCTCCGGACTTGCCGAAGAAGGGGCCCCGGACGATCACGAAACGGTTGTCCCTATGCCCGAGGAGCGGAACTTTCGCATTGGCGACATCCGCTTTTGGGTACTCTCCGTAGACCACAATGTCCCCGGGGCCTCGGCCCTGTTTCTCGAGACGCCAGACCTTCGGCTCGTCTACAGCGGCGACCTTCGGCTGCACGGAAGCAACCCGCAAAAAACCGCCCGCTTCGTCGCCGAGGCGCGCTCCTTTCGTCCCGACCTCCTACTCCTCGAGGGGACCTCACTTCCGCCGGAACGCGAAGAAGAGGCTCTACGCCGCGCTCCGACCTTCGAAAGCGCACTGGCGAAACGCCTTGCCGACGTTGCAGCGGACGTCCGGGGTCCCGTCCTCGTGCACACGTACGTCCGGGACGCGGAGCGCCTCCTCCTCTACGTAAACCTCGCCAAGACGCTCGGGCGAAAGGCGCTTTTGGGTCCTAAGGCCGCACGGTACCTCTTTGCGCTCACGGGGAGAAGGGACTTCGCCGTACTACGCCTACCGGACGGCGAAGCAGAGGAGGCGAGACTCCTCCCCCTTCCGCGAGAGATCCCCCGTGTCGACTTGGCCGACCTCGTCGCCTCTCCGCAGGAGTTTTTCGTGCACGTTCCCTGCACGTACCCCGCCCTCCCCCTTGATCTGGCGGGGACCGAAGGGGTGTTCTTCCACAGCGACGGGATGCCCTACGGCCCGCACAATCCTGCCTATGGCCCGTGGCGAGAGGCGATCGAGGCGAGCGGCTTCCGCTACGAACTCCTGCACGCAAACGGCCACGCCGTTCCCGACCACCTCTTTCAAATCGTGCGGGCGATCGCACCGAAGCGTCTCGTCCCCGTGCACACCTACAACCCCGAGCGCTACGCAGAAATCTTCCCCCACACCTTCCTGCCCGAACACCGCGTTCCTTACGGTCCGAAGGATATCGTGCCTTGACGGCCGTCTCGGGCGAAGGGGCCTTACTCTGCGCCGTGGGAACGTTGCCGCTTCCGAACCCATTTTCCTACGCGCCGCACATGCGGACAGACGTGTCTTTCGCCTCCGTGACGATTGCCGGAGTTTTTAGGCCTTGGCCGCCGACGCCTTTTACTGGAGAATCTCAGAAACGCGGTAGCCGTCGCCTACCCGCACTACGGTGACGTAGATCTCCGCAAATCGCCCTTCGGAACGTCGGTTTTCGTAGTTCAGCTCGGCGCGCGACTGATCGGGGGAGAACGTATACCCCCTCAGGCGGAGGCACTCCTCCTTGGGGAAGGTGTATTCGAGCTTTCGCCCTTGGACGTCTTGGAAGGCAATCTTTCCTTGAGAAACCTCCACGCCCGGGGCGACGAGCGTGCGCGCGGTGCCGAGATCGCCGCGGGCCATCGCTTCGAACAGGCGATGGACGAGGTCGTCCACCTCGTTTCGCAACTCGTATTCCTTCATCATACGCTCGAGGATCTGCGGGCAGGATCCCCCCTGCTCCCCGCCGTTTCCAGACCTCGGCGTGGGTTGTGCGTTAGGAGCGGGGGATTTGGCCGAAGTGCTCGGAGAAGGGCCGGCGGACTTCCCTTCCTGCCCGGAAGTGCCGCAGCCTCCCAATCCCGACATAAGCCCGGGCAAGAGAATCCCTGTCAAAAAGAGGGTGGCGAAAACGGCCGAACGGCCACGCCGCCGGCGGTTTCTGCTCGCTTCTAAAGCGCTCATTCTCCCGCTTTTCCTCCTTTAATTTCTGGGGTGGTTTCGGGGCTTCCCCATCTTTGGGTGTGGAGTTCGGCCGCTCGACCTTCCCACCCTAAGCTTCCTGGACGGAAGAGCCGGGGCACGCCCTGGGGAAGGTACTCCTGAACGACGAAATGGTCGGGGTAATCGTGGGGGTAGAGGTACCCTTCTCCACGGCCCAGACGTTTTGCGCCGGAGTAGTGGGCGTCGCGAAGGTGCGGTGGAACTTCCGCCGCTCCGTGTTCGCGAATCCACTCGAGGTAGGCGCCTATGGCGCGGTAGCTCGAGTTCGACTTCGGGGCGAGGGCGAGATAGGCGGTGACCTGGGCGAGGGGGATTCTTCCTTCCGGCATGCCGATGCGTTCCACGGCTTCGAAGGCCGCTACCGCGAGGGGGAGCGCGTGGGGGTCGGCGTTCCCGATGTCTTCGCTTGCGGCGATGACGAGGCGCCGGGCGATAAAAAGGGGGTCCTCTCCGGCGTCGAGCATGCGCGCGAGCCAGTACAAGGCTGCGTCGGGATCGGAGCCGCGGATGGATTTGATGAACGCGCTCACGACGTCGTAGTGGGCGTCGCCGTCGGCGTCGTAGCGCACGGCGGACCGTTGGACGGACTCTTCGGCATCCGCCAGGGTAATGCGCACTGTCCCGCCTTCGCCTACGCGGGCGGTAAGGGCGGCGAGCTCCAGAGCGTTCAAAAAGCGCCGCGCATCTCCTCCCGACGTGCGAATGAGGTGCGCAAGGGCGTCCGCGTCGATTTCGACCCCTAGCTTGCCCAGCCCTCGGGGATCGCGCAAGGCGCGTTCCGCGAGCGTCCGCAACGCTTCTTCGGAGAGGGGGCGAAGCTCGAAGACGAGCGACCGAGAGAGAAGCGCGCCGCGCAGGGCAAAAAACGGATTTTCCGTCGTCGCGCCGATGAGGATCAGGCTCCCGTCCTCGAGGAACGGGAGGAGGACGTCCTGTTGCGCCCGCGTCCAGCGGTGGATTTCGTCGACGAAGAGCACCGTGCGCCGTCCGTAGAGGCGGAGTTCTTCGCGGGCGGCGTCGATCTCGCGCCGGAGGTCGGTCACCCCCGCCGTTACCCCGCTCAGCGAAACGAAGCGCGCCTTCGTCTTCGCTGCAATTACCCGGGCGAGCGTCGTCTTTCCCGTGCCGGGGGGGCCGTAGAGGATGAGCGAAGTGAGGCGATCGGCCTCGATCGCCCGCCGGAGGAGTTTCCCCGGGGCGAGGATGTGCTCCTGACCGACGATCTCGTCGAGCGTCTGCGGACGAAGCCGTTCGGCCAAGGGAATGCGCTCCGTTTCGGGTTCGCGAAAGTCGAAGAGGTCCATGGTCTTCACCTTTTCGCCGCTCTCGCCGCGGAAACGCGAGGAAAGCACCATCCAGTTCCTAGGATACGGTACACTTAAAGGAGAAGGCAATTCCGCAGAGGTTCGGGCTTGAAGTGGACGACCCCCCGTGACCCAAATCGAGAGGCGGAGGTGAAGTACGATGCTTTCGCGCGAAAGGATCCGCGAGCTCCTCACGTACCCGGGACGCGACGTCTTGTCCCTCTACCTGGACGTAGATCCAACGCGGCCGGAAAACGCCCGCGCCAACCCCGCATACCGAGTCTGGGCGAAGACGGCGCTGCGCGACCTCGTCCGTTCTTTTGCGGACATCCTCCCGAAGGACGAACACAAGGAGCTCGAAGAGCGAGTCGAACGCCTCATCGAACACGTAGAGCTTCTCCGCCCGACCGGGCGGACGTACGTCCTCTTTCAGGGTCGCGATTGGGAGGAAGAGTGCTCCTGTCAGGCGCGTCTCAGGGAAAACTTCGTCCACTACGGGACTCCTGCCGTCGTCCCCTTACTTTGGCTTCTCGAGGAGTACGCCCGCGCCGGAATCGTCCTCGTCGACCACCAGCAGGCGCGTTTCCTCACCGTGCAACTGGGCCTCACGGAATCCGTAGAGGAGGAGTTTCTCTACATCGACACATCGGAATTCCCCGAATACGACGTGCGCTCGACGCCCATCCTCGAAGCCCACGGGGCGCGCGTCGTAAAGGGGAGCTTCAGCGACGTCTTCGACCGACGTGTCGACGCCCACGTGGAGCGCTTCTGGCGCGATGTCGCGGAAAGGCTGGAGCGGTTCGTCGCCCACGAAGATCCCGTCTTCGTCCTCCTTGGGGGCGAAGAGCGGGCGCGTTCCTTCCTGCTCGACGTCCTGCACCCGAAGACGCGGGAGAAAATCCTCGCGGAAGGCCTGAGCATCGGCGTGGGCGCTCCGGAGCGCGACATCCTCCTCGCTGCCAAGCCCGTCCTCGAACGGGCGGAGAGGGAACACGAGTATCGTCTCGTCGAACAAACCTTGGAGCAGCTCCACAAAAACGGCCGTGCCGACGCCGGGCGGGAAAACGTGCTCAACGCCGTCCGCCTCGGCCGGGCACACACCGTGCTCGCCGCGTGGCCCATCACGGGAAACATACGTGTCTGCCCCACATGCGGCACGTACTTTGACGCCGAGCTCACACAGCTCGCCGCCTGCCCGTACTGCGGGACAGCCCTCATGGAACGTTCCTTTGCCACTTCTTTGCTGCGCGAAGCCTACCTCCACGACACCGAAGTGGAGCTCGTCACGGGACGGGCGGCGGAAAGGCTCGCACCGTACGGCGGCGTAGCCGCCACGCTGCGCTACGCCTAAAACACTCCGAACGCCAAGAGATCGCCCCTTCCGTGCGCCTTCTGCGGGCGCTCCGGAGGAGCTCCGAGCTCCCTTTCTTTCTTTACGTTTTACGTTTTCGAGGCGGCCCAACCCCTCGGCCGGCAAACCGCTACGACCTTTCCCCCGGGAAAATCCCGAAGAGGGCGTCGAGGGAGCGACCCAAGGTTTGGGCCACGACGCGCTTTGCCGTCTCCACCGCCTCTTTGTCGTCGGCGTCGAGCACGCGCGACACCTCTTCCACCTTGCGCGCCACGGTGTAGGTGTCCTCGTCCACGAGGAGGACGGGGACGCCTTTTTCTTCGGCACGCACGAGCACGCGCACGTCGGGCTCGATCCCCCCGCTCAAAATGAGGAGGGACAGGTCCGCCTCCAAGGCAGCGGCGGCGAGGTCGGTGCGATCGCCGCCGGTAATCACCGCGACGTTCGAAAAGCGGCGGAAGTACGCGAGGGCCCGTTCGGGCGTCATCGCGCCTACGAGCACGCGTTCCACGGGACGGTCGAGGGGACCGGTCTCGTATACCTTGCCGCCGAGAACGGAGGCAAAGACGCGCGCCGTAGGGGCGCTGAGCGCTGGCGTGTACGGAACAGAACCGAGGACGGGAATTCCCCTGCGGGCCAAGATCGGCCGGTAGACCTCTTCGATCCGCGCCTCTTCGTGCGGCCGCACGGCGGAAAAGACGATCCCCGCCCAAGGAAGCCCGCGCTCTCGCCCGCGCTCGAGGGTAAAGACGGCCTCGTCTAAGGCATCGTCGCCGTCCTTCGGGCGAACGACGTACGCGAGGTGCGCCCCGAGTCTTTCGCCCAAGACGAGGGAATCGCCGCCGAAGGCCGCCAACCGATACGGCCGCCCTGGACCGTCGGCGAGGAGGACGGCCGATCCGGCATCTCGCCCCAAAGCCTCCACCCGGGCGATCATCTCCTCGACCTTTCGCGCAAACTCTTCGACGTCGCCGGCAAAGGCGTGTACGCCGAGCACGAGGGGAGCAAGCGCCGCAGGCGGTTCGGACAGGCCCAGCACGCGCCCCATGAGAAGGGCGTCGGCGTCCTCCCCTTCGCCGCCGAAGGCGAAGCCGACGGGTTTCAGGTAGCGAACCGCGATCCCCCGCTCCCTCAGGTAGAGGGCCGTGCCCAACAAGAAGGCCGTCTTGCCGCTCCCTGGCCTCCCCAAGACGAGGAGGCGTCGGACGCGGGGAAGTTTTCCTTCCGGCGTCTGCGTCTCAACTTCGTGGTCCATCGCTTTCCGCTCCCCCTTCTGGTTTTCGCGCCCCTGACGGGGACGGGGCGGTCCCTCGCTCCTCGCGGAGCGTGAGCTTGGCGTCGACCACCCACGCCCCGTCCGGAGAGGCGAATACGGGGTTGAGGTCGAGCTCCAGGACATCCGGGAGCTCCCGCAAGAGCTCGGCTACCCGGGCGACGATCCGGTGAAGTGCCGCAAGGTTGGCCGGCGGCTCTCCGCGAAATCCCCGGAGGAGTCGATAGAGGCGGGTTTCACGGAAGATCTCCTCCACGTCGCGTTCCGTGAGCGGCTCGACGAGTCGGTAGGCGACGTCTTCGAGGAGGTTGACGAATACTCCGCCCATGCCGGCTACGAGAAGCGGGCCGAACGTGGGATCGCGCATTCCGCCTACGAACACCTCGTGGCCGCGGACAAGCATCTTTTGCACCTCGACGCCGTAGAGGAAGGCGTCGGGGACGTGTGCTGCCGCCGCGTCCACGATCTCGCGAAAGGCCCTCTGCACCGCACCTGCGTCAGCCAGTCCGAGGCGTACACCGCCAATGTCCGATTTGTGGAGGATGTCCGGCGAGGCGATTTTGAGCGCCACGGGGTACCCGAACTCCTCGGCGATCGCCGCCGCCTCTCGGGCCGTGCGCGCGAGGCGCGTAGGCGCTACGGGAATTCCGAAGGCGGCGAGAACTTCGAGCACCTCGCTCGAGAGGAGGACGCGGCGTCCTTCCGCGCGCACGCGGGCAAAGACCTCCTCCGCCCGACGGACGTCCCCCTCCCCCAAAAGTCGGTGGCGGTGAGGGGAATCCCAGAGCGTCGGCGTTTGCGAACGCGTGCGCAATTCCCCGTAGGCGACGAGGCGGGCCCACGCTTCCGCCGCGGCTTCGGGAAAGGCGTAGACAGGAATCCGCGCCTCCCGCAAACGGCGCACCCCCGCCTCCATGGCCTCTCCGCCCATGAAGGCGGCGGTGAGGGGGAGGTCGAAACGCGCGGCGGTTTCCGCGAGGACCTGGGCGGTCTTCTCCGGCTCGGCCGTCGCCGTCGGACAGACGATCGCCAGGATGCCGTCCGTCTCCGGATCGCGGGCGAGGACCTCCGCCGCCCGTGCGTAGCGATCCGCACGGGCGTCCCCCAGGACGTCTACGGGATTGAGGGCGCTCGCCTCCGGCGGCAACGTCTCGCGCAGTTCGCGGATCGTATCTCGGGAAAGGGAGGAAAGCTCCAGCCCGCGCGCCGCAAGGGCGTCGCTCGCCAGGATGCCCCCGCCGCCCGCGTTCGTGAGTACGGCCACCTTTTTCCCCCTGGGGTATCGCGGAGACAAAAAGGCCCACGCTGCAGCAAAGAGCTCCTCCAGGGAATTCACCCGCAGGACCCCGCTTTGGCGGAAGGCTGCCTCGTAGGCGCGATCGGAACCCGCAAGCGCCCCTGTGTGCGAGGCGGCGGCGCGGGCGCCCGCGTCGCTTCGGCCGCTCTTGAGGACGACGACGGGCTTTTCCCGCACGGCCCGGCGGGCCGCCTCGAGGAACCGCCTCCCGTCCCGAACGTCTTCGAGGTAGAGGAGGATCACCCGCGTGTTCGGGTCTTCCGCAAGCGCCGCCAGGGCGTCGGATTCGTCCACGTCGGTCTTGTTTCCGAGGCTCAGAAAGCGCGAAAAGCCCATGCCCTCCTTGCGCGCCCAGTCGTGGATCGCGAGGAGGAGGGCCCCGCTCTGGGAGACGAAGGCCACTTCCCCGCGGTTGGGGAAGCCTTCGGCAAACGTCGCGTTAAGCGGCGTGTGGGTGTCCACGACCCCTACGACGTTGGGCCCGAGTAGGCGCATGGAATGGCGCCGAACGACCTTCAAGAGGGCCGCCTCGCGGCGCGCCCCCTCGGGTCCCGTCTCGCGAAAGCCGGCGCTCAGAACGACGAGCCCCCGCACCCCCACGCGCCCCGCCTCTTCGGCTACGTCCACAACGGCGGGTGCAGGTACGGCTACGACGGCGAGATCGATCGGCCCTTCCGCCGCGGCCTCGGAGAGGCTTTGGGCCACGGGAAGGCCGCGGATTTCGCCGCCCTTTGGGTTCACGGGTACGATCCGGCCGGTGTAGCCGCTCTCCTGAAGGTTCCGTACGACGATGTGCCCGATCTTTCCGGGGACGTGCGACGCGCCGACTACGGCCACAGCTTGCGGCCGAAAGAACACGTCGAGCGCGGGCGTCCCGCGTTCCCGAACGGCGTTTCCCGTACGTTCCATTGCCAGGCTCCCTTCCCCACCCCGTCGTGCGCTCGGGAGGTTCTTTCTCCGTTCGCCCTCTGCGAAGGTCTCGCCTTCGCCCGCGTACGTGCGCCTGTTCACCGGCGCGGGTGCCCGGTGCGACTCGCTTCCTAACGGTCGGGGGCGGCTCTCTTCTCCCGGCTGAATGAGTGAGCGACGAACGCCGGGTAGCGGCTCACTTCCCCCAGTCGTCGAGCGAGCGAAAGGTATACCCTTGCGCGCGTACCTCGTCGATGATCCGAGGCAGACCTTCTGCGTTGTCGCGGGACACGCTGTGGAGGAGGATTACGGCTCCCGGGTGCAGTTGCTCGAGGACCTGGCGCACGGCGTAGTCGCCTCCGTGTACGACCTTCGTGTCCCAATCCTTGTACGCGATCGACCAAAAGACCGTGGTCATGCCGAGGTCGCGCGCCGTCGCCAGCGTCTTTTCGTCGAAGATCCCGCGAGGAGGACGGAAGTACCGAATTTCCGCTTCCGGCACGATCTCGCGTACGGCGGCGTTCAGCTTTTCCAGATCCGCGCGGATTTCCGCCGCGCTCATGCGGCTCATGTCCGGGTGGTGGTAGGAGTGGTTTCCGACGATGTGCCCCTCCCGAACCATGCGGCGGACGAGCTCGGGTTGCGACTTCACGTAGTGCCCCGTGACGAAGAAGGCGGCCGGAACGCCCTTTTCCCGCAGGACGTCGAGGATCCGGGCTGTGTACCCGTTTTCGTACCCGTTGTCGAAGGTGAGGTAGACGACCTTTTTCCCGGACGGATCGTAGAAGCGCGCACCGAAGCGTTCCACGAGCTCCCGAAAACCTTCTTCGTCGATGGAAGGCGGATTTCCTCCCTTTGCCTTTTTAAACCCCCAGCTGAAGGTTTCGATTCCCGGATCGCCAGCCTCGCTTGTTTCGGAGGAAAGCGCGTAGCCCGTTTTTCCCGGAGATACCCAAGCAAGGGCAAAGGCGAAGAAAAGAGCGGCGAGTACGCCCGCACAGGCCCTGCGTCCGGCCTTCCCCCGCCCCGCGTACACGTACTCCCTCACCCAAGTCCCCTCCTTTCGGGTATGCGTCGACCACCCATACGTTCTCCCAAAGGAAGGGCCTCCATTCCGGGAAATCCGTGATGCCGGCCGGCGCGGAAAGCGCTCAACACGAAAAACGGGCGGCACGCACGTGCCGCCCGTAGGTTCGGTTCCCCCGAAAGGAGCTTACGTCAGCGGTCTTGGGCCCGAAAGCCGCGCACCTGACCGTTTCCCCGGACGACGTACTTGTAGGACACGAGCTCGCGCGGCCCCACCGGTCCGCGGGCGTGGAGCTTTTGCGTCGAGATCCCCATTTCTGCGCCGAAGCCGAACTCCCCGCCGTCCGTGAAGCGCGTCGAGGCGTTGTGGTACACCGCCGCGGCGTCTACGGCCGCAAGGAAGGCTTCCGCCGTTTCCCGGTCCTCGGCGACGATCGCCTCCGAGTGTCCCGTCCCGTAGCGGGCGATGTGGGCCAGCGCCTCGTCGAGACCTCCGACCACGCGCACGGCGAGGATGAGGTCGAGGTACTCCGTCTCCCAGTCCTCCTCCGTCGCCTCGCGCACAGGAATACCGTGCGCCCTCAAAATGCGCACGCTCTCCGGGCACCCCCTGAGTTCGACGCCCGCGTCGACAAGGGCTCGTCCGGCCTCGGGAAGCCACGCCTCGGCGATCTCCCGATGGACGAGAAGCGTCTCCAAGGCGTTGCACACGGCGGGGCGATCCGTCTTGGCGTCGACGACGATCCGCGTGGCCTTGGCGAAGTCTGCCGACCGGTCCACGAAAAGGTGGTTATTCCCCACGCCGGTCTCGAGCGTGGGAACTTGCGCGGTGCGCACGACGTACTGGATGAGTCCGTGACCGCCGCGGGGGATGGCCAGGTCCACAAGCCCTCGGGCGGTAAGCACCACTTCGACGAGCTCGCGATCCGTCCAAGGGACGACGACGGCGGTCTTTTCCGGAAGTCCCGCCGCGCGCAGGCCCTTTTGCAGGCTTGCGGCGATGGCGGCGTTGGAGTGGTGTGCCTCCCGTCCTCCCCGCAGGACGACGGCACTGCCGCTCTTTATGGCCAATCCCGCCGCATCGGCGGTGACGTTGGGGCGCGACTCGTAGATGATGGCGATTACGCCGAGCGGCACGGGGACACGTTCGATGAGGAGGCCGTTCGGCCGCGTCCACATTTCCCCGCGCGGGGCGAGCGGGTCGGGCAGGTCGACGAGGGCGCGAAGCCCGTCGGCCATGGCACGAATGCGTCCGGGGTTGAGGGTGAGCCGCTCCTTGCGCGGTGCGTCGAGACCCGTCTCCTCTGCGAGCCGCAAATCTTCGGCGTTTGCCGCGAGGATCTCGTCTCGGTCGGCTTCCAGGGCGTCCGCCATGGCGGCGAGGGCGCGTTGCCGCGTGGCGTGGTCGGCCCGGGCGAGGACCGCGGACGTGGCCTTGACTTCCCGGAGAAGCGCGAGAAGCGCCTCTCGCTTTTCCTCCAGGGAGGGTTCGGCTTCTCCGAATGCGGAGCGGTCCATGGCTTCTTCCTCCTTCGTCGAGGTATATGTCGTTATGCGTCAGGGGAGGTCTGGGCAACCCCTTCGACGAGGACGAGTTCGTCGCGGTGTACGACCTCCGGCAGGCGGGCGACGCTCTGCCCCGATGCCTTTCTCTGGAGGAGGCGGCGGAGTTCTTCGCTCGCGTAGCGGGCGAGCCCCTTGGCCACGGGAAGACCGTTTTCGCCGACGACGAGGACTACGTCCCCTTCCTCGAACGTGCCTTCGACGCGACGAACCCCGGGCACGAGAAGGCTCTTCTTTCCACGCACGAGCGCCTCCACCGCGCCGTCGTCGACGACGATCGTGCCGCTCGGGCGGGCGACCGCCTGCAGCCACCGCTTCTTCCCGCGCGGAGCCGGCCTGCGGTGAAAGAGCGTTCCGACAGTCTCCCCCGCGAGAAAGCGGCCGAGTCGCCCTTCGCCTGCGCGCAAAATGACGAGGTCGACCCCCATGCTCGTAGCGATGCGCGCCGCCTCGAGCTTTGTCCGCATACCTCCCGTCCCGACGACGGTCCCCGCTCCTTCCGCGAGCGCCCAGATTTCCGGCGTGAGTTCGCGTACCTCCGAGATCAGGCGCGCGTCCGGGTACAGGCGGGGATTTTTGTCGTACAGGCCCTCCACGTCCGTGAGGAGGGCGACGAGGTCGGCGGTGATGGCGCCGGCGAGCGCGGCGGCGAGCGTGTCGTTGTCGCCAACGCGGATTTCCTCGACGGCCACGGAATCGTTCTCGTTGACGATGGGGAGAATCCGATGCCGGAGAAGCGTCTCCAAGGTGTTGGACAGGTGGACGTAACGCCGCCGGTCGTCGAGGTCGTCGCGCGTGAGCAGGATCTGCCCTACGGCGAGGCCGCGTTCCGCAAAGCATTCCGCGTAGGCCTTCATGAGCAGCGTCTGACCGACGGCGGCCGCCGCTTGTTTCTCCGGGAGCGTGAGGAGGTCGCGCCGCCAGCCGAGACGGAAAGCGCCGAGGGCGATCGCCCCCGAAGAGACGAGGATCACCTCGTGCCCGCCGTGTACGGCGTCGGCGACGTCCGCCACCACCTGTTCGAATTTCTCGTACCGGAGTTCCCCCCGCTCGTCCGTAAGGCTGTGCGTTCCCACCTTGACCACGATGCGCCGGTACGCTCGGCCAAGCTCCTTGCCCACGCGTCGTCTTCCTCCTACGTACCCCTGGGTGCGAGGCGTCTCTTCCCGCGCACTTTCTCCCAATGTAGCGCTTCGCCGAAGGCGCGTCAACGGTCGCCGGATGCGGAAACGCGTGCCTCTCGCCCACACCTGAGGTATCATGAACACAGGAATTCGCCACCAATTTCCGCGTTCGGGCAACGAAGGTACGGCGTTTCGACGCGCGAAAACCCTCGCCTTTCCGGACGCAAGGGGGATCCCGAGGTGGACATATTTTTTAGCTTCTTTTGGCTGTTTTTCCTCCTCACCGCCCTCCTCCCCATGCTTCACCAACGGCGAATCGAGCTCCAGCGGACGGAACTCATGCGCAGGCTCGAAAAGAAACGCCACTCGCGCGTGATCACCCTCATCCACCGCCAAGAAGCCCTGAGCTTTTTGGGGATCCCGATTACCCGCTACATCGACATCGAAGACTCCGAACAGGTGCTTCGGGCGATACGCCTTACCCCGCCCGACATGCCCATCGACCTCATCCTCCACACCCCGGGCGGCCTCGTCCTCGCCGCCGAACAGATCGCCTACGCCCTTGCGAAGCACCCCGCCAAGGTCACCGTCTTCGTCCCACACTACGCGATGTCCGGCGGCACGCTCATCGCCCTCGCTGCCGACGAGATCGTGATGGACGAAAACGCAGTCCTCGGGCCGGTCGACCCGCAACTCGGAGAATACCCCGCGGCGAGCATCCTCAAGGTAATCGAAGCCAAGCCTCTGGAAAGCATCGACGACCGCACGCTCATCCTCGCGGACGTAGCGCAAAAGGCCCTGCGTCAGGTCCGGACGAGCTTGTACGAACTCCTGCGGCGCAAGATGCCGGAGGAAAAGGCCGAGGTCCTCGCCCGACTCTTGAGCGAAGGGCGGTGGACGCACGACTATCCGATCGGCGTCGAAGAGCTACGGTCCCTAGGGTTTGACATCCACACGGACCTCCCACCGGAGATCTACCGCCTCATGGAGCTCTACCCCCAGCCCGCAGGACGCCGACCTTCTGTCCAATACATCCCCCTTCCTTACGAAAAGCCGTACGAGCGCCCGAAGCCGCCCCGCTGAGTCGGCGAGCTCGGGCGGATTCTCCCCGCACGCCCGCGCATATACCTGAGACGAGCCGAGACCATGCGAGCGTCGTGCGTGCGGGGGGACTGCGGTGAAGGAAGCCGCGTTCTTTTTCTTGAGCGTGCTCACCGAGGTCGACAACGCCCTCGTCCTTCTCGCCTTTTTCCGCCGCTACTTTCCCCTACGCCTCCCCGCCCTCCTTGTGGCGGTCCTCGGATTTTCCCTACTAAGGACCGCCTACGGGTGGGCGTTTTCGTTTGCCCTCACGCTTCCGTACGTGCCCCTCGCCGCAGGGCTCCTCGCCTGGATTCTCGCGGGGAACCTGCTCTTCGCCCGGGAGGAACGTTCGGAACTCTCCTTCGTCCGGCGGATCCTCAAGGCGCTCGTCACCCTCGTCGCCCTAGACTTCGTACTCGGGATCGACCAGATCCTCGTCGCCCAAGCCTTTGCCGTAGAGGGGTGGACCTTTTTTGCCGTCACAGCGACGAGCCTCGGCCTCACCCTCTTCCTCGTTCGCCTCTTCCCGCGGGAATTCGCCGCGTCTCCGTGGATTTCGCGACTTGCCGCCTTCTTCCTCTGGCTTGCCGGCGCCAAACTCCTCCGCCACGGAATGGCCGCCTTTGCGCCTGCGGAAATTCCTTCCTTCTGCACGCCGCCGGTAGGAACCCTCCTCGGTTTCGGGGTATATTTGCTTTTGGTTGCGCTTTCTTCCCTGCGCCGACGCGGCAGGACACCCTGACGTTGCGGGAAAGGAGACGGAGCACATGTCGCACCCCACGGTTTTCCGCCGCAAGTCGATCGAATGGGCAAAATCCCTTGCAGAGGAAGAAGGACACCGCCTTCGGCGCGAACTCGGACCCGTACCCCTCTTTTTCTACACGATCGGGGCCGTGATCGGGGCGGGGATCTTCGTGCTTCCCGGGACGGTGGCCGCCCACGATGCGGGGCCGGCTGTACCGTTCTCCTTTCTCATCGGGGGCATCGTCACGCTCGCCGTCGCCCTCATGTACGTCGAATTCGCCTCCCTGGTGCCCGTGGCCGGAAGCGCCTACACGTACACGTACGTGAGCCTTGGGGAGATCTTCGCCTGGATCGTCGGCTGGGACCTCATCTTCGAGTTCACGGTGATCGTCGCCACCGTGGCGGTGGGCTGGAGCGGCTACGTGAACTCCCTGTTTCACGCCATGGGCTTCCCCTTGGGTGAGGCGCTCACGCACAACCCCTTCGAGGGCGGCGTAGCCAACCTCCTCGCGGCCCTGGGCGTTTCTTTCGTCGCCGCGATCTCGCTTCGGGGGATCCGCCTCGTCGGTCAGGTGAGCGAAGGACTCACGTGGCTCAAGCTCCTCGCCATCCTCACCTTCCTCGGCGTGGGGATCGCCCACGTTCGCCCGGAAAACTGGCACCCCTTCCTCCCGTTCGGCTGGGAAGGCGTGCTTCGCGGGGCGGCCCTGACCTTCTTCGCCTACACGGGCTTTGACGGCGTGACGGCGGTGCTCGAGGAGGTCAAAAATCCCGAACGCACGATCCCCCGCGTCCTCCTTTCGGCCATCCTGACCATCGTCGCCTTGTACGTCGGAGTCGCCGCCGTGCTCACCGGCGTCGTTCCCTTTACGCACCTGGACGTCCCCAACCCCGTAGCCTTTGCCTTCCGGGAAATGGGGCTCCCTGTGGGAGAAGGGCTCATCGCCCTGGCGATCCTTTTCGGCCTCCTCGCCACGATGCTCGCCAACGGGACGAACGGAAGCCGCATCCTCTTTGCCATGGGCCGTGACGGGCTCTTGCCGGAACTTCTGGGCCGCGTGCATCCGACGACGCGAACCCCGTACGTCGCCGAAAGCTTCGTCTTCGGGACGGCGGCCTTGCTCGCCACGTTTTTCCCCGTACACACCCTCGCAGAACTCGCAAACATCGGCGGGCTTTCCGCCTTCTTCCTCACGACGCTCAGCGTCCTCGTCCTCCGCGTGACGCGCCCCGATGCCGTGCGCCCCTTCCGCGTCCCGGCCGTTTGGCTCGTCGGCCTCGTCGGCCTTGCGGGAACGGCGACGCTCATCGCGAGCCTTCCATGGGTGACGTTCGTGCGTTTCGGGGTATGGCTCCTCATCGGCCTCGTCGTCTACGCCGCGTACGGCTTTCGCCACGCCCGTGCGGGCTAGGCGCTCCCCTCCCCTCTGTCGGCGAAAATGTCTTCTACAGCCGACCAGACGTCATCCGAGAGCCGGACATCGAGCGCCCCGAGGTTTTCCTCGAGCTGCTCCGGACGGCTCGCCCCGACAAGGGCGCTCGTTACCTCCGGCCGGCGAAGGACCCAGGCCAGGGCAAGCTGCGAAGGGGTTACCCCCGCGTCGCGCGCGAGCGCTGCAAAGCGCTCCACTCGGCGGAGGGTGTCGTCGTCGAGGTAGCGCTCCATGACGCCCCGCATTCGGGGATCGGCGGCACGGGAAGACGAGGGCGGCGCTTGCCCCGGACGGTACTTCCCCGTAAGGACGCCTTGGGCCAGAGGCGAGTAGACGACCACACCTAGGCCGTGTGCGCGTGCGTAGGGCAGTACGTCGCCTTCGATCTCGCGGTTCAAAAGGTTGTATTCGGGTTGGTCTACTGCGATCGGGTGGAGCAGGAGCTTTTCGGCGAGCTCGCGTGCGGCTCGCATCTGCTCTACGCTCCACATGCTCACCCCGATGTAGAGCACCTTTCCCGCGCGCACGAGATCGTCGAAGGCACGGAGCGTCTCCTCGAGGTCGGTATCAGGGTCGAAACGGTGGGCGTAGTAGATGTCCACGTACTCGAGGCCGAGGCGGCGAAGGCTTGCGTCGATCGCCTCAACTATGTGCTTACGCGAAAGCCCCCGCTCCGTGACCGTATCCCCCATGGGCCAATACACTTTGGTCGCGAGTACGTACGTCTCCCGGGGAAACGCGCGGAGTGCGTCGCCTACGATGCTCTCCGCCTCGCCCCGAGCGTACACGTCCGCCGTATCGAAGTGGTTTACGCCGAGCTCGTACGCCCGCCGAATCGTGCGAATCGCCGTCTCGCGATCCGTCTTGCTCCCGTAGGTAAACCAGCTGCCGAGACCCAGCGCGCTTAACTTTAGACCGCTCTTTCCCATGCGGCGGTACTCCAAACCCTCTCGCCCCCCCCCACGGAAGTCTTGTGTGGATCGTTCGGCCTTCCGCCCTCTCGGTATTCTGCCGGCGGAAGTCCGCCGAAAGTCTCCGAGACGGCAGGTGGCCTCCGCTTTCCATTGTCCGCATTTCTTCGTGGAAAAGTCCAGCCGTAAAGGCAAGGCGGCGGGCGATCCGTACCTGCCCGCCGCCTTTTCACATTCCGAATTCGCCTCCGCCGCGGAACCGCCGCGCCGTCTCCGGGACCTCAGGAGCTTCGGCGGACCGCACCGCACTTCAGTTCCCGTAGCGCACCTGCGCCGGCACCACGGCCCCTTGGTACTTCTTTTCGATGTATTCCTTGACCGCCGGCGAGAGAAGTACCTCGGCGAGCTTTTGAATCCTCGGGTCGTCCTTGGACTCCGGACGCACGGCCAAGACGTTCACGTACGGAGAGGACGAGTCTTCGAGGAAGATCGCGTCCTTGAGCGGGTTGAGTCCCGCCTGAAGGGCGAAGTTCGTGTTGATGAGGGCGAGGTCTACCTTCGGATCGTCGAGCGCCTTGGGAAGCATCGCCGCGTCCATCTGAAAGAATTTGAGGTTCTTGGGGTTCTCCACGATGTCGGTGAGCTGGGCCTTCGGCCCGACGCCTTCCTTGAGCTTGATGAGCCCCTGCCGCTCGAGGAGAAGGAGCATGCGACCGACGTTCGTCGGATCGTTCGTGATGGCTACGGTGGCGTTGTTCGGGAGGTCTTGGACGCTCTTGTAAGGCTTCCCCTTGGCCACGTAGCCCCCCATGGGCTCGATGTGGACGCCTACGAGGGGGACGAGGTTATACCCCTTTTCCCGATTCGTCTGCTCGAGGAAGGGAAGGTGCTGGAAGTAGTTCGCGTCGAGCTCCTTTTCGTAGAGCTTTTCGTTGGGCTGGATGTAATCTTGGAAGATCACGACCTTGAGGTCGATGCCTTGCTTGGCCAGCTCCGGCTTGACGACGTCGTTGAGGATCTCCGCGTGCGGGACCGCCGTCGCCCCCACGGTGAGCGTCTTCGACGAAGACGTACCCCCTCCGCCACCGCAGGCGGCAACGCCGAAGAGGAGTACCGCCACCGCGAGCGCGATTCCGAGGACGTGCTTCTTCACCCAAACCCCCTCCTTGTTTCGTGACGAGTTTCGAGTTTGCGCGGTTTCCGCCGCATCCCCGCATCTTCGGCGGGCGCCCCGATCCGCACCAAGACGCAGGCAGGCGAAACCTTGCAGTATATGGAGACCCCGCACAGAGGCGGCGGGATTCCCAACCCCGGCAAAGAGAACGACTTCCCAACGCGACCGAAGGCGCTTACCTTCGGTCGACAGCGCGGACGAAGCGGTCGCCGAGCATTTGCACGACCTGCACGATGAGGACGAGGATCACGGTGGTGACGAAGAGGGTGTCCGTCTGGAAGGAGTTGTAGCCGTAGTTCCAGGCCATCGCCCCGAGTCCGCCACCGGCTACGAGTCCCGCCATCGCGGAAAAGCTCACGAGCGCTACCGCCGTTACCGTCACCCCGGAAAGAATCCCCGGGAGGCTTTCGGGAATGAGGACGCGGGTCACGATGGCGAAGTCCGTTGCCCCCATCGCCTTAGCGGCCTCGATCACCCCGCGGTCCACCTCGCGCATCGCACCTTCCGCGAGCCGGGCGAAGAACGGGGCGGTACCCAAGGTGAGGGAGATCACCGCCGCATTCGTCCCGAAGCTCGTTCCGATGAGGAAGCGCGAGAGGGGGATCGTCCAGAGGATGAGGACGATGTACGGAACGGAGCGAAAGACGTTGACCACCACACCCAAGGCGTGGTAGAGCACCGCGTTCGGGCGGAGATGGCCGGGGCTCGTGACGAGGAGGACGACGCCCAAAGGAAGTCCGATGAGAACAGCGAGGAGGAGCGAAAGCCCGACCATGTAGAGGGTCTCAACGGTGGCCTGAACGATGAGCGGCCAATTCTGGCTCACGTGGGGAAACGGCAAGGCGGTTCACCTCCTCTCGTGGGGTGGCCTGAAGTTCCCGGACGTCGAGGACTTCCACCCCGACTCCTTCCCGTTCCAGAAAGTCGCGGGCGCGGGCGATCTCCTCTTCCCTCCCGATCCATTCCGTGTAGAGCACCCCGTACGACCCGCGCTTGAGGCGGCGGACCTGACCTTGAAGGATGTTCACCTCGAGGTCGAAGTTCCGAAGGAGCGCGGAGAGGAGGGGACGGTTGGCGCTCTCTCCAACGAACACGAGGCGGACGACGGGACCGCGCAAGGCGTTCGGATCTATGGCGGCGAGCGCCCCGCCTTCGATGCCTTCCCGAAGAAGCGCCCGCGTTACGGGGGAGCGCGGCCGCGCGAACACCTCCGCCACCTCTCCTACCTCCTGGATCACCCCGTGGTCGAGGACGGCGACGCGGTCGGCGACCTTTTCGATCACGGACATCTCGTGCGTGATGAGGACAATCGTGAGCCCGAAGCGCGCGTTGATTTCCTTGAGGAGCTCGAGGATCGCGTCCGTCGTGTTCGGATCGAGGGCGCTCGTCGCCTCGTCCGAGAGGAGGACATCCGGAGCGTTGGCGAGCGCCCGGGCGATTCCCACGCGCTGCTTTTGCCCGCCGGAGAGCTGCGAGGGATAGCGGTCGCGGTGCTCTGCAAGTCCTACGAGTTCCAAAAGCTCGAGGACGCGTTCGCGCGCCTTCGCCCGCGGCCAACCCGCGATTTCGAGGGGGAAAGCCACGTTTCCAAAGACCGTCCGCGACCAGAGGAGGTTGAAGTGCTGGAAGATCATGCCGATCTTCATCCGCCGACGGCGGAGCTCTTCCTCGCTCAATCGAGTCATTTCGACGCCATCTACCCACACCTCGCCCCGCGTGGGGCGTTCGAGCAAGTTGATGAGCCGGATGAGCGTGCTCTTCCCTGCCCCGCTGTGGCCGATGATGCCGAAGATTTCGCCGCGGGGAATTTCCAGGTTTATGTCCTTTAACGCCTCCACCCGAACGCCCCCGGGGAGCGTGTACGTCTTGGACACGTCTACGAGGCGGATCACGCCGTACACCTCCTTTCGCACACATGGAGAAGAGCAGAAAAAGGCCCCTTTCTGGGATCAGAAAGGGGCCTTTGCAGGCTTCCCCGAACCTTATCTCCCAGAACTTTGCCGTCCTGCGGGAATTGGCACCGTGCCGCCGCCTTCACGCGGCCGGTTGCCGGGCTTCATCGGGCCCGTCCCTCCGCCACTCTGGATAAGGTCGGACGTGCTGTTTTCGCTTGAAAAGGAACCGCTCGTTGATTTTCCGCACACGCTTTGTCTCGATTGTACGCAGGAGAAGGCAAAGAGTCAAGAGGAAAGTAGCCCCGCCCGAGACCCGAGGTCGAGTTCCAAGAGGATCCCGCGGGGAACGGGCGTTCCGTCGAGGCAACGTTCCCGCAGGGGATGGGCGGCGACACGCAGCGCGCGTCCACGTAAAAAGGCGCTCAACGCGCGAAATTCTGCGTGCAAGTTTTCACTCCGGGAGAGGAGGTCGAGGTACTCCCACACGGGCGGGAAATCGCCCTTCCAACCCCCCTCTCGCTCGAGCGCCAGGACGAGTTCGCGAAGTCCGCGGCGAAGGGTCGGCAGATCCGCGGCACGGTCCGCCCCACCGGTCGGGTCGAGCACGTACTCCTCGAGGTGGGCAAAGGTGAGGGGAAGGACGACGGGTTCGGGCACCCCCTCGAGCCCCATGCGAACTCCGGCGGCGTGTACGGCGGTGTATGGTGAGGTCTCCCCTCGCCATGGGTCCCAACCGTATTCGTCCGCACCGCCGTAGACCAAGGGGAAGATCACGCATTCCTCCGGACGAACCCCCTGCCCATCGGCCAACCGTTCCGAAAGGAGGTCGACGCGGACGTTCCGCTCCGGTTCGGGGAAAGGGGGCGTGAGGACGAGCGCGTCGCGCGGGCTCCCTCCTTCTCCCGCAAGCCAAACGAGAAGCTCCGCAAACGAAAGCGGCATGCATTCGTGCAGAAGCGGCGGCATCGCCCGGAAGTAGCGCACGAGGCGGTCCTTCCCTTCCTCCGCACGCGCCTCGACCACGTCCTCGGGAGCGAGGTCCGCGCGCCACAACACAAACACCTCGTCTCCCCCATTTGCCTCGTCCTGGATGAAGATTTCGGCGAGGACCTGCGAAAGCGGTGCTTCGAGAGGAAGCTCCCCGTGCACCTCTGCCAACTCCGGAAGCTCAGCAAAAGGGCGTCCCTCTGCTTCCGCACCCGAAGCGCCTCCCTCAGCGGCGGAAGGCGCAAAGCGATCGCTCGGCGAGAGAGAGCCGAGGTAGGCGTAGCTTCGGCACGTTCCGTCCACGAGAAACTCTACGGCGGCCGGGTCTTTGCAAACGAGGGTGTCGAGCAAGGAGAAAAGCTCTTCTCTGCCGTAGCCTAGGGGGGCGGAAGCGTCGATCACGAGGACGGACGGGTGCTCCCGAGGAAGGCGGCGGAGGAGGAGAGCGCGTCCCGCCGGGCGCTGCCGTCCCGTGAGGAAGACGACCTCCCCCTCCTTCGGCGGAAGGGAGCTGAGTCCACCCCCTTCGGAAGCGAGCGGCCTTCTTACGCCTTCGTGTGGCAGAAGATCGCCCCTGAGGAAGTGGAATGCGCGCCGCGCCACCCAGGTATTTCCCGTGAGGAGGATCACCTGGGGGGCACGACGCCGCGCCGCTTCCGCCATCCGTCCGAAAAGGTCTCCGAGACGCTCGGCCCGAGAGACGAAGAGGGAAGTCCCTTTCCCTTCGTTGCCGCGGGGAAAGGCTTGCCCGACCTTTTCTCCCGGTTTTTCGGAAAACGGCAGAACGAGGAGGCGATCGAGGCACCCGTCCCCCCGAACCGCACGGTAGACCGTTACCCGTACCGTTTCCGCCAAGCCGTTTGCCCCCTCAGATCAGGTACCCGTAGCGCCGAATGAAGCGCGTTTTCACGAACTGCGCGAGGACGAGGTACGCAAGAAGCGTCGCCACGAGCCAGGGGAAGTAAAACCCAGGCAAGGGAGTCATCCCCAAGTAGGTGCCGATGGGCGTGTAAGGAACGAGCGTATCTACGGTGACGGCAAGCGCCGTGGCCAAGAAGAGCGGGGCGCCCGGCAGGCTCTGGAGGAAGGGGATCTTTTCGGTACGGAGCATGTGCACGACGAGCGTCTGCGTCCAGAGGCTCTCCACAAACCAGCCCGTTTGGAATACCGATGCGAATTGCGGCTTCAACTCGTCCGGCAGGACAAAGTAAGACCCGCCGACCACCGCAGGGGCGATGAGGAAGAACATGAGGGCGTAGGTCGTGATGTCGAAGACGGAACTCGTCGGGCCGAGCCAAACCATGTAGCGGCCGATGATCGGGGCGTCCCACTTCCGGGGCTTTTTGAGGTACTCGCGGTCCATGCGGTCCCAGGGCATCGTCGTCATGGACAGATCGTAGGTGAGGTTGAGGAACAAGAGCTGGATGGGTTGCATGGGCAAGAAGGGCAAGAGCCAGCTCGCCACGAGCACGGAAAACACGTTCCCGAAGTTGGAGCTCGCCGTGATCTTGATGTACTTCATGATGTTGCCGAAGGTGCGACGCCCTTCGACGACACCGTCCACGAGAACGCCCAGATCGCGTTCGAGGAGGATGATGTCCGCCGCTTCCTTGGCGATGTCCACGGCGTTTTCTACAGAGATGCCTACGTCGGCGGCGTGCATCGCCGGGGCGTCGTTAATTCCGTCGCCCAGAAAGCCCACAGTGTGGCCGTTCTCCCGAAGGGCCTTGACGATGCGCGCCTTGTGCGCGGGCGAAAGCTTGGCAAAGACCGTGGTGCGCTCCACCTCGCGGCGCAAGGTCTCGTCATCCATCGCCTCGATGTCCGCCCCGAGGAGGATGTGGTGGGTGTCGATCCCCACCTGGTCAGCGATCGCCTTGGTGACGACGTCGTTGTCGCCCGTGAGGATCTTGAGCGCGATCCCGTACTCCTTGAGTTCGGCGATCGTCTTGGGGGCCGACTCCTTGGGCGGGTCCAAAAAGGCGAGGTACCCCATGAGAACCATGTCACGCTCGTCTTCTACGGTGAACTGCCCCACGGGCGGCGGGTTCGTCTTTTGGGCGACGGCGAGCACGCGCAACCCTTTGGCGTTCAAGCTGTAGACGTTTTCCAAGACCTCGCGCCGAAGTTCCTCCGTCAAGGGGACGACCTGACCGCGGTACTCTACGTACGAGCACACCTTGAGCATCTCTTCGACGGCGCCTTTTGTGATGAGCTGTGTCTTCCCCGTCTGGTCGCGGACGACGACGCTCATGCGCTTGCGCACGAAGTCAAAGGGGATTTCGTCGACCTTTTCGTAGTGGGTCTTCATCCAGTCGAACTCTTCGCCTACGTGGGCCAGGATCGCCCGGTCCATCACGTTTTTGAGCCCAGTTTGGAAGTAGCTGTTCAAAAAGGCGTGTTTGAGCACCCGCGGCTCTTCGTCGCCGTGCACGTCGAGGTAAAACTCGAGGACGATCTTGTCTTGCGTAAGCGTCCCCGTCTTGTCCGTACACAGGACGTCCATCGCTCCGAAGTTCTGCATGGCGCTCAGGCGCTTCACGATGACCTTTTTCTTGCTCATGAAGACCGCGCCCTTGGCGAGCCCCGCCGTGACGATCATGGGGAGCATCTCCGGCGTGAGGCCCACGGCCACGGCGAGGGAAAAGAGGAGGGCGTCGAGCCAGTCGTGCTTGGTGAGGAAGTTCAGGAAGAAGACGACGGGCACCATCGCGAGCATGAAGCGGATGAGGAGCCAAGAGACCTGGTTGACCCCCACCTCAAAGCTCGTAGCCTCGCGCCGCTCGGTGAGCGTCTTGGCCACGTGGCCGAAGTACGTCCGCGGTCCCGTGGCGACGACGATGCCAACGGCCGAACCACTCACGACGCTCGAGCCCATGAAGGCGAGGTTGTGCCGTTCCAGCGGGTTGGACGAAGGAGGACCCTCGCACGCTCCGAGGCACGGCGTGGGCACCTTCTCTACCGGCTCCGCTTCCCCCGTGAGTGCCGACTGGTTTACGAAGAGGTCCTTGGCGCTCACGATTCGCAGATCGGCCGGGATCATGTCCCCCGCGGCGAGGTGCACGACGTCACCGGGAACGAGTTCCTCCGTACGAATCTCCGTCGGCTCCCGTCCGGCACGCCGTACGGCGATCGTGAGGTCGACAAGCTGCTTGAGCTTCTCTGCCGCCTGGTCGCTCCGCCACTCCTGGACGAAGCGGAGGATTCCGCTTACGGTGACCATCGTGAGGATGATGATCACGCCCGACGGATCCCGATCTTCAGGAGCCACGAACACGATGTCCGTAAACGTCGAGACGACGGCGAGAAGGAGGAGGACGACGTTAAAAGGGTTCACAAAGGCCTCGTAGAGGCGCCGAAGAACGGTGAGTTCGGGTTTTTCCGGGATCTCGTTGGGCCCAAATTCTTCGAGACGCTTCTCCACCTCATCGTCGGATAGCCCTGCAGGCGAAGTTCGCAGCCGCTCGTACACGGCCTCTACAGGGAGATCGCTCACTTCGAGGAGCGTCGCCTGCATTTCCCGACTCTGGAGCTCGACGATGGGGTCGAGACCGCCCCGACGCCTGGGAGCCCGTCCGACTCCGTTAGCCCACTTGGAAGCGCTGTTTCCGCCCGGCAGCTGCCAGAATTCCCGGATCCGGTTCAACACGGTCCCACCACCTTTCCCCGTGCTTGCATCGCCCGTAGAATGCGGATCTTGCCCACGAAGTATCCCTCCCCCAACCCGTCCCGAGATTCCGGCATTCGTAGCGGCACAGCAAAAAGGCCGTCTCGGTCGAAGCGCTGCGGCCCATCGTCCCGTAGACCTCCGCTGCGCCGCCGCGACGGCCCGTGTCCGGGACGTTTTTGTCCTCGCCCATTATATGCCCCTGTTTTTCCCCGAGTCAACTTTTGTCTCTCGATTTTTGTCCTACGACTCGCTCCGCCCGCGCGCGTTCTCCCGCTCCCACAATTCCCCATACAGGCGTTCGCGTGGTATACTCGAAGCAAATGCATTCGGTACGCCGCCGAACGGCGCCGGAGAGGAGTGCGTTCCCGTGAAAAGAACGTCCGAGCTCACCCCGCGCGAACGCGAGGTCCTCGACTTCATCCGCCTGTTTTACCAGGCGCACGGCTTCCCGCCCACCGTACGGCAAATCGCCGAAGGTATGGGACTCAGCTCGACGGCCTCTGCCCATTACTACCTCAAACGACTCGAACATAAGGGCGCGATCCAGCGCCACCCCAAGATGTCGCGCTCTCTTAAACTTCAAGATCCGGCCTCCCAAAACGCGGAGAACGCTCTTCCTGCCGTAAACGAGGCAGAGGAAGTGCGCGAGGTTCCCCTTCTCGGCCACACACCTGCTGGAAATCCGCGTGAAGCGCTGGAAAACCCCGAAGGGAGCATGTATGCCCCCGCTTCCCTTACCGATTACAGGTCTTCGGAAAACCCACTCTTTTACCTTCGGGTTCGCGGAGACAGCATGACCGGTGCAGGGATTTTCGACGGGGATTACGTTCTCATCCGCCGCCAAGACACGGCCGAAGAAGGAGAAATCGTCCTCGCCCTTACGTCCGACGGAGAGGCAACGATAAAACGCCTTCGTTTTCAAGGAAAGCAAGCGGTCCTCGTCGCGGAAAACCCAGAGTATCCCCCACTCACCGACCTCGAATTCCGCATCCTCGGCAAGGTGGTGGGCGTTTTTCGCGTCCTTTCGTAGTTACCCAGAACGATGGGTTTGTCCGTGAACGCCTTTGTCCGGTACAAAAACAGAGACAAGGCCGTTCGCTGGCGGCACCGGATTTCCGGAACGGCCTTTTTGCCGAGGTTTCCGCTTGACGGGCAATCCGAAGAAAGGTAAGTTAATGTCCAGCAAGGTGAAGTTTGTTAAGCCCGCTCGACCTTCGGTGATCCCCGATTCAATGGAAGAACGATTGAGCGGGTCAGTGGAAGGCGCGATTATACCACAAAAAAACCTGTTGTCAAGGGTTTCCCCCGCGCACGCGGGGATGGACCGTACGGGTGCGCGTGCCAGATGAACCCGGACTGGTTTCCCCCGCGCACGCGGGGATGGACCATGCCAGTGTAGGTGCGGCGCAAAAAGTCAAGAGTTTCCCCCGCGCACGCGGGGATGGACCCGCTATGCGGCCCAGCAGGTGGAGTCTGAGCTCGTTTCCCCCGCGCACGCGGGGATGGACCTAAAGTAGGTGGTGATGGCATGAAGACCATGAGGTTTCCCCCGCGCACGCGGGGATGGACCCTGGACAGGTCGTGGAAGGCGGCGTGGTCGCTGGTTTCCCCCGCGCACGCGGGGATGGACCCAAAATAGAGGCCTCATCAATTATTAGAAGAATGTTTCCCCCGCGCACGCGGGGATGGACCCGAGCGGATCGACCAGCTTGAGACCGCTCTCAAGTTTCCCCCGCGCACGCGGGGATGGACCCACCAGCGACAAGACGTTTAGCGGTGCGGTAGAGTTTCCCCCGCGCACGCGGGGATGGACCCGCACCGCCAACGAGAAAGATGATCGCGGAAATGTTTCCCCCGCGCACGCGGGGATGGACCGGACAGGGTAGTACTAGGACAGTACCGCCCGCTGTTTCCCCCGCGCACGCGGGGATGGACCGCAGCCCATCGTGGAGGACGGCGATATCGCCGTGTTTCCCCCGCGCACGCGGGGATGAACCCACCGCAAAAAAATTAGGCCGCGCACAGAGCGGCCTTTTTCTTTACTCGTTTCAGTCCGTTCGTCGTAGGTTTGCATTCGTTTCATGTTTCGTTTCTTCGCACACGAGGACGTGCGGGGAAAGTCGGCTTGGGTTTACGTCGTAGAAAGCCGAATCTCAGAATATCCCTTCTCCAAGAGGCGGCGGGCTGCGTTGAGGATCGCGAGCTTGACGTGGGCATAGGTGAGCCCTCCTTGGAGATAGGCGACGTACGGAGGCCGGATGGGAGCGTCGGCGGAGAGTTCGGCCGTCGAGCCCTGGACAAACGTCCCTCCTGCCATGACGACCGGATCGGCGTAACCTGGCATCTCGTCGGGAACCGGCGTAACGAAGGCATCGATCGGAGAGGTCTCCTGGATTGCGGCGAGAAACTCGAGGAGTGCGGCTCGGTCGCCGAAACGGATCGCTTGAATTACGTCTGTTCGAGGCTCGTCCGCCGCAGGGGAAACGGCAAAACCGAGACGCGCGAGGAGCGCGGCGGCAAAGCTCGCTCCCTTGAGGGCTTCTGCCACGTGGTGCGGCGCGAGGAAAAAGCCCATGTACAGATCCCAAAGTCCCGGGTAGGTGGCACCGATTTCCCTTCCGATTCCCGGGGCCGTGTAGCGCTCTGCGGCCCGCGCAACGGCCTCCTCGCGGCCTACGAGATATCCGCCGCTCTTGGCGAGCCCGCCGCCGGGGTTTTTGATGAGCGAGCCGACGATGAGGTCCGCTCCCACGTGCGTTGGCTCCCGTTCTTCGACAAATTCCCCGTAGCAGTTGTCCACAAGGACGAATACGTGCGGCGCCTTCCGCCGAACGCCTTCGACGAACGCCGCAATCTCCTCTACGCGGCGCGAGGGAACGTCGGCGTACCCGCGCGAACGCTGAACGAAGACCACCCGCGTGTCTTCGCGAATCGCCTCGAGCGCCCCCTCTCGGTCGAAGCGACCGTCGGAACGAAGGGGAACTAGCGTAGGCCGCACGCCTAAGGCACATAGGCTCCCGGGGCCGAGGTTGCGCGAACGGCGCCCCTCGGGAAGCGAAGCTTCACCGGGCGGAGAATCGACACAGCGTCCCTCGACGTCGATCCCGATCACCGGAAGGAGCGTGTCGTACGGCACGCCTGTCGCGAGGACGAGGCCGTCTCCCGGGCGGAGGAGGCCGAACAGCGCAACGGCAAGGGCGTGCGTACCCGAAAGGATGTGCGGGCTCACGAGGGCGGCCTCCCCACCGAAAACCTCGGCGTAGACCGCTTCGAGGCCCTCGCGTCCGACATCTCCCAACCCATATCCCGTGGTGGGCATGAGGTGCTGGCCGGATATGCGGTGCCTATGCATCGCTGTGAGGATGCGCTCGAGATGCCGCTCGGCGCGCCGTTCGAACGCGCGGTGAAGCGGCGCGAGCTCTCGTTCGATCCCATCGGCAAGTGCGAAGAGCGCATCGCGTTTACCACCGAAGTCCACGTTCGTTCGTCCCTTCTCCAGCAAATCCACCTTCCCAAGCCTCCACGTCCCGCACCGTAAGAAGCGTGAGGTCCTGCGGGCTCATGCGCCCTTCGCGGAGCACGCGGGCGGCGTGGGCGCGTATGGCTCCTTCCACGACGTTGCGCACGAACCGCGCGTTGCTGAACGGTGGGTAAAACTTGCGCTTTTCCCGGACGATGAGGCGCTCAAGGGCCGCCCGTGCTCCGGGTGCCAGGCGGTAGTCCCTTTCTTCCACGAACAAATCGGCGATTGCAAGGAGTTCTTCTACCGTGTAATCGGGAAAACGAAGGCGAAAGGGGAAGCGCGAAGGAAGCCCTGGGTTGGTGGCGAGGAATTCTTCCATCTCCCGTTCGTACCCGGCCAAGATGAGGAGAAACCTCTCCCGGTGATCCTCCATCGCCTTGACGAGCGTGTCGATGGCCTCGCGGCCGAAATCCCGCTCGCCGCCGCGGGCGAGCGAATATGCTTCGTCGATGAAGAGGATTCCCCCCATCGCCCGTTGAATGGCATCGCGCGTTCGTTGGGCCGTGTGGCCGATGTACTCGCCGACGAGGTCCGCCCGCTCCACCTCGACCACGTGGCCGCGGGGCAGAAGCCCTAGCGCGGCAAACACGCGTCCCAACAGGCGAGCGGCCGTCGTCTTTCCTGTCCCTGGACTTCCGGAAAACACCATGTGGTAGGATTGCGGCTGCACGCGCAGACCCATCTGCCGACGTCGCTCGCTCACGAGGACGAAGGCCACAAGTTCAAAGACAAACGTCTTGAGTTCCCCGAGTCCGATGAGGCGCTCCAGCTCCGCAAGCGCCCCGTAGAGGTCGGGACGGCTCTGGATTTCTGGGAGGTCGAATAGGCCGGAACGCACATTCCCTTGGGCGTCCCGTGTGCCCGTGCGCGCCAAAACAAAGGTCCCCCCTCGCAGCTCTTGCTTGGGAACGGGCGAATGCGGCCGGGCAGGTGCAAACTCTCTCCCCCGCCCGCCGATGAGGACGGTCGGTCGCGGATCTGCGGCGAAGGGGTACGCCATGGGTTTCCCTCCTCGATCTTTGCCAAAGGTTTCTCCGCGGGCTCCGGTTCGGCGGTCTGGGCTTTTGCCCTGCGTCTTACGGTATGCACGGGGCTTGTCGGGGGTGCGACCCCCGGAGCCGGGGAAACTCCACTCAGTCGTCCGGAGGAAGGCGTACCCAACGCTTGAGGTACCCTTGGTCGTACAAGGCCTTGATCAAGATCACGAGAAACGGCGCGAGAAAGACGCCCGGCCAGCCGAAGTACGCCGCCGAAAGGACGATGGCCAAAAGCATCGTAAACGGGGATACACCGAGCGTTTGGCCCATGATTCGCGGTTCGAGAATGTGGCGCGCGAGGGAAACGACGCCGTAGAGGATGAGGACGTAGAGGGCCGGCAGCCAGCCGCCACTCACGTATTCGGATACGATCCAGGGGACGAAAAAGGTCATGATCCCCAAGTACGGGACAAACTCGAGGACGGCCGCCAGCAGCGCGAGGAGGAACGGGTTCGGCTTGTGGAGGATGACGGCGCCGATGAGGACGAGAAATCCCGTCACGGACACGATTTTGAGGAGCGCCCCGAGGTAGCGGACGATCTGGCTCAAGACGTGGGCGTTGAGGAAGTGCAGGGCGCGACGGAGGGTTCCCGGCGCACGCGTAGCGTACCAGTCATGCCAGTGGTCGTATTCCAGAGCGAAAAAGAACGTAAGAAGCCCGGAGAGGAAGATGTCCCCGAGGAACTTCGCCAACCGCGTCGGCCAATACGTGATCGTGTCCAAGAGTTGGCGGAGAAGCCCCTGAAGCCAGGTTCCCGCTTGGCGTACGAAATCCGTCTCGTACGCGCGCAGGCGCTCAAACACCTCAGGGGGGAGGTTCTCCGCCTTTTGTAGGAACCATTGATACTGTTCGTTTACGCGGATCTCCATGTACTCCACGGTCTTGGGAAGTGCGTCTACAAGACCACGGATCTCTCCGACGACGATGAGCCCGATGAGTCCGAGGACGAGAACGATGAGGAGGATAAAGGCGAGAAACCCGAGGGAAACGGCAAGCCCGCGGGGAACGCCACGACGTTCGAAGAGGCGAATGAACGGGCGTACAAAAAGAAAGAGTACCACCATGTAGAAGAGCGGCGGCACGAGGTGGAAGAGGTAGCTAAAGGCGGCCATGAGAAGGTAGACCGTAAGGACGAGGACGGCGACGTCGAAAATCGTGCGGGCATACTTGCGGTAGTACTCGATCAAAGCGAAACCCCTCCTCCCCGTCCGCCGCTTAGGGGTCTTTGCGTCGTTTCGCTACTCTGCAGTTTATTGTACCGTACGCCAGGGAAAACTTCGTAACCCCCCGGAAGAGCCGTACGTCATTGCACAACACAAAAGGGCCCGCTTCACTCGGGCCCTTGTCCATGTATTGCCTAACCGCGACGGAACCGCGGGAAGAACGGGCTTTCCCTCGCCCCTTCCTCAATCCCGGGCGTATTCCGGGGATCCTTCGATGAGCGTCTCCCCTCGCGAAGTCAGATCGCCGGCCGACTCGCGCACGCGCCGCACGATCTTTTGTGCCCCTTCACGCACGTTTTCCTTGAATCCTTCTGCCACCTGTTCGGCGCCTTCACGGACTTGGTCGAAGGCCCGCCGGCCGCGCTTCGTGAGCTGACGCACCGCATCCTCTTCCCACGCCAAATCCATCCACTTCACGACGGCCACTCCGGCGATGAGGCCGAGACCGGCGCCGACGAGAAAGGCCCCGAGACCGTTCTGCACGTTGACCACCTCCTTCACCCGTTAGCGTTTCCCGTGTTTTTGCCCTCATGTGTCGAGATTTCGGGGAAAAACGCCCAAGGAGAGATCTGGCTCTTTCGGTCTCGCGAAATCTCCCCTATCCTTCTTCCGCACGATGCATCCTAAGGGACGGCGTTCGAGGAGGGAAGGCTGATGGACAGACGCATCCAGATCGGGGGCAGGCGATATCGACCATTCCCGGGTTTCCTCGTGCTCGCCGTCCTCTTTCTCGTCCTTTTCGCGGGCGGGTTCGTCGTCGTAAAGGCCGGCGTCGGAAAGGCCGGGGGGAAACCGCAAACGGAAAAACTGACCGCAGGCCAACCCTATGTCACCATTCAGACTCCCGATGTTCAACACCAAGGCCCCAGTGTCGGGTCGCAAGACACCCACGACCAGCCTCAAAGCCCCAGCGTCGGGGCGCAACACCCCAACATCCGGCCGCAAGGTACGTTTGGGGGATCGAGGTACGTCGTAACGCGCTCTTCCCTGGTACGGCTCTTGGGAGGAAACGGCAAGGAAAAGATCGTCCTTCTCACCTTTGACGACGCCCCTCGCGGCGAGTCGACACGCAAGATCCTCGACGTTTTGGAACGTCACCGCGCCCCCGCTCTCTTTTTCGTAAACGGGACCTACGCCGAAAAGCGGCCAGAGCTCTTGCGAGAGATCGCCCGAAGGGGACACGGGATCGGGAACCACACCTGGAGCCACGCACGCCTCACGCGCATCCCTTGCGAGCAGGTGCGGGAGGAGATCGTACGTCTGAACGATTTCGTGGAACGGGAGACGGGAATACGTCCCGCCTTTTTCCGGCCGCCGTACGGGAAAATGTCCCCCTGTGCGTATTCTGTACTCGAAGAGGAGGGCATGGTCCTTCTCCAGTGGACGTGGTCGAGTGAGGATTGGCGCCGCAAAAGCGCCAAATCGATCGTGCAAAGCGTCGTCTCCCACGTCCACCCGGGTGCCACGCTCCTCTTTCACGACCTCTCTCTTACCGCACGCGCCCTACCGGAAATTCTGGAAGAGCTTGAACGGCAGGGCTATCGATTCGTCCTGCCCGACGAACCGCTGCCGGAGGATTTCCAAGGGGTGCCGTAGCCCCGTCGAAGGAGCTCTTGCGAGAGGTTCGAGCGCGGAAGGCGCAGGCTGCGCATCACCGCCCGCACGACCTCCCGCAGACGGGTGAATTCGAGTGCGAGGAAGAGCGCGAACGCCAAACCGAAGGAAAACCCAAGAAACCCAGCCGCCCATACCCACGACACTACGGCGAAAAAAAGGCAGCGGATGCCCTCCCGCGGAGAGCGGATCCAGGCGCGCTCGAGCGCGAGGAGCTTGAGGTGTTGGGCGAGGAGGACCCCGCTCAGGTGGACCGCGACGAGGAACGGACGGAAGACGAGGAGGGCGAGGAAATCTCCGAGGTTCGTGTACGGAGAAAGGGGATAGGCGCCGCTCAAGAGAAGGCGCATGGTGGGTTCGAGGATCCCTACTGCCCCGAGAAACAAGAAAACGGGCACCCCTGCCTCCCCCCTCGTTCCGCCGTCGCCTATTCGTGTCTTATGCGACGTTCCCAGGGGCATATGTGCAGAAAGCTTCGGAGGAACGGCGTCCGTGCGCATTCAGCGGCCGCTCGAGATTCCGAAGGCGGCCGCCGCGTACAGAAGTGCGGCGAGGTGACCGGACAGGAAATTGACCGCCTCGTTGGAGAGGCGAAATGCGGAACGTGTGGAATGCGGTCGTTCCCAAAGCGCCCCAAAGAGAGAATCCATGAAAAGTCCCGCGATCCCCGCTCCAACCAGGAGGAAAAAGGAGGGGGGCGAAAACGTAAGGAGAAAGTCGAAGTTCTCCGGAGCTTCTCCCTGCGAAGGTGCGGATGAAGCCGCGTACGAGGAGGCCAATAGAAAGGCGGAAGTCGCGAGGACCACTGCGCCTGAGATTCCGAAGAGTGTCCCGACGGCGGTCACCCCACCGCTCGCCCCAGGGGCAAGCGGTCTTCCCGTGAGGACGTCGCGGGGTACGCCGCCCCAGCGGATCCCCGCCTCCGTAGCCCAGGTGTCCGCGGTCTGGGCCGCGAGGAGGGCGACGTACGTTCCGAGAAACAGCGATGCAGACGACGGAAATGCATAGGCGCCCGCGAGAAACGCGGGGAGCGTTCCGCCGCTCGCGCACACCTGCTTCCAGGTGCGGGGGCGGTCTTGGTCTTCGACGGTCCGACCGGCGTGCGGGAAGGGGCGAAAGAGAAAGCTGCCCGACAGAAAAAAGACCACGAGGGGCCCATACCAGCGGACGTCCCCCCAAGCAAATGCCACCGTTCCCACGCACGTGGCCGCCAAGGCCCCCGAAGCGGAAAGTGCCCGCAAGCGGTACCCGGCAGCCGAGACGAAGGCGGCAAGTACGAGAGCGAGGAACAAACGGAACATAGGACGCGTCGCCTTCCCTTCGCGTAGCGGATGGTATAATACGGACATGGCGGCGGTTTCCGGGCGTCCGCGTACCTTTGCCGAGGCGAAGCCGGTCGCCCGAACCGTACCCACACAAGCCAATCGTGAGGAGGTCGCATTCCGATGAGCCAGGAGCAGATCGTCGAGGTGGTTATTGAGATTCCGCGCGGTAGCGCGAACAAGTACGAGTTCGACAAGGAGCGCGGGCGCTTCGTCCTCGATCGCGTGCTCTACTCTCCCATGTTTTACCCGGCGGAGTACGGCTACATCGAAGAGACGTTGGCGGAGGACGGAGATCCGCTGGACGCCCTCGTCCTCACCACGTACCCCACCTTCCCCGGAGTCGTCATCGAATCGCGCGTCGTAGGGTACCTGCGCATGGCGGACGAAAAAGGAGAGGACGAAAAGCTCCTCGCCGTGGCCACGGGGGACCCGCGGATGGACCACATTCGCGATCTGTCGGACGTACCCCCCCACATTCTCAAGGAAATCGCGCACTTCTTTGAAGTCTACAAGACGTTGGAAAACAAGAAGACGGAAGTCCGCGGCTGGGAAAACGCCGAAGCTGCCGTCCGCTTGCTCGAGGACGCCCGGCGGCGTTACCGCGAGCGGGGGTAAAGTTTCGAGGGACGACGGAATAGGACGTATGACAGGAGGCGAATTCGGCGATCGAGTAAGCCCGGCGGTCAAGGATACCAAAAAAGGTGGGAAAGGCGAAATGTCGGGAAGAGATGGGCAACGTTCGCCCAGCCGCACCCCTCGGGCGCTCCGACGCGCCGCCGCGCTCGTTTTGGTCCTTCCCATCTTGTTTGCCCTGTCCGGGTGCATTGAGATGAATATGGACCTCAACCTCACGCAACCGGACAAACCGCGCCTTTCCACGGAACTCCTTGCGGAAGAGTCGCTTATCTCCCTCGCCGAGAGCGAATGGAACAAAAATGTCCAAGAGATGAAAGACGAGTGTGCCAAGGTGCCGACGTGCAAATTTGAGGAACTCACGCGGGGGAGCAAGCAAGGCTTTCGCGTCGACGTACCCGTGGTCTTCGATTCGCAGGGCAAGCTTTCCCACGACGGAATCGAAATCGCGCGTACCTCGAAGCGCGAGGGCAGCAAGGTGTACGAAGCCTACCGCGTGACCCTCGATCTGAATCAGGTTTCCGGGGCCTCCGGCGACTCGTTTCCCGCACTCGTGGAAGGCACGTTTGCCGTTCGGCTTCCCAAGGATGCCTCGGACGTTCAAACAAACGGTAAGTACAACGCCCAGGAGCAGACGATCACGTGGAAGATCGGGACTTCGCAAAAGGGGCCCATAGAGTTCGCCTTTGCCCATCCGGCGAGAGGCGGCCTTCTCGGCGCCTTAGGGGGTATCGGGATCGCCGTAGTCGGCCTTGCCGCCGCGGTGGCGGTCGTTCTCTTCGTCGTCTACCTTTTGCGGCGAAAACAGAAACAAGAAAGCCCCTGGCAGGCCTACGCGGCAGGAGGTTCCGCCGGCGGACCCGTTTTCCCCTCCCCCACCCCGCAGGGAACGCATGTTCCGCCGCACACACCCGAACCCCCTCAGCCTTCGCAGGAACCGCCGCCTTCCTCCGGGGAAACCCCGCCGACTTCACAACCTCCGGAAACCCCCGAGCGGTAAAGTCAACTCCCGCAAACTGGGGGGCAAGCCTCTGAGCTTTCGGGCACGGCGAGTCCCTAGACGTCCTCTTCGTCGCAGCTACGGAGCTCCCCGAGGGGAAAGCGCATGCGAAACGTCGTCCCCTTCCCCAAGGTGCTTTCCACCCAGATCGTGCCGCCGTGGGCTTCCACGAGGCGCTTCACGATCGCCAGACCCAATCCCGATCCTCCTTCGCCCCGCCTTCGCGACTTGTCCCCTTTGTAAAAGCGTTCAAAGACGTACGGGAGGTCCTCCGGTTCGATGCCGACGCCCGTGTCGGAAACTTCGAACCAGAGGACCTCTTCGTCTTCCCAAGCGCGCACAGCGATCTCGCCCCCGTACGGCGTATAGCGCAAGGCGTTGTCCACGAGGTTCGTGAGGATCTGCTCGAAACGGTCGGGATCGAGGCAGTAGGAGCCCTTCGTCTCGACCGCTGTGCGAAAGCGGATCCCCCGCTCGCGCAAGATGGGGTCGAACCGACGCTTGAGTCGGGTTACAAGTTCTTCGGGCATGGTAGGGCGCCGGTACAGCTTGAGCCGCCCGGCTTCGAGGCGCGAGAAGTCCAGGAGGTCCTGAACGAGCCGCCCCATGCGGAGCGTTTCCTCGTGGATGATCTGAATGAGTTCGCGCTCCTCCTCTTCGTTGCGGGCGAGTCCGTCGAGGAGGGCTTCCGTGTACCCCTGCATGAGGGCAACGGGCGTCTTGAGCTCGTGCGAGACGTTAGCGAAGAAGTCGCGCCGCAAGGTTTCCAGACGCACTTCGAGGGTGATGTCGCGAAAGACTACGCTCACGCCGCGCACCCCCCCTTCTTCGCGGTAGAGCGGCGTGAGGGTGACGTGGTACGACCGCCCGAGGAATTCGAGCTCCGCGAGGCGCACGGTTTTCCCTTCCCGGATCGCCTCTTCCCACTGGGGGCGGATGAGGGAGAAAAACTCTTCGAGCGAAGGTACGAGACGTCGAGCGGCGCTGTTCGCGTGCAGAAAAGTCCCCTCCGTGTCCGTAAGGAAGACGCCTTCTTCCATGCTCTCGAGCACGCCCTCGAGTTCCTCTCCCTTTTCCCGCAAGGCGTTGATGGATTCCCGCAGCCGCGAGGCCATCTGATTGAAGGAACGGGCGAGCAACCCGATCTCGTCCTGGAAATCGTAGGCGAGGTGCGTGTCGTACTCGCCTTCGGCGATGCGCTTGGCGGCAAGGCTGATGTCCGTAAGGGGTTGGGTGATCCGACGCGTGAGAAAGAGCGCCCACGCCGTGACCCCGAGGGCGGAGAGGACAATCGTTCCCAAGATGAGCCGGTCGATCCCTTCGACGATCGGACGGAAGCTCGCCTCCGGCTCCAAGATGAGAACGGCTCCCTTGCCCGCCGGAACGGCGGCCCCGCTGGCGACGACGAGGACGGGGATGCGCTTCCCCCCTTCTTCGTAGGTCGTGCGGAGCTTCACGCTTCCCCCACTCCATACGGGACGAAACTCGGCGGAGGCGGCGATCGGCCGAAGCCCCTGCGGCAGCTCGGCTGCGTCCGGTCCAAAGACGAGGTAGAGCCGGCGGTCCTTCGTCTCTTCGATCACGCTGCGGAGTTCCGTGAGGGTACGGCTTTGCTCGCGATCGGCGGCGGAGAGGAGCACCTGTGCGGCAGAACGCGCGAGGATCACGAGGTCGTCGAGTTCTTTGTTGAGGAGAAAACCGCTCACAAACTGCGAAAGGAGCGAGCTAAAGACGATGAGGACGACTACGGTAAAGGCGACGACCGTGACCCAGAGCTTTCCGACGATGGAACGGACGATCATTCTTCAGGCACCTCGAGCTTGTAGCCGACGCCCCACACAGTGACGATGAGGCGCGCGGCCTCAGGCGAAACGCGGCCCAACTTTTCCCGCAGGCGTTTGATGTGCGTGTCTACGGTGCGCAAGTCGCCGAAATACTCGTAGCCCCAGACCTCCCGAAGGAGCTGCTCGCGCGTAAAGACCTTGTCCGGCTGTACGGCAAGAAAGTACAGGAGGTCGTATTCCTTGGGCGTGAGGTGCACCTCTTCGCCGTTTACGAGGACGCGCCGCGCGTCGTGGTCGATCTCGAGGTACGGAAGGCCAATCTTCCGCCGGTTGCTCACCTCTTCTGCCAGAGGCGAGGCGAGGGACCGCTTGAGGATGGCGCGAATCCGGTAGATCACCTCGCGTAGGCTAAACGGCTTTACGACGTAGTCGTCCGCCCCGACCTCGAACCCGAGGATCCGGTCGGGCTCCTCACCGCGCGCGGTGAGCATGAGAATAGGCGTGCGTTTCTTTTGTCGAAGGTGCTGGGCGACCTCGATGCCGTCCATTCCCGGAAGCATGAGGTCCAGAATGATGAGGTCGTAGTCGTTTTCGAGCGCCTTGCGCAGCGCTTCCAGACCGTCCTGGGCTTCGTCGATCACCACGCGGTAAGGCTCGCGTTCGAGGTACATGCGCAAGAGGCGACGGATCCGTTCCTCGTCGTCTACGACGAGAAACCTCACCTCGCGTCCCTCAAAGCCTTCGAATTCATCCGTCTGACGTTTCCCCCGGGCCGGGCCGACCCCCCCTCCCACCTCTCCGCGGTTGACCCCCCGTATGTCCCCGTGGGAATTTCGGCGTTCATCGGCCACGATTCTCTTGCCTCCTTTACGTTCCGCGCTCTGGCTCTCTTATTTCTCTCCCCCGCCGTCCCCTCGCCTGCGGCCGCGTTTCCTTGGAGGTAGACGGATCCTCCTGTGCTCCAGAATCGGCGGCAGGCGGTTCCAGACCGACGAGGCGGTACAGACGTGTGCGCTCTTCCGGGGTGAGCGGGCGCACCTGCCCGGGGCGCATGCCGTCAAGGGTGAGAAAGGCGACCTGCGGCCGGTGGAGTTCCTTGACGGAAAAACCGAGCGCCTCGAACATGCGGCGCACGACGCGGTAGCGGCCCTCGGTAAGCACGATCCGCAGCCGCGTCTCCTCCCGTCCCCCACCCGGTATCCATTCTACACGCAAAGGGCGGACGAAGCCGTCCTCGAGGGTAACGCCCATCTCCACGCGCCGCTTTGCCTCCGGCGGGAGGTTTCCCCGGAGGCGGACTTCGTACACCTTTTCGATGCCGTAGCGCGGGTGCATGAGCCGGTTGGCGAGTTCCCCGTCGTTCGTGAGGAGGAGAAGCCCCGTCGTGTTGCGGTCGAGCCTCCCTACGGGAAAGACGCGCACGGGAATCCCCCGGAGGAAATCGCGGATCGTCCGCCTCCCCTGTGGATCGTAGAGAGTCGTGATCGTGTTTTTCGGCTTGTACAGGAGGTACACGACCTTAGGCGCGGAAAACCGAACCCGCTTTCCGTCCACCTCCACGACATCCGTCTGCGGATCGATGCGCACGCCCGGCGTGCGGACGACGACGCCGTTCACGCGCACGCGTCCGGAAAAGATGAGCGCATCTGCCGCCCGCCTCGAGGCAATCCCTGCCTCGGCCAAAGCCTTGTTGAGGCGGAGCCCCCCCTTCCCTGCACCGCCGCTTTCGTCCCGTTCGCCGCTCTCCATGGCCGTCCTTCCTTTCCACTGCACCAAAAGTCCTTTCCCGTCGCATCCCACCTTCCCTTATCATACCGCTTTTTCCAAAGTGCTCGCGTGGGGGCGGGATGGGGCGCCGCCTTAAGACGCAAATCGAATTTTTCCGACTCGCTTGCGCGGAGAGGGAGGATAGAGTTAATATATAGGTACTTGTAAGTACTTGCGCAAATTTTTCCCAAAAAACAATGAAAAGAGCGAAGTCCAAATGAAAGCGCTTCCCGTGAACTGCTCGATCGAGCCATTGCTGCCATGGTGGCGGCGATTGACGTGTACAACAAACCCGACTTTGCCTATCGAGCCGAGTCGTTCACCATCTTGGCGCTCAATGCCAGGGCAGGGTCTTCCCGCTCCCCCTGGCGTGGCACAGAGCGGTCGCGTCGGTTGAAGAGTCAGATCCCCGTGTAGATAGGAGAAGCATGTGAGGAGTCCATGAAACCCCGCACCATCCCAAAGCCCTGGGCGTTGCGCTCGCCGAACCCCGCTTCGTACCCGATGGAGAGTAGCTCTTTGTTGCCTCCTGCCCAAAATTTCCCTTCGAATCCCCGCACTTTCGTCCCCTGAACTTCGTAGAGACGGGAACGCCACTTTCCAACGGGCTTAAACGTGAGCGGCTCGGGCGGGACCTCCCACCCCAGCGCCTGGGCCTTCCGCCTCAAGTTCGCTTCCAAGTTGCGCCAGAAGTCGGGCTCATCAGGAGACAGGAACCTGCGGTGTAGCTTTTTTCCTCGGCGAATTCCCGTGGATACTACGATAGGAGACAGGGTCTGGAAAAGGCGGAATCCTGAAAGTTCAGGATTCTCTTCCACTACAACTCGCTCCACTACAAGCTGAGTCTTGCCCAAAAGGGCCGTTCCCTCTGTAAGGAGAGTGAGCGCCAGGGCTTCCAGTAACCCGATCAAAGGCGAGGAGACCCACCACCGGATGGGCGGTACCATCTCCAACCCCTCTTCCCGTCTCCGCGCCTGTTGGGGGAAAAGAAGAGAGAAAGTGAACATCTTGTACCGGTGGCCTCCGGCCGCAAAGCCTCGCTCGTGCAACTGCTCTCCTAGCAGAGGATTCGTTTTGTAGATCGCGGCATAAACAAAGCCGTGAAGTAGATGCGGGTAGTTCCAGGGAAGTACTATCGGGTTATCTCCAGTCCAGTCTACGCGCAAGCGCATGTGATTCCCCACCTTTATTCCAAAATGGTACGAGTAACTATTTTTTCTTGTCCCAAGATTTCCTTCTTAACCAACTTTTTACCGGGAAGCTGGTAAATGTAGACGCTGTCGCGTTGGGGATCAATTAGTTTGCTAAGTCCAGATTTTACTTTAACTAATTGCGCTTCTGAAAGTTCACCTTCAAAAACACTGTTCTGTGCCCAGTAAAGAAAGCGTCGCAAATACTGGCACACCTTAGCTACCCTTTCCTGCTCAATATCGTACACAATTATCACATACATGTTCATTCCCTCACACCATTAATAAATATACTGGAGTTACCACCATGCCCGCAAAGATTTATAAGTTTCGATATTAACAAGATGCTTAATAAGCTTGTAAGCCTCCAAGCGAATTAAGTGACGGTAAGAAACATGACGCTTCAATCTCCTGTGCTTAACGGTCGTCTGTAAATACTCCTCAAACACTCGAACAAACTTTTTGCGGGCGCCTTCTTTCAAATAAACCCCTTTCGCTTCGCCTATACTTTCAAAATCATTCTCGTCTATCTCTCCCCGGTTGAGTAAGCGGAAAATCAAACGATCAACAATGAGTGGTTTGAAAATTTCTGACAGATCTAAAGCAAGGGAAAAGCGTCTCTGCGACGGTTCGTGGAGGTAGCTAATCGTTGGATTCAGCTGGGTCACATAAAGCTCTGACAAGGTAGCCGTGTAAAGCAAACTATTGCCAAAGGAGATCAAGGAATTTACTTCGTTATCTGGAGGACGTCTTACCCGCTTTGTGTAGGGCTGCTGAAGTTCCAGGATTTCGTTAAATGCTTGGTAGTAGGCATCACGAGCGCGTCCTTCTTCACTCATTAACTCCGCAACACTGCCGCATTCGTTCAGTCGTTTCAAAGAAGACTCTACCACTTCCAAGCTCACATCCACCTCTCTGCCCCGGTTCCGGTAATAGTTCAAATTTCGTCGAAGATGAAAGAGAGCTCCGGCCACAAATTCTTTGGCAATTTCCAGCCGCTTCTGGGGGTCCAGATAGTGCTCTACCTGCTTAACCAAAAGGTAACCGCTGACGTTTGTTTCGCGGGGATAAAAGCTACCGATGTAAAAGCCATAGTAGTTAAAGCAGTGAAGGGTAACTTCATTTTGAGCCAGAAATGTAAGCAGCTTAGTGTTGAGATCTATCTCGCCGAAGAGATAAAGATCGCGAACATTCTCTATGGGGATGGGCACCTTTTGTAACTGGCCATCTTCACTCTCTTGCTCGAAGTAAAGGGTGTTTTGCTTACGACGCAACCGCCCGCTGCGGAAGATGTAATAACTCTGCGCCACCTCTTGCTCACCTCTATCCCCAGCAGAGTTCGCGATATGCGCACACACGGCAGATCGTTGTGGATTCTGCCGACGGCGGTGCGGAAAGCTGCTCGACTTGTTGAACACCCCGCAAAGCCTCGGCGAGGCGTCCCTCGAGCTCCGGTGTCAAACGCACCTCTTCCCTACGCCGCTCTCGCGGAAAGCGAAGTTCTCCAACCAGTTCGCCCGCTCCCAGCCACCTAAGATAGGCGAGGTAGTAGGCCAGCTGTAGCCGGGCCGCCTCTGCCAGCTTGTGCGAATATTTTATCTCCAACACTTTGCCTTCGCTTTCCAGTAAGTCGATTTTGATCAGTTTGTCAATCAAAATTTCCCTGCGCGGCGTGCCAGGATAGGCACGCTCGTGCATAAGTTGTCCGAGTGCTACTCGATCAGAAAGCGGTTCCATCCGTAAACCCTTCGCGAAAAGCCACAGCTTGCGGTGGCATACCACCCAGTAGTTAACCTTAATGCCGTTGGTGCGCAGCCGCTCAAACTCCTCGTAGGAAAGCATCGCCTAACCACCGCTTTTTTCTCAATCCAAGATAATGGCGCCAGGAAGAACCTTTCCTTCCCCAGGCACCTCAAGCCCGAGCTCAGTGTAGGGAAGACTTGTGACCACCACTTTCAAATCAGAAGCTAGGGTGAAGTACTCCGCCGACTTCAGCCAGTAGATGGGTACCGGCACCAGGAGTTCAGGCAGGCGCCACCCTTCCCCCTTTTCTTTAAAAGCGTAGGCCTCTTGGACAAAAGATTCGGGCAAAACCTCAACAGACACTACTCCGCGCCGCGTAGCGAAGCGGGCGCGCATCTCCTCATCCGAAAGGTCGATTGTGTAGCATCCCAGTATGCGCTGCACCACGTCCAGCGTTTCCCTTCCCTCCTGCAACTCTTTCTGCCACTCTTCTGTTACCACTACCCGCTCGTATAACTGAGCGGTTGCCCGAAACAAAGTAGTTTCGTCGGGAGTTTCTGGCAAATCGCGCAGGATCTCCAGGCTCCAAGAGAGGATCTCCTTGCCGTAGACGCGCTGCGAGCCCTCCGACCACTCCTGGTAGATAAAGACCGGCACCACCCCCTTCTCCCCGCGCCGGTTCACCCTTCCCATCCGCTGGATTAGAGCATCTATCGGTGCAACCTCGGTTACGAGCGCATCGTAAGAAATGTCCAAGCTCACTTCCACCACCTGGGTAGCCACAAGAATCGTGCCTTTTCCTGGATTCTCCGCCCGCTTTTCCTTTTCAGTCCTGTCACGTAGGGTAAAGCGGGAGTGCAGCAAAGAGCAGTTAGACCAACCGTGCTCCTCCCTGAGCTGGCGGTAAATGTGCTGAGCGTCTCGCACCGTGTTGGCGATGAGAAGTACAGCTTTTCCCTGCTTGGCAAGTTCCAAGGCAACCCTAACCCCGTCACTCAGCAAGGAGCCCTGGTAGAGCTTTATCTGGTGGCGTCGACGTGCCCAGAGATTCTCTTCGGCTTCCACGAGCTCTCCCACCGGGAAAAGCTCTTGGAAAAGCATTAGAAGCGGATCAGGGAGGGTGGCGCTGGCCAGGGCCAGCCGGGCAGGCGGCTCCCGGTTCAACGCCTCGAGCAAAAGCCCTAAGGTGTAAGGCTCGTAGGCATGCACCTCGTCCAGGATAAGGGTGGCGTGCCGCAGGAGGCCGCGGCGCTCCTCCCAGTGGCGCCCATGAAGATGCGCCAATAGGTACTGATCTAAGGTGGCTACCGTAACGGGTTTGGCAAAGACCGACCCGAAAAGCCGAATGTCCAGCGGATCCTCTTCCCATTCTTGCCCTTCCGACTCGCGGCGCCACACGTAACTGGCCCGTCCGTGAGCCAGCGCCACGGTCTCTTTGCCGTAGATCTGGCGCAGGCGCCTCCACATGGCATTGGTCGTGGCTTGGGTAGGAAGCAGGTAGATGAGCCGCTCGGTGTTACCTGCCCACAAGAGCAAGGCCTCCGTCTTCCCCGTACCGGTCGGGGCCCGCAGCCAAATGACGTTTTTCTCATAAGCTTCACGAGCTCTTCGCTGGAAATCTCTTAGCTTTTCCCCCGTTTTCTTTTGAAGCTCTTGTACATGGTCCTTAACCCGCAGCGCTCCATTGTTAAGAAAAAGCATTGAGGATGAAGCCTTCTTGGCCGAAGCTAGCCAGTCTGCCAGGTGAAGCGCCGCTTTAACCTGGGCAAAGTTTTGCGCAGATAGGCGTTGAAGGATTCCCCGAAGCGTACGATTTTCTCCGTTAAAGCTCATGCTTTGGTCAAGAAGCAGAGCAGGGTATGGGTATAGACCTAAAAATTTCCAGATATTCTTCCAGAAATCTTCTATTTGAGGCAGATTTTCCACACCGTAACGGCGAAGGAGATCCCAAACCTCACGGAGGATATCCTGAAGTTTAGCCTCCTCAAAGTCGGGCAGACTTTCCCTGAAGCCCTTGTAAAGCTCGGGACCCAATGGCGAGTGGTGGGTAAGCACCGCTGCGGAAGCTTCGTAATCGTGCTCACCCCAGCCATAGTGGCCCCGCAAGAAGGCTTCGGCCAGAAATACAAACGGAAATGAAGCAAGGGCATGGGGAAACGCCTGTCTCTTTAAGTGGTCCAGTTCTTTGGGAGAAGCTCCGTCTCTGGCGGCCTGCATATACTCCTGAAAACTTTTCGTGGCCTTCCCTATGTCGTGAAGGGCACAAGCCAGAAGTACTTTGACCCGCAAAGGCTCAGGAAAGTCCAAGCGGTCCGCGATCTCGGCCCCCAGCCGGGTCACTTCGGCCAAGTGGTCGAGGAGAGAGGTATCTGGTTTTGCTAGGAGTTGAGCCATGCGAAGCTCCTCCCCCTCCACTGGAGAGCGGGTACACCGGGGACTTCTACTTCCAGCCCCGGCGGTATAAAGCTTATAGTAATGGAATTCTCTGGGTGGCGAACCCCCTTTCTATCTACCGTAAAGGCGAGGGGCAGCGTCTCCACTACCGACGGTTCAAAGTAGCCGCCCGGCTCAAGGACGGGTTTGATACCAGGAATTTGCCGGATATCTCGGGGTAGCGGCGTGCCGCGAAAGCGCGGAGCTCCTTCTGAAGCCTCCCCCCAGCGGATATCCTCCACCAACATCAGCTCGTCTTCTCGCCCCAGTGATAAGGGGTAAGCTGGGTCCTTAAAGGCTTTCTCCAGGCGTTTCAATAAGCCTTCGTCGCCTCCGTAGATCAGCGTGTAATGGGTAAAGAAAAGAAGTTCCCGGAAATAAGGGGAGCGCTCGGCGATTTTACTTTGCTTGATTTTCAATACTACCCACATATCTTTGGCGCGTCCGGGTTCACCCTCCCCTTCCATCCAAACTGAAACCTTAAGACTGCGGACGGGTGAGCCGGTCTCCCACAACTCCCAGTCAGGAAGTCCCAGAGCTGCCCCGGCAATGCCGAATAAGGTCGTGGGGGGTGGCATGGGGAGGGTTCGCTGATAATTGTGATCCAAAGGACGTCGGAACGAGGCCACCGGGGCGCGAACGGTTATTAGGAGGATTCGCTCCATAGACCTTCCACATCCTCCCTAGCTTTAGCCAGTGCATCGCGAACTCTAAGAACCTCACCGTACTCTCTCAAGGTATTGAAAATCTCTTCTTCGTTACCGAAAATCCCGGGATCTAAGCCGAAAATGGTGTGCTCACGGTAATCTCTAAATCTCTCTAGAACGTTCACCAGGGGGGCGAGATTCAGCAGATACCTCCCGTCCTCATAGCGGGCTTCAAGCGCCTCCAAAAAAATCGGATGTTTCACCCGCAGCCGGGTGTAGGCGAGGAACTTCGGAGAGAGGTCGGCCAGCATCCTAGCCGTACGTCCACCACCCCAGAGGAGATTGAGGGCTTGGAGCAAATCCTGAATCCGTTTTCTACGGTCAAGAGAAGAAAGGGTGCGCTCTTTCTCTCCCCCGGTTTCCAGAGGTTGGAACACTCCTACCCGGTCAAGCTCCACGAGAATCGTGCCCTTGAAAAGGTTGGCGTAAAGCTCAGTTTCGAACATGTTCCCGCCAGCGGCCATCGCCTGTCCGAAGCGCTCAAAGGAGCGGGTACCGAGGTCTCGGTCCCCCTGGAAGGGGAAGAGTCCTATCGCCGCTGAAACGCGCACCGGCGAAGTACGTCGGCGCCCGCCAGAGGGATCTAGGTAGCCAAACAGATCTTCGTCGATGAATTCCCAGGGACGCACCGGGGGAGTCACTTCCTGTCCGCTTACCTGGGAAAAGGGTTCGGACAAAGTATACCCCAGATCCGCAAGCCTCTCCCGCAACATCCGCCGTATTGCCTGACCCGAAATGTAGGGAACGGTACTCCCGTCAGGCAGGGTGACCTTCTTTGCTACCACCACGTTACCTTCGGTGTGGGAAGCGTTAACGTTAGCGGCAGATACCTTGGCTAAATAACCCACAACAATGGCCTTGCTCATACTCACGCCTCCTTTGTCTGAACTCCCGATTGTGGTGTGGTTTTGCGCAAATAGGCGTTCATAGCGTAGATAGAGAGAAGACTTTTTACTCTAACCCACGGAACCCCAGCAATACGCTCGCCTTTTTCGATACGAAGCAAAACCTCTGGTACGGTTATTTCCAGGCGGAACTGTATGTCGTTTAAAACCCGATAGAAATCCTCAGGATTCTTGGCGTTGCGCAAGGCGTAAAGCAAACCCACCTCCTCATGCTCCCGAGCTGCTGATCCGAGGGAGTACCCGAAACCTGCCAGTATGCGCTGAAATTGTTCGTCCATGCCGAACACCTCCTGCAAATACTTACCCAATATTTCTAGAGTACCCCGCACCAGAGGGCGGGGGTTCTCCTCCTTTGCCCGGGCGTCGAAAAGAAACTGCTCGACAAACGGTGAAGGATCGAGGAATTCTAAAATGGCGTGGGCAATTTTGTCGCGCAAGATGGTCTCACGATTTTGCCCCTGCTGTGCCCAGAACTGCTCAAAAATCTGGATGATGTGCTGGTGCGGATTTTTGTTTATGTTTTTCTCCGCTATAATTTTTTCCCAGCTTTCGTAAAGTCTGTAGAGGTGCTGGAGCTTGGAGAATTCTCGCAGTGCCCGCATGCTAAACGCCTGTCCCGGTTTCCCGGTGACCGCGTAAAGGGTAATCGGTGCAGGCGGGGGTCCTCCTTTCCCAGCACCGAGGAGCGAGGCCAGGAGGTCACGCGCCTCTTCGGAAAGCAGATCAGAGTTGCGCACGTGTGTGAAAAGCTTTAAGAGGAGCCCCCACACGGTCTCATGAGTATATGGACCAGCAAAAGCCACCGGCGCAGTGCCGCTCCGGTCACCTTTTAGACGAAGGGGTTCCAGAACCTCTTCCTGTAGCCTCTTCATTTCCCTTGGCTCAGAATGGAAGATAAAGAAGTGAAGCGCCTCGTTACCTTGCGCCTTCCACAGCCATCCCAGATACCCCGCCATACCTGCCAGCGCGCAACGGGCGCATAAGCGTAACGCCCGCTTTGTCCCGGAGTAAAACGTGCCGAACTTATCGGGATCCACTACAAAAGGATACATCCACATCTTGGCCTCAGCCAGTAAAGCCTGGTCTCCGCAGAAATCACATTTACCGGGACGCTTGCTGAATTTAAGGCTCAGGTCAAAGGTAGGGGGAGATGTAAATACCTTTTCTTTTTTACCTTCTATCTCGACATCTATTTTGGGTGCCGAACCGGAAACCTTGATAAAGATGTTGGCCGGATAAATCCAATTAACTTTATCATACTCCCGAAACTGCCCGCTGTTCTGGTCGTAATACTTACCTTTATTGCCGCTGGGCTGCACCAGCTGACTGACTAGCCACTCCCGCACTCTTTCCACAGAATGCTCTCCTTCGCCGAACTGCCTGAGAAGCACCACTAATCCTGTATCTATCCAGAAGTTTCCTATCGGCTCATCGAAAGATAGATAGACAGAGAGTTGTCCCATCTCATTCACCTCGCAAGGATTTCGAGAGTACTTTCAGCAAAGTAAAACCGTCACCTAATTCGTAATCTTTTCATCAATATATCAAGTTCCCTAAATGTCCCAGTTGTAAGGAATTATACCATGATAGTGGTAAGAAAAACAAATATCAAACATGGCGGTGCAAGCCGCGAAAAAACATTGGTTTAATATTAATAGTTTCCTTTGATTTAATATTAATAGTTTCCTTTCTCCAGGATTAAAGCAAAGATGTTAAGATAATCTCATCCTCTGCCTAGACCAGTTTCTGGAATTGTACCCCGCGCGGCCCTTTTTTATTTTTATAAGCGTTCCCTCAGGTCGTACCATTGCTGCAATAGACTCCTGGTCGTGGCTCTCCCAGGTAGAGGCCCTAGACATGATCTACCCCGATTTCTTTCACCAGCATAAAAGCCGCCTCGTCCTCCACCCATTCGGCCACCGTCTCCTTGCCAAAGGCCGCGGCCACGGTGGTCATCGCCTGGACAATGTTCTTGAAGGAAGGTTTCTTCACCGCCTCGCGCACGAAAGGCCCGTCCATCTTCAGATAGTCGAGAAAATCCTCTGTCAGAAGGCCGAAAAGCAAAAAAGAAGAAAAGTATGAGCGAGTATGACCGTCGATAACGACCGGGGTTTCGTCAACGACCTGCCGCAACCGCAGCTGAGCGTGTCGTTGACCAGCTTAAAGTTGTCAAGGTCGAGGATTGCCGAATCGTGAATGCGGTAAAACGCCCGCAGCACCACCTTACGTACCCTAGAATTCCCGCCTGCCGTAACATTGCCAGGTGCTTAGCAACCACTGACTGCTCCGCCCCGACCGCCGGGATGATCTCGCAGACGTAGCGCCCTCACTCCCGCAGGAAATCAAGGATCTTGAGCCGCAAGGGGCAGCTTAAAGCCCGCAGTAACTCTGCTGCCAACTCCAGCCGCATTTCCTTCACATCTTAACATCCTCACATCCTTTCCTACATGGCCACGTTAGCATATAGTCTTGCTCCGCGTCAAGATCTATTAGGCGATTGTGTGCTCAAGAGTTAGTAGGTGGACTCGGAAAGGAAATTCTCCATGCTTCACCCACGTAGCCCCGGCAAAAGGCCCTTTCAGTGCCGGGCAAACTTGCTCTAAGCCAGTTCCCTGCTTCCTTTACTTTCCGCTTCACCTGCACCGCCTGGGCCAAGTGCTCCTGCCCGGCCAGCCTTAGCTCCCATCGAGAAGTCTACTTCTCTAGCTCCTCTAGCTCCCCGTTGGACCGCGCTGACAACGAACTCTCCTCACCGCTTAGTTTAAAACCTCTTCCACCCCCCAATCCCCCGAAGCTATGGCTTGTTTGGCTTCGTTGGAAGTAATTCTCCTCGGCGTGCCAAAATCCCTCTACGAGCCGCCAGTTCAACAAATAGTAAGGATCCAAAACGTGCAATGCTCCCCAGGGAAGTAATTTACCCCCTGCTCGGCCCACTCCGACCCCGTCGTTCCCAAGGTATATCTCCTTCACCTGACCTATGTCCCACTGGCTCGCTACCCCAAAGTGAACCTCCCCCCACAACCTCTCTCCTTCGCCTACAACGCTCATTACCAGCTTATTCTTCAAAGCCTTCCGGCTACCCCCGACTTCCTCTTTGCCCGTGATAGCCACGAAGAGTCTGACCTCAACAAGGCTTTCAATCCCACAATGGTTCGATTGGTACGAGATATGTGGATAGATCATGAGCGGGGATTCCCATGTTTCAATCCCACAATGGTTCGATTGGTACGGCACCAAGTACGTTTTTCTTGTGTGGTACGTGGCTGTTTCAATCCCACAATGGTTCGATTGGTACACAGTCCCGCGTCCCGCAAGAGTTCGCGGGAGGTGAGTTTCAATCCCACAATGGTTCGATTGGTACATTTCGAATCTAATTCTGTTGAACAAATCACCTATGACGGGTTTCAATCCCACAATGGTTCGATTGGTACTAGCGTGGGCATCTCTTCGAAAAAACGGCCATCAAAAAGGTTTCAATCCCACAATGGTTCGATTGGTACGCCGTGGTTCCGGCTTCTCCTACCGACTCTGCTGCGGTTTCAATCCCACAATGGTTCGATTGGTACGCCGTGGTTCCGGCTTCTCCTACCGACTCTGCTGCGGTTTCAATCCCACAATGGTTCGATTGGTACGCCGTGGTTCCGGCTTCTCCTACCGACTCTGCTGCGGTTTCAATCCCACAATGGTTCGATTGGTACGCCGTGGTTCCGGCTTCTCCTACCGACTCTGCTGCGGTTTCAATCCCACAATGGTTCGATTGGTACGAGGGGGACTCGGGCTTGGGCTGAAAATATTCGGTTGTTTCAATCCCACAATGGTTCGATTGGTACTCTATAGGTTCCGCCGGTTGTGACGACCAGTGTCAAGTTTCAATCCCACAATGGTTCGATTGGTACACCCTTCATCGTCGACCTTTCGAATGAAACAGCGTCGTTTCAATCCCACAATGGTTCGATTGGTACGGCCACTCACCAAAATTAATTATGATCATTCACTAAGTTTCAATCCCACAATGGTTCGATTGGTACAAGCGCGGACGGAGAACAAAAAACTGATTTCATTCGTTTCAATCCCACAATGGTTCGATTGGTACTTTCTGGATTACAAAGAACCAAAGTATGTTTTAGTTGTTTCAATCCCACAATGGTTCGATTGGTGCCCTTGCTCCGCGTGGTCATTTCGTGATACCATACGAAGTTTCAATCCCACAATGGTTCGATTGGTACCAGGAAAGGGCGGCGCGGCTCGTAGGAGTGTCTCCTGTTTCAATCCCACAATGGTTCGATTGGTACCCGGCTATTCCGCGTGGTACTTCGCGGCGCTCATCGGGTTTCAATCCCACAATGGTTCGATTGGTACGCCTTCGGGATGTCCAAAGAAAGCTAGATGAGCAAGTTTCAATCCCACAATGGTTCGATTGGTACTCGCTCGGGAAATTCATCGCCTTGAATCCGTACTGAGTTTCAATCCCACAATGGTTCGATTGGTACTAGCTCTCCGGCCCTGTGCTTTCGCCGATGTGCGATGTTTCAATCCCACAATGGTTCGATTGGTACTGTGTTTTACCTGTTCTTCTCTGGGGGATCGATCACAGTTTCAATCCCACAATGGTTCGATTGGTACTGTACGGCAGATCGCGCTCGCGGTGTCCGGGATCCCAGTTTCAATCCCACAATGGTTCGATTGGTACAACTAGTTGGCAAAAAAATCCCCCGGAAGAATCTCCGTTTCAATCCCACAATGGTTCGATTGGTACGATCTTTTTAAAACTGAAGCAACTTGAGATGGATGTGTTTCAATCCCACAATGGTTCGATTGGTACCTCGCCTCGATTTCTGTGATTAAAGGCGCAAACAGCGTTTCAATCCCACAATGGTTCGATTGGTACTCTGTCGCGGCACCGACGTGCGCGCGCGCTCTCGCCGGTTTCAATCCCACAATGGTTCGATTGGTACGGGAGGAGCTAGCCAAGCGGAAGGCTAGCGAGGATTTGTTTCAATCCCACAATGGTTCGATTGGTACGACTTTCGCGCCTTCGTTTGATAAAATATACTCGAAGTTTCAATCCCACAATGGTTCGATTGGTACCCGATTTTTCTTGCAAAAACTTTGGAAAACATATAAAGTTTCAATCCCACAATGGTTCGATTGGTACTCTCTCGCTGCGCTCTAGACATCGTAGTCATCTCCAGTTTCAATCCCACAATGGTTCGATTGGTACTTCTCTCTGGCTATCTTTTTATAATTGCCATAAGAGTTTCAATCCCACAATGGTTCGATTGGTACATTCAAGAAAGCAAATATTCCTACCGCTACTATTTTGTTTCAATCCCACAATGGTTCGATTGGTACGGTTTTACTTCTCGTGTCATGAACGCTGGAATTAAAGTTTCAATCCCACAATGGTTCGATTGGTACTTTTCTCCTTGGCAAGAATACCAAATAAACGATTCAGTTTCAATCCCACAATGGTTCGATTGGTACTCCCTTCATACCACATCGAGACAACCATGTCAAGTCTCGTTTCAATCCCACAATGGTTCGATTGGTACTTCGATTCGGACTTGCCTGATAAGGCACCTTCTGTGTTTCAATCCCACAATGGTTCGATTGGTACACGTACGTGCCGCACGAAGCATCGGCCATCCCTCCATCCAGTTTCAATCCCACAATGGTTCGATTGGTACAAGAGAGGTGAGGGGGATGCCGATACTAGCTTCGACGTGTTTCAATCCCACAATGGTTCGATTGGTACGTGGCGGAGTTTTTGATATTGATTTTGGTTTTCGTGGTTTCAATCCCACAATGGTTCGATTGGTACCGCCCGGGCCGCGGTCGATGATATCCCGGTTGCCGCAGTTTCAATCCCACAATGGTTCGATTGGTACCTGTTGAAACACCACAGATGCCTCAATTGCCGGATAGTTTCAATCCCACAATGGTTCGATTGGTACCCGGCTGCCCATGGATCAATCCCAACCCAATATAATGTTTCAATCCCACAATGGTTCGATTGGTACTTTTTTCACCACCTTAGTAGTTTACGTAAGACACGGGTTTCAATCCCACAATGGTTCGATTGGTACCCGCCCGCTTCGGCCCGTCAAGGGTTTTCAATCCCTTGTTTCAATCCCACAATGGTTCGATTGGTACGATTTTTGAGAACGACATCGATGTTGAGGAGGTTGGTTTCAATCCCACAATGGTTCGATTGGTACCAAATCCACCCGTGCACCCGGAGAAGGACTGCGGGAGTTTCAATCCCACAATGGTTCGATTGGTACACTAATACAGTTCGCGATGCGGTTTCTAAAGAACAGTAGTTTCAATCCCACAATGGTTCGATTGGTACAAAATCCCATACATCGCTTTCCCGCCAGGTGATTATGTTTCAATCCCACAATGGTTCGATTGGTACTTGGAAACCTTGGAAACCGAGGTTGAATAAGTTCTGTTTCAATCCCACAATGGTTCGATTGGTACTCGATTCGGTTGTTGGACGTGTACCGTCGTCCAAGGTTTCAATCCCACAATGGTTCGATTGGTACTTTCAATCCCACAATGAGAGGAGCTAGCCAAGCAGGTGTTTCAATCCCACAATGGTTCGATTGGTACCCTCAGACCGCTCAATGCGACTGAAATCCTCCAAAGTTTCAATCCCACAATGGTTCGATTGGTACGCCGCTGCGATGGCTCTCTATGCCTTGATTGCCGAGTTTCAATCCCACAATGGTTCGATTGGTACTTTTCACAAAGTGCCCGCGAGCCCTTGATTTTCAAGTTTCAATCCCACAATGGTTCGATTGGTACCAAGACCGTCGGAATTCGAAATGCCTTGATTTTCCTTACTTCCCGCCTTCGAATCTTACCCTGAACTGCCGTCGACCTCCAGTTGCCCCAAAACCCTAGGGGATCGACGGCAACTCACGATCCTTGAAGCCCGCACCACTACTGGATCTGTCATAACCTTCCAAACGCCAAATGGCCTCCGGTGCGCTTTGACCACCTCGATCGACGGCAATTATAGCACAGCGGCAGCAGGTAAAGCAAACCCCGGTTTTGCCGGGTGTGCGTCAAGAGATAGATGGTCCCCAACCGCTCTGTACCAGGAGAAGCGATTATCCCAGACCACTTCTTTCAAATAGCGCCAAAGCCCCGCTATCCTCTTCTCCCTGACTCCCCGAACTCCTTTCACCGTTTTGTTCAAAACCTTCCACCCTCCCCACCCCCCGAAGCTATGGCCTGCTTGACTTCGTTGTAAGTCTCCTCGTCGTGCCAAAATGTCTCAACGAGCCGCCAGTTCAAATGGTCAAGGATCCAAAACGTGTACTGCTCCAGGAAAGTAATCTACCCCCTGCTCGGCCCACTCCGACCCCGTCGCTCCCAAGGTATATCTCCTTCACCTGACCTATGTCCCACCGGCTCGCTACCCCAGAGTGAACCTCCCCCCACAACCTCGCTCTTTCGCCTACACCGCTCATTACCAGCTTGTCCTTCAAAGCCTTCCGGCTACCCCCGACTTCCTCTTTGCCCGTGTAAGCCACAAAGTGTCTGACCTCTTTTCTTTTCGCTCCTCTGGGGTTTTAATCACCATCCCGTCGGCCTCTATGTAAAGCTTGGAGGTCCTCTCTTTACCTCTGGGTGTATCCCCCTTATTAAAAAAGGCTTCTCTCCTGGGCTCTCCTTTCCGCCTGAGCGCTTCTCCTGCTTCCTGCACGGCCTGCCACACCGCCATACCCTAGAATCTCTGCCGCTCGCCTGAAGAGCATGTCTACTCCCAGCTCCACCGCCATCTCTTTTCTTCTTACGCTTGGCTCCAAGCTCTTCGCACAAGTCTATAGTCTGCTTGCCCGGAAGTTCGGCCAAACCTGCCTTGCTGCCCAGAACCTTCTAGAAGTTTCCTTTTTTGCTTCCGCTAGCAAGAAGGTAAGAGGATGCGCAACCCTTTGGGAAAGCTTCCCTTTGAGACGCATCCGTCCGAAGGCGAACGATAGACGTCTCCCTTACCCAGAAAAAAACCACCGGCCTACGAGGAGGGCGGCGAGGATGCCCGCCGCATCGCCGATAAGGCCGACCTTGACGGCGTAGCGTTCGCGCACGATTCCTACGGAACCGAAGTACACCGTGAGCACGTAAAAGGTCGTATCCGTGCTCCCCTGCATGATCGCCGCCAGGCGCCCGATTTCACTGTCCGGACCGTATCGTCCCATGAGATGGGTGACGACCGCCATGGACGCGGCGCCGCTGAAGGGGCGAAGAAGCGCGAGGGGCAAGAGTTCCGGCGGAAACCCAAGGGGGCGAAAGTAGGGGGCGAGGAAGGACGTGAGGGCCTTAAGGGCACCGGAAGACTGAAACACCGCCAGGGCGGCGAGCATCCCCACGAGGTGGGGCAAGATCGTGAGGAAGGTTTCGAACCCTTCCTTGGCGCCTTCGATAAAGGCGGAATAGGCAGGGACGCGCCGAAAGAGCGCCGCACCCAGGATGACCGTGAGGAACGCGGGCAACACCCAGGCACCGGCCGCCTCGAGCCAGGCGAGAGGCATCCTTTCCCCACCCCTCTATCGCACGCGGATGCGCCGCGCGTGGTTCGTCTTATGCGGGAGAGGCCCCGAGGAGACGGCATGCGGGGGATAAGTCGCACGCGAATGCCGCCGCGCGTGGAACGTCCCACGGGGACTCAAGGGCCTTCGCGCCATTGGTAATACCGGTCTACAAGCACCGCGACGGTGCTCCCCAGAAACGAGGCCAATACGACCGCCGGGAGGATGTCCGCCGGTTGGGCGGCGCCGGCGGCGGCGCGAATCCCGATGACCGTGGTCGGAAAGAGGCTCACGGAAGCGGTGTTGAGTGCGAGGAGGGTGATCATCGGCCGGGTGGCGCGTCCCTTTTCCGGATTTAGCTTGTCGAGTTCCTGCATGGCCTTGATCCCGAAGGGTGTGGCGGCGTTTCCCATGCCGAGGAGGTTGGCGGCGATGTTCGCCAGAAGGTACCCTTCGGCAGCGTGGCCCCGGGGCACGTCGGGAAAGAGCAGGCGGATGAGGGGCCGGAGGAGTCGGGCGAGGGCATCCAAGAGGCCGGCCTTGCGCGCGACGTTGAGGATGCCCATCCAAAGCGTGAGGATTCCGAGGAGGGAGAAGGCGACGTTCAGCCCTTCTTGGGCGCCTTCGAACAGGGCGGTGCTCACGTGGGCGATGTTTCCCGTGAGGGCGGCGTAAAGGATGCCGACGAGGAAGAGACCGATCCAGACGGTGTGGATCATCGGATTCCCTCCTCACGGGCGAAGCTCGGGAGACACGCCGCGCCCAGCGTCGCCCGACAGCGGGGCGAGCGGCACGCTCCCGATCGCTTCCTGACCGAGGTACACCTTGAGGAAGGCGTTGGGCCGGAAGGGACCGAAGTCCGCCTCCTGCACGAAGCGGCCGATCCGCGAGACTTCGTCCGACTGGAGCGGATAGGCGAGGTCGGCCAGGGCGGCGTAGCTTCCCCGAACTCCCGTGAACACTTCGCCCTTGTGGACGATGGGCGTAAGGGGAAAGTGCGTAAACCCATAGTCGAAGAGCTTCCTTACGTCGTTCCAGTCGTCCGGGGCGTTGAGGACGACGGCGATGAGGCGTCGGCCGTCCCGCACGGCGCTCGCCGCGAGCCCCCGCCCGGCGCGGTCCGTGTATGCGGTCTTGATCCCGTCGGCTCCCTCGTATGTCACGAGGAGCTTGTTCTTGTTCGTCCACACCGCTTCGGAATTCCCGTGTCCCGAAGGGGTGACGCGGGGGCGGTAGACGCGCGTACCGACGATCTCGCGAAAGGTCGGGTTTTCCATGGCGTAGCGCGAGAGGACGGCGAGGTCGTAGGCGCTCGCGTAGTGGCCTTCGGCATCGAGGCCGTGGGGGTTTACGAAGTGCGTGTCCGAAAGGCCGAGCCAGGCCGCCTTTTCGTTCATGAGGAAAGAAAAGCCTTCCACCGAACCGCCGACGTGTTCGGCGATGGCCGTGGCGGCGTCGTTTCCCGAGCGAAGCATGAGTCCGTAAAGGAGGTCGCGCAAGGGGATCTTGTCGCCTGCGCGGAGGTAAATCGACGATCCTTCGACCCCTTCGGCGTTAGGGGAAACCGTGACGACTTCGTCTAAGTCGGAACTCGATTCGAGGGCGACGATCGCCGTCATGATCTTCGTAAGCGAGGCCATGGGGAGGCGCGCGTGCGGTTCTTTGGCGTAGAGAACGCGTCCGCTCGCCGCATCCAGGAGCACGGCCGCCTTGGCGGAAACTTCCGGTGCGTCCGCATCCTCGGGCGGCGGTCCGGGAAAGAGGAGGGCACGCCCGGTGGATGGCCCCTCAGCGGTGGGAAGGCTTTGGAGCGGCACCGGAAGAGACGAAGTCCTTTCTCTCCCCTCGGTCGCCCCTCCCCGGGAGACGGACGGCCGTTGCGGCGCGTGGAGAACGTCATGTGCGGCGGAGAGAAGTTCTCCGGCACGTATGAAGCCTCCTCCTCGCTCGGAAAGCTCTGCGAAAAGGAACGCGCCGCCCGCAGCGAGGAGTACGACGAGGAAGACGAACTTGCGCCAAAGGGATCGGCTTGCGCGTTCACTCCGTCGGCGTGGCCGCTTCCCCACGGGATACCCCCCACTTCTTCGGCGGAAAGCAAGGTCACCGCTACCCTATGCACGCCCGTCCGGGGGCATTCCCGGAACTAGCGAAAAAGCTCGCGCTCGACCTCCTCTTCCGACGGAAGCGGGGGAAGTTCGTCCAAGGAGGACAACCCGAAGAGGTTGAGAAAGCGCTCCGTCGTTCCGTAGAGAATCGGGCGGCCGATCCCCTCCCCGCGCCCCACTTCGCGGATGAGCCCGCGTTCGAGGAGGGTCTCGATCGGGCGGTCGCTCCGCGTTCCGCGAATTTCTTCGATTTCCGCTCGGCTCACGGGCTGTCGGTAGGCGACGATCGTGAGGCATTCGAGGGCGGCCGGCGAGAGGCCGGCAGAGGCCCTCCCCCCCTCGAGAAACCTGAGGAGGAGGGGGGCGTGTTCGGGACGCGTGACGAGACGGTAGGTGTCTTCTCCCCGTTCCACGAGGAGCCCGCGGTCCTCCGCGTTCCACCACACGCGGAATTCCTCGAGGCGGCGTTCGGCTTCCTCCGGCGGAATCTCTAGGACTTCTGCAGCCTTATGGGCCGAAAGCCCTTCTTCGCCCGCCACGAAGAGGAGGGCGAGGAGTTCTCCGTCCGTGGCCCTGTCTTTCACGTGCTTCCCCCCTCCCCTTCCCTCCGTTCGGAATCCCAAGGGGGCTCGTCCGTTTCCCGGCGCACGAGGAAAAGCGTGGAAAAGGGAACTTCTTGGCGTACGAGGATCTTTTTCTTTCGCAAAAGCTCGAGCACGGCGAGAAATGCCGTGACGACGAATTCGCGTCCGGCACCGGGCGGGATAAGGCTTGCAAACGGAATTTCTCCCGCCCAAAGGAGTTGCCGGCAAATCCGCGCCTCGAATTCCAATACCTCGTACGGATCCGGCACGACGGAGCGGACCGCGGCCTCTTCTCGCCTGCGCCGCAAGATCCTTCGCCACGCCTCGGTGAGGAGTTCGGGGGACATCGGCGATGCGGAAGCTCCCCGGGCGTACCCGAGCCGCTCTCGCGCTTGCGCGGAGATACGCCGCCGAAGGGATTCGCCAAGGGAGGGGCGCGAGAAGCGGGGCAACGCCTGAGAAAGCCGGGCGACGAGGGCTTCTCGGGCGATTTGGTAGCGCCTGTACGTAATGAGGCGGCGGTATACGTCCTCGCGGGAGGTGAGCTCTTCCTCCCAAGCCTCGCGCACCTGCTCGCTTTCCGGCGTTGCGGCGCCCGGGAGGAGCGCACGGCTCTTCCAGCGCATGAGCGCCGCGGCAAGCGCGACGAACTCGCTCAGTTCCTCGAGCGACGCCTTCTCCTGGAGCTCCTCGACGTAGCGAAGGTAGAGCTCGACGATCTCGGATACGGAAACCTCGTAGACGGAAAGCCGCGCTTCGCGCACGAGGGCCACGAGGAGTTCAAGCGGTCCCTCGAAGGTCTCCGTACGGACGGTGAACACTGGCATCTCCTCACCCGCGACGCCCTTCCTCCGCCGCGGGCAAATGGCCGCCTGCGGCGGAAACGAAGGCGCGAAAGATCGCCCGCGAGGCCTCGTCCTCAAGCCATTCCGGGTGCCACTGTACGCCGAGCAGGAACGCGCCTTCGCGCGCCTCGACGGCCTCGATCGTGCCGTCGGGGGCGTGGGCGACGGCCACGAGTCCCGGCGCGAGCGTGCGCACCGCCTGGTGGTGAAAGGAGTTCACGGCGAGTTCCCGAACCCCTCCGAGGATGCGAAACAGGCGGGATTCGGCCGCAAGGAACACGGGATGGGTTGCCTGCGGTCGCGGCTCCGACTGGTTGTGTCCCGGGATGTCCTGATACAACGTACCGCCGAGGGCGACGTTGAGCACCTGTGCCCCGCGGCAAATGCCGAGGATGGGCCGACCCGCCCGGCGGAAGGCGCGGACGAGGGCAATTTCAAAGGCGTCGCGCAGGGGCTCGACCGTTCCCAGGCCGGGGGCGGGGGATTCCCCGTAGTACGCGGGATCTACGTCGTAGCCTCCCGCGAGGAGCAGCCCGTCCATGCGCTCCACAGCGGAGGCGGCGAGGGCCTCCGCATCTTCCGGGGATTCGGGCGGAAGGAGGACAGTCGGAACGGCCCCCGCCTCCTGAATCCGCCGCGCGTATCGTTCACCCACGCCCATGCGCGGCACGCCTTCACACGCAAAGGACTGTGCTGGGATCCCGATCCAAGGACGACGCATCGCGCGTTCCCCGCTTCCTCGGACGAAGAATTTGCGGCCTCTGAGCCCATCTCTATGCGGATGGTGCAGCTAAATCCTCTTTCGGAGTTTCGAAGCGGGGGCTAGGCTCACGCTTCTGGCGCGCCTCGCGTCTCGAGCGCCTTACGCGCGGCCGCATTTGGGACTTCCGAAGGAGCGGTTTCGCAATCCCCGAAGCCGTAGGGAAGGTCGAGGGCGAGCAAGTCCTCGATCGTCTCCCGACGTTGGACGAGGCGTGCCTTCCCGTCGCGAACGAACACCACCGCCGGGCGCGGCAGGCGGTTGTAGTTGGAAGACATCGCGTAAGCATACGCGCCCGTGACGAAAACGGCCAAAAGGTCTCCCGGTTGGGGATGGGGGAGTGGGTGGTCGACGATGAGGATGTCGCCGCTCTCGCAAAGCCGCCCCGCCACGGTGTAGAGCGCCTCCGGAGGATCGAGGGGGCGGTTGGCGAGGAGCGCCTCGTACTGCGCCTGGTAGAGGGCGGGACGGATGTTGTCGTTCATCCCGCCGTCGACGGCCACGTAGCGACGGACTCCGGGGATTTCCTTTACACCGCCCACCCGGTAGAGGGTCGTCCCCGCGGACGCGACGACGCGCCGTCCGGGCTCCCACCAGAGCTCCGGCTCCGGGTGCCCGAGGCGGGAAAAGAGCTCGCGCACGGCCTCAACCACCGGCACGAGGAGGTCGCGTAGGGGGACGTGGGGATCGTCGACGACGTACGGCACGCCGAAGCCCCCGCCCAAGTCGAGGACTTCCGGAACGAATTCCGGGACGGACGTAAGGAGGGCTTCGAGGCGGCGCACGGCTTGCACCGGCCCTTCCGAAGAGACGAGTTGCGAGCCTACGTGCATGTGGATCCCGCGGAGCCGCAGCCCTTCCGTGCGCATCGCCAGGCGTACGGCCGCGAGGGCCTGTCCGCTTTCGAGGTCGAAGCCGAACTTCGAATCTTCCTGCCCCGTGAGGATGTAGCGGTGGGTATGGGCCACCACGCCGGGAGTGATCCGAAGGAGGATGGGTATGGGACGGCTCCCGCCTTGCGTGGCCGCGAGGCTGGCGAGGCGTTCGAGCTCGTAGGCGTTGTCGACGACGATCGTCCCGATCCCCTGCTCTACGGCGAAGCGCAGTTCCTCGTCCAACTTGAAGTTCCCATGAAAGAGCAGGTCTTCCGGCGGGATGCCCCCGCGAAGCGCCGTAATCATTTCGCCCATGGAGACGACGTCCGCGCCAAAACCTTCTTCGCGCACGACGTGGGCCATGGCCAAGCTGCAGTACGCCTTACACGCGTAAAAGAGCCGGTAGCGCACGCCCAACCCGGACAAGGTTTCGCGAAACTCGCGCATGGCCCGGCGGATCTTATCCTCTTCGTAGACGAGGAGAGGCGTGCCGAACCTCTCGGCCAGTTCGACGGCGCTCACGCCACCGAAAAAGAGAACTCCTCCGCGCACTTCGAGTTCTACGGGAAACTTCCGCACGGCCGCCCCTCCCCGCTCCACATGCGACTTCTCTTCGATTCCGATCCCCGTACAGGGTTGTCTTTGTAAGCATACCAAAGCGACCGGCGAGACGCTATGCCGCCCGCATTCGGCGCCCTCGGGCGAAGGAGTAGACCCCGGAATCGGCCCTACGAGGGAAAAGTCTCGGGTTTGCGGGCCGTTACCAGGTAGAGGTCGGAACGGTTGACGAGTTGTATCTCTGAAAACCCAGCGTCTCGAAACAGGCGACGCATTTCCTCGTCTTCGGGCAAAAGGTGGTCCCGCACGACGCCGCCCAACTTGCGGTGCACATCGTTGACCGCTTCTCGGCTCATCGGGTGGAAGACCGCCACTCGCCCGCCGGGCTTCACTATCCGAAACATCTCCTGCACTGCGCGCGCCCGATCTTCGAAGTGCGGAAAACTGGAGTTGCACACAACTTCGTCGAAAGTCCCATCTGGAAAGGGAGCGTTTGCGATATCCCCTTGGACGAACTCCACCCTTTCGCCCCCATACTTTTCCTTCGCAAGGGCGAGCATCTTTTCAGCCAGATCAAAGGCCGTAACTTTTCCTTCCGGACCTACGGCCTCTAAGAGAAGAGGGATCAAAATTCCCGTTCCACTTCCTACGTCCAAGACGTAGCTCCCGGGTCTTATACCGAGATCTCGCACGATCCGGGCCAAGCGTTCGCGCGTTTCCGGGCGGATGTTCGCGTCCCAACCTTCGGCCCGCTCTTCGAAGTACTGCCTGGTCGACCCTTCCACGAAGAAATCACTCCCCTGCTTTTACGCCCATGTGGCAACCCCACAAAACCCCGCGGGCATCCGTCATTGCGCCCTCTACGCCGGACTGGGGCCGAGGAACCCCCGTACCCCCTCCCCGGCCATCTGGACGGCGAGGGCGGCGAGGACGAGGCCCATAACCCGGGCGACGAGGCGGAAGACCGAAGGAGAAAGCGCAGCCTGAAGCCTCTCCGCTTCGCGGAAGAAGGCGTAGGTGAGGGCGAGAACGACGAGAAACGCCGCAGCAACAATGGCCTTGTGGTCCCACATGCTCCAGGGCGCGCCGCCGTATACCGTGAGGGTCGTCATCGTACCGGGACCGGTGAGGAGGGGTACGGCAAGGGGGACGAGGGCTACATCGTCTTGTCCTGCCACTTCTTCGTGCTCGACACCGTGGGGGGCGTGGACCGGCGAAGCCGAACCCTTGAGGAGTGAGTAGGCGATCGTAAAGAGGACAATTCCTCCCGTCACGCGGAAGGCGTCTAGAGAGATGCCGAGAACGGCCAAAATCCCGGCGCCGAACACCACAAAGGGAAGACCCAAAAGGGCGGCGGCAACGACAGCCCGTCGGGCCACCGCCTTTCTCGCGGCGTTGTCCAGGTTTTCGGTCAGGGCGAGGAAGAGCGTCACGTTGGGAAAGGGGTTCATTACCGCGAAGAGGGCTAAAAATACCTTGATAGCGAAGGAAAGCACGGACATCACCTTGGCATGTGCGGCTTACAGAGTAATCCCCGCACGTTTGAGGCGGTACCAAATCCAAGGAACGAAGAGGGCGAAAAGAAGCAGAACCGCTGCGAAGGTGGAGGGAGATACGGATCCTCCAACGGACGGGAGAAGCCTAAAGAGGAGCAAGACCGCCAATAGGTGTGTAGAAAACACCCCAAAAACGAATGTACCGAGGTCCTGCGGATCGTCGGGGGAGAACGGCCGGAGGGCGGCGACGAAGAGCGCGAGGGCCGTCAAATGTACGGAAAAAGAAAGTACGCGATCTTGGAACACCCCCAGGTACGAAAGCCAGCCGTAGGTAAGGGCCGTCCAGAGGAGCGTATAGGCAAACGTGAGAGCAAACGCTGCCGGGATCGTGCGGCGGTAGGCGCGGCCGAGCCAGAAAGACGGCCAGAGCGGGCGTTCGAGGTAGCGGCACCCGACAGCCGAAACGCTCAAAAAGAGAGGGAGGATCAGGGTAACCGAAAACAGCGCAAGCCCCGCGAGGAAAACCCCGAATTCGTACTGCCCGACACAACCCGCACCTTCCGGCGAACGAACCGATAGGCTTCCTTCCAAGAGCCCCCGAAAGGAAAATTCAACACCCGGAAAGCGCGCGGCCCACCACACCAACGCCCAGATGATTCCTACGGGCCAGAGAAAGAGCGGGTTCACCCAGGTAACGGCAAGGGAATTTGTGCGCAGCAAGATCACCCGCTTCGACGGGATGAGCCGATCCCAAAGCAAAAAGAGGAGGCCCAAGGTGAGGGGGAGAAGGCCGACGGGGGCGACGAAGGCGAGAACGGCGGCGGCGAAGAGGATCCCCGTCCAACTCAAAGGCAACTCCGTAAACGGCAGGTAGAGGAAAAACGAGAGGAGAATGGGAAGCCACGGATTCGGAAACGAGGCGGCGAGGGCAATCCAAAACGGAAGGAAGGCAAAGAGCTGTAGAAGCGTGAGCTTGAGCCGTGCGGAGAAAAACCCCGGGATTTCCGAAAGGGCGAGCACCGTTCGCGGGGCAAACGACCGCGCATGCATCCACCCCAAAGCCCAAAAGATGAGGACGAGGGATGGAAGGAGTGAACGAACGGGGATGACGGAAAGAACGGGTTGCGTCTCGTAAAGGAGCCAACCGAGGACGGCGCTGAGGAAAAGGAAAACCCACGTACCGGGACGGCGGACGATAAGGCGAAACCAAATCCTCGAAAGGTGCACGAACGGCACGAAGTGCCCCCTCCTCGAGCGGAACTCGGAAAACTCGTTTGCCGAAATTCGAAATTCGTTCCCGCGAACCGTCGATCTCCTCGGGAATTTCACCTCACTTCTCGGGCTTCTCTAACGTCGGAAGAGCTGCGGTATCAGGGAGGACACGACTGATCTCCCGCATGTCGACGATCGCGGCGAAGGAGCGAAGGCGTTCGACGATCGCCGCCACCCGCGTGGCGACAAGGGTGATCTTGCCCGCCCCCTTGAGGCGGCGTACGAGGTCGGGTACGAGTTCTTCCGCACCGACGTCGTCGAGGCCGATGGAAGGATCGTCGAGGAGGTAGACGAGGGGACGAGACACGAAGAGGGCGCTCGCGAGCTGAACGCGCCGCTTTTGTCCCTGGGAAAGGTGGCGCAGAAGCGCTTCCGCCGGAACCCCCGCGTACCGGAGGTAGGGTTCGGGATCGGCGGTTTCTCCGTATAGGGAGGAAACTACCCGGAGGTACTCCGCACCCGTCAGGCTTTCCGGCATCTCCACCCGCTCACCCAGGAAAAACACCCGATCTGTCTTTCGTTCCATCGGCTCCCCGTCGAGGAATACCTTGCCGGCGAGCGGCCTCTGAAGGGTGGCGAGCGTGCGAAAGAGGGTGGACTTCCCTGCCCCGTTCGGTCCGACGAAGACGAGAACTTCCCCGCGCTTGAGGGAGAGGGAGAGCGGGCCTACCACCGGCGTTCTGCGGTACCCCGCCACGAGGTCGCGAACTTCAAGCATGCCGCCGTAGCACCTCCACACCGTCCAAGGCCGACGCCGCCAGAACCCCCAAGGTGAGGAGCAAGAAAACGCCTTTCCCCGTCCACAGGCTCACCCCGAGACCGAGCGCGAGGGGAAGGACAGCACTCCAAACCACTGTACTCCAGGGGACGTCGCCTTCGACTTCCACGGCTACGCCGAAGATTCCCTCCCGTACGACCCCCCGTACCCTACGGCGTACAGGAAGGTAGTGGCCCAATTCGTGCAGGTAGACGAGGAGAAACGGAAAAAAGAGGAGAAGTACGTAGAATCCCAAACGCGAAAGAACGCACGGTACCGCGTGAAACGCTGCCACACCCAGGGCGGCGATGCCGAACACGAGTCCCGCGAGGGGCGCGAGGAGGACGACCACGCGCTTCGTAAACGCCCAAAAGCCCATCGGCTTCCCCCCAACCGCGCAGTGCGCAGGTCGTAATCGATCCTTACTTTTGCCTCTGTTCCGACAACAGCCGAATCCGCCTACATCCGTACCTTTCTCCGGAGGAACTCCCTTGTCCTTCCTCCCCTCCCCTGCGTGTTTGAGGATATCAGCCGCCAAAGGCGGCTTTCTCCAGAAAGGCCCCTTCGCCGGGGGCTTCTCTGTCCTCCCACACGTGCTCCGGGAAAGAGCGGCGAAATCTCGGGGCTACCCCGCAAACGGCGGGTCGGATGCCGAACGGCGGGCCCGGGGTACGCGAGTACCCCGGCGGGTGGAAGCGGCAACAAGTCGGCCCGCGCTTCTCTCGGGCGAGAAACAAAGCAGCCGATGGAGCGCAGGGAGTGCGCTCCCCCGCCCCATCGGCCGTCCTCTGCCCAACTCCGGAGCAATCCTCCGGACTGTCCAAGCGCCCTTTTGCCCTCGCGCGGGACACGCCTCACCGGCAGAGGCAGACGTACTTCACAGAAAGCGACTTGAGGAGGAATTCCATCGAACAGTTCGCCACGGGACCGTGACAGGCGAGGTACGGGCAGACGATCCCGCAAGGCGCGATGTACCCGAAGAAGGCGAGGATGGCGGCTACAGCGAGCAGGACGACGATTGGTCCTACGCGCAGACGCCGCGAGCGTCCGTCGTACGTGCGGGCGGCCACGTACGTGAGGGCTCCGGAAAGCGCCAAGGCCGTGACCACGAGGAGCGGAGTCGCCCGAAATACGATCCCCGTCGCATCGCGCTCCATGTGGACGAAGGCGCTCAGGTCCTGCCCCGTCACGGCCCAAAGAACGGAAAACGCCACGATGAGGAGGTAGACGGTAAGAAACGAAAGCGCACCAAAGACGAAGAGCAATAGTGCCATACGACCTGCACGTTCCCAAGGCAAAAGCGCACGTTCGGCCACGGTTCTCACCCCCTTTCCGAGGGCAAACATAGCAAATCCCGCGCGCGTGCGTCAAGACAAATCCGGAAAAATGCACAAAACGAGTTTCCTTGAGACATGCGAATATTTCGGTCTCAGAAAGAAACAGACGTACCTCCGCGTTTTTCGGTCGGAAGAAACCAAACGCCCTCGGTCGCGGCCGGATTTCGGTCGACCGAGGGCTTGGCGCGGCAGATGGCGGATTCGGAATTTCGGGCTTTACTTCCGCGTCGGGTCCATGGGCTGGGTGATCACGGCGCGCCTCCGTTCGAGGGGAACGGGCATGCGGAAGAGGACGTGGAAAAACCCTGAGGCGTTGAAGGGGATGAGGGGCCAAAAGTAGGGCGTGTTGAGGGAGTGGGTGAAGACGAGGGAAAGGAGGATGAGCGTCGTCCCTACGATGAGACCGGGCGCGCCGAAGAGGGCGACGGCAAAGAGGAGGAACAGGCGCATGAGGCGATTGGCGAGGGACATCTCGTAGCTCGGCGTGGCGAAGAGCCCGATGGCCGCCACGGCGATGTAGAGGACGATTTCCGGGACGAAAAGCCCGGCCTTGGTCGCCGCGTCTCCGAGGATGATCGTGGCGAGGATGCCCAAGGCGGTTGCCAGGGGTGTGGGCGTATGGATGGCGGCCATGCGCATGAGGTCGATGAAGAGTTCCGCGATGAGGATTTGGGCAAAGAGGGGTACGTCCGTAGGTTTCTTTACACCGATCATCTCGAGCCCCGGCGGGACGAGCCAGGGGTGGGTGGCGTAGAGGAACCACAGGGGGAGGAGAAACACGGAGGTGAAGATCCCGAAAAAGCGCACCCACCGGAGGTACATCCCCACGACCGGAGTCTGGCGGTACTCCTCGGCGTGCTGCACGTGGTGGAAGAAGGTCGTCGGCGTGATCATCACGCTCGGCGACGTGTCAAAGAGGATGAGGACGTGGCCCTCGAGGAGGTGCTGCACCGCCACGTCCGGGCGCTCCGTGTAGCGCACGAGAGGATAGGGGTTCCACGATTGGCCGATGATGTACTCCTGAAGAGACTTATCCGTCATCGGAATCCCGTCGACCTGTACCCCGTCGATTCGGCGGCGGACGAAGTCGACGAGTCCGGGGTTTGCCACGTCTTCCAAATAGGCGATTGCCACGTCGGACTTGCTTCGCTCGCCCACGCGGCGGATTTCCACGCGCAGCTTTTCGTCCCGCAAACGGCGGCGGAGGAGCGCCGTGTTTACGATGATGTTCTCCGTAAATCCGTCGCGGGATCCGCGGACGACGCGTTCCGTATCGGGCTCCTGGGGCATCCGGCCGGGGTACATCCGGCCGTCGAGGAGGAGCCCCTCCCCCACCCCTTCGACCACGAACCCGAAGAGACCGGTGAGTACCCGGTCGACGAACTCGTCGTACGTGCGTACAGGCTCCACCTGAACGTGGGTGAGGTAGTGGGAAAACAGGAGGTCGAAGACCTCGTCCGGTGAAAGCCTGCCCTCGATCTCGAGGCTCAGGCGCGCGGTGTCCTTGAGGAGGATGGCGAGCATCCCGTTGTCGGCTAAGCCGTTTACGAAAAAGATCGCCACGCGCCGGCCGCCGATCACGAGTTCGCGCATGCCGACGTCGAAGGACTTGCCTACCCCGAGTCGCTCCTTGAGGACCTTTACCGCTTCCTCGTAGTTTCGCGAGATGGGTACAGCGAGCGACGTGTTGTTCGCCAACGGCCAACCCTCCCGGCTAGACGACGCACACCCAAGAGGTAGTATGCGCCATCTAGCGGCAGGGCAAACCCTTACACTGCCTTGGGAAAGGTGCCGTCCCGCCTCAGGAAGGCTCGAGGAGATCGCGCAGCTTTTGAAGGATGCGCTTTTCCAAACGACTTACTTGGACTTGGGACACGCCGAGACGCTCGGCCACCTCTTGCTGGGTGTAATCTTTGAAAAAGCGGAGGTAGACGATGAGCCGCTCGCGTTCGGGGAGACGGGCGATGAGTTCGCGGACTTCCACGCGCTTGAGCCAGGTGTCGTCCCCTTCGGCAAGTTGGTCGATAAGCGCGATCGGATCGCCGTCGTTTTCGTAGACCGTCTCGTGGATGGAGACGACTTCGCGCGTGGCCTCTTGGGCAAAGAGAACTTCGTCCGGCGGGACGCCCAGGGCTTCCGCGAGTTCGCCGAGCGTGGGCTCGCGCATGAGTTGCTTTGTAAGCTCGTCGCGCATGCGCCGGATTTTGTGCCCAAGCTCCTTTACCGCACGGCTCACCTTGACTTCGCCGTCGTCCCTGAGGTGGCGCTGAATTTCGCCGATGATCATCGGGACGGCGTACGTGGAAAACTTCACGTCGTAGGAAAGGTCGAACTTGTCGATGGCCTTGATGAGACCGATCGCTCCGATTTGGAAGAGGTCGTCCGCTTCGTACCCGCGGTGCAGGAAACGTTGGACGACCGACCAGACGAGGCGGACGTTCCCCTCGACGAGGCGCTCGCGGGCTCGGGTGTCCCCTGCCTGAGCCTGTCGGATGAGTTCCCGCACCTCGTCGTCCGTGAGCTCCGTGTGAGGGTTCTTCTCCGTGCCGCGCACTCCCCTCCACCCCTACTCCACCTTCGCCTCGCGGTCGGAACTTCGCGTTGCGAAGCGCTTCGTCATGCGGACGACGGTGCCCTTTCCGGGAGAAGACTCCACCTCAACCGAGTCCATGAAATTCTCCATGATCACAAAGCCCATGCCCGAACGTTCGAGGTCGGCCCGCGTCGTAAAGAGGGGTTGCCGCGCTTCTTCTACGTCGGCAATCCCCACCCCTTCGTCGCGGACGACGAGCGTGAGGAGATCGCCCTCGAGTACCGCCTCAACGCTTACCCAACCTTCGCCGTCGGGATAGGCGTGGATGATCGCGTTGGTCACCGCTTCGGATACGGCCGTCTTGAGTTCTGCAAGCTCGTCCAACGTAGGGTCCAGCGGAGCGACGAAGGCGGCGATGGCCATGCGTGCAAGGGCCTCGTTGCCCTTGCGGGCCGGGAAGCTCAGGCGCATTTCGTTTCGCACCTCAAGCCACCCCCAGCTCCGCAAGGGCTGCGTCTTCGTCTGCCGCCGCGGAGACGATTCGGTACAGCCCCGAGAGTTCGAACATCCTGTGGACCGTTGGGTTGACGCCGCAGACGACGATCCTTCCCCCGTCGGGAGCGAGGCGCCGGTAGCGCCCGAGGATCACCCCCAAACCAGAGGAATCCATGAATTCCAACTCGGAAAAGTTTAGGACGAGGTGGCGGGCCCCGCTGCGCCGAAGCCACGTGTCCAGGTAGTCGCGAACTTCCTCCGCCACGGCGTGGTCGATTTCGCCGCCCACACGGACGATGAGTGCGGTGCCGCGAAGCTCGTGCGAAAGATGAACGGCCACGTTCTCAACCCCTCCTCCGCATGCGAGGCCAAAGCGGTGAGACGCTTCGTCCTTCGCCCTCTTCCCTTTTCTCTCCGTTCGGTACTACCTCCTTCTCCCTCGACGCAAACGGCCAACGGTAGTGCGAATCCGCCGGGAACTTTCCCCTATCGTCAGGGAATGCAAGCGCGTCGTCGGGCACGGGACCGCGTCGCCGTAGAGCGAAGGTGCAACGCCACGGATGGGACCGCCCCTTCAGGGGATGAGGTCGCGCAGCCCACGGAAAATCCGCTCGGGAAGCGAGGGAAGGCGTACCGCCTCTTCGGCGAGGAGCGGGAATGTCGACTCGTACGGTTTTCCCGCGATTTCCGTACGGACCACCACCTCGCCGACGGGGGTTTCCGCGGCGAACGGCGGTCGGGGCACGTGGGGGACGACTTCCGTGCGCACGACCTCGCCCTTCCCCTTGGGGAAGACGGCAATCACGTCCTCACCGGCCCGCGCCCCTACTTCCTCGGGAGTTCCGCCCGATACCCGGAAGCGCGCGACGCGCTCGCCTCGGGCGTACAGCGTGCTCGCTTCGAGGTGGGCGAACCCGTAGTCGAGCATTGCGGTGACCTCTCGGTTGCGCGTCTTGACGTCTGGCTCGCCCATGACCACCGCGATGAACCGAAGGCTCCCGCGCTTGGCGGTCGCCACGAGTCCGTAGCGCGCTTCCGCGGTGTACCCCGTCTTCAGTCCGTCCATCCCCGGGTAGAACTTGACGAGGCGGTTCGTATTCACGAGCCAAAAGGGCTTTGCCGACCCTTCCCGAAGCATGTCTTCATAGCGTCCGGTGTACTCGAGGATCCACGCGTGGCGCACGAGTTCGCGGCCGAGGCGGGCGAGGTCGCGTGCCGAGGCGACGTGGCCCTCTTCTGGAAGCCCGTGGACGTTGCGAAACGTCGTATGTTGCAGCCCGAGTTCGCGGGCGCGCCGGTTCATGAGTTCGACAAACTGCTCCACCGAACCGGCGAGGTGCTCAGCAAGTGCGACGGCAGCGTCGTTGGCCGAGGCGATGGCGACGGACTTCAAGAGGTCCTCGACAGTCATCTCTTCGCCCGGGGCGAGGAACACCTGCGATCCGCCCATCCTAGCGGCACGCTCGCTCGCGATCACGCGGTCTTCCAGGCGGATGCGCCCGGCGTCCACCGCTTCGGCGACGAGGAGCATGGTCATCACCTTGGTCATGCTCGCCGGCGGAAGCGGAGTGTCGGCTTCCTTTTCGTAAAGGACGGCGCCCGTCGTCGCCTCGATCAGGATCGCCGACTTGGCGTTCGGTGCGAGATCGGGGGCGGAGTCTTTCTCGGGCTCCGATGTCGCGGGCTTTGCCGAAAGGGTGTCCGAAGCTGCCGACGAGTGCGCCGCGCCTTCATCCCCCGGAAACACGTCCCCCCACACCGTCGTCAGCGGGAAGGACCAGACGCCGATGGCCAAAAACGTCACCGTGAGGAAGAGTCCCGTACGAAACGCAACGCGCATCCGCCCGTACACCGTACATCCACCTCCGGTCGATCCAGGGCCACGTCCGCTGCCGGAAGGGTTTCCGGAGTTGAGCGGGCCCGTCTCATCTCTTCTAGGATCTCCCAGAAGTCGCCGCGGCATACTGGGGGATGCGCTCTGCACCCGTTCGACTCGCTTTCCGGACAGGGCGTCGCCAACAGCAAACGTCGGATGCACAACTCGCCCGTTCGGTTCGTTTCCCGTCCTCAGTCCTCGAGGTCGCGATCGCGCACGACGTCGATCACGGTCTGGATGCAGGTGACGTCCTCTTCGGTCACCTTGAAAGCCTGGACGAGCTTTTCCACGGCTTCGTCGGGAATTTCCTGAGAGGCTACCATCCGCGCCAGGGCGTCGCCGCGGAAGATCTTGGAGCCGCCGCGGTAGTACAGGGTGACGCCGGCGGCGTGGTCGATGGGGTCGCCTTTCTTCCTCCGTCCGCCGCCCGCAAGCATCACCGCCTCGCCGATGAGCCGGGCGTCCGGCGGCATGAGGATTCCCTCCCGCTCGGCACCGACGATCACCTCGTACTCCGGCTGCGGGAGGAGCTCGTAGTCGTCCACGACGCGCGGATCGCCGCCCTGGCGTTCCACCCATTCGGCGAACTTTTCGAGGGCCGCACCCGAAGCCAGCGTATCGTCGACGAGGCGGACGGCCTCGAGAATCGTCTCCGCTTTGCCGGCCAAAAGCGCCATCTCCGCCGCCATCCGTACGGCCGCACCCTTAACATCGTCGGGCCCGCCACCCTTGAGGACTTCGATCGCTTCGCGGACTTCGTTCGCGTTGCCGATCTCATATCCGTGGGGTTGGATCATGTTCGTGAGGATTGCCGTCGCCCGCTTGCCGAGCTTCTTGGAAATCCGCACGAGAAGCGTCGCAAGCTCGCGGGCGTCCTCCTCCGTGGGCATAAAGGCACCCGATCCGGCCTTTACGTCAAAGACAAACCCGTCGGCGCCGCCGGCGAGCTTTTTGCTCAAGATGGAAGCGACGATGAGAGGCTTGGAATCCACGGTCGCCGTGACGTCGCGGAGGGCGTAAAAGATCTTGTCTGCCGGAACGATCTCCTCTCCGGGTTCGGCGACGGCGAGCCCGATGTCCTCCACCTGCCGGACGATCTCTTCCCGCGTGAGGTTCGTGCGAAATCCGGGGATCGACTCGAGCTTGTCGATCGTGCCCCCGGTGTGGCCGAGGGCGCGCCCCGAGAGCTTGGCCACGGGAATGCCCACCGCGGCGACCATCGGGAGGACGACGAGCGTGAGCTTATCCCCTACTCCGCCCGTGGAGTGTTTGTCCATCTTGAAACCCGGTACGGAGGAAAGGTCGAGCTTTTCTCCGGAGTCCGCCATGGCGAGGGTCAAAGCGAGGGTCTCTTCCTCGGTGAGCCCGCGTACGTACGCGGCCATGAGAAAGGCCGCCGCCTGGTAGTCCGGAATTTCCCCCCGTACGACACCGTTGACGAAGTAGCGGATTTCTTCTTCCGTGAGGACTCCGCCGTCTCGCTTCTTCGCAAGGATCTCCTGGGCACGCATAGGATCATCGCTCCTTTTCGTCGGACTGACGAACGAGTTCGCGGAGAAAGCTCGTACCGATTTCCGGCCGCCACCGGAGGTGAAAGTTTTCCGCAAGCGTCGCCGCGAGGTCGGCAAACGTCTCCCGGACGCCCAGGGATCGTCCTTCCTCCTGCTCCGCCACCACCGCGAGGAGCGGAACGTACTCTCGCGTGTGGTCGGTCCCTTCGTGGTAGGGATCGTTTCCGTGGTCTGCCGTGATCACGAGGAGGTCGCCCGGCCGAAGGCGCGCAAGGAGGTCCGGAACGCGGGCGTCGAACGCCTCCAGCGCCCGCGCGTACCCTTCCGGATCGCGGCGGTGTCCGTAGCGCGAGTCAAAATCCACGAGGTTGACGAACAAAAGGCCCGTAAAGTCTTCTTCGAGGCGGGCGAGGGTGGTTTCTACCCCCTCTTCGTTGGAGCCCGTACGCCAGGAGCGGGTAATCCCCCGCCCAGCAAAGATGTCCTCGATCTTACCTACCGCCCAGACGTCAAAGCCTGCATCCCGAAGGGCGTCGAGAAGGGTGGGGGCAAAAGGTTCTACGGCGTAGTCGCGGCGATTTGCCGTACGGACGAAGCTGCCCGGTTTCCCGCGGAACGGACGGGCAATGACGCGCCCCACGAGGTACGGTTCCTCGAGCGTGAGGCGTCGGGCGATCTCGCAAGCACGGTAGAGCTCTTCGAGGGGGACGACCTCTTCGTGCGCCGCAATTTGAAAGACGCTGTCCGCCGAGGTGTAGACGATCCACGCACCCGTGCGCATGTGTTCTTCGCCGAGCTCTTCGATGATCGCCGTTCCGGAGGCCACCTTGTTGCCGAGGACGCCTCGCCCTGTGGCCTCGGCGAACCGTCGGATGAGCTCCTCGGGAAAACCGTGGGGAAACGTACGGAAGGCCCGGCGCACCCACAGCCCCATGAGTTCCCAGTGCCCGGTGAGCGTGTCCTTGCCAACGGAACGCTCGGCCATCTTGGCAAAGAAGGCGCGCGGCCGTTCGGCGGGAGGGACGGTCGCCAGGGGGGCGATGTTCCCCAGGCCGAGAGAGGCGAGGTGGGGGAGCGCGAGACCCCGGCGCTCGGCAAGGTGGCCTAGGGTGTTTGCTCCCGCATCTCCGTACCCTTCGGCGTCCGGAAGTGCTCCGATGCCTACGCTGTCCAAGACGATGACGGTCGTTCGGGCAAATACGGGTTCGGGTTGCGGCATCGTCCAACCTCCTGAAAGGGGCGAACTTCAGAACAGCCTGCCGGAGGCAAGGTGTCCGTCGGACGCCCTACCCCGCGAGGCGCCCGGACCCGGCGTCACGCGCGCGGGTGCGCGCGGCGAAAGACCTCCCACGCGGCTTCTCGAACGACGTGGGTGTAGATCTGGGTCGTGCGGACGTCCGCGTGTCCGAGGAGCTCCTGCACCACCCGAAGGTCTGCTCCCCGGGCGAGAAGGTGCGTGGCAAACGAATGGCGCAGGGTGTGGGGGGAAAGCGCTTTCGCGATCCCCGCGGCGCGGGCCCGCTCGCGGAGGATCTTCCAGAAGCCCTGCCGCGTGAGCGGGCGTCCGCGGGCGTTCAAAAACACGCGGTCCGAAGGCCTCCCGCCCGCCTTCTGCCCGCGGGCGGCGAGGGCGGGACGACCGAATTCCAGGTAGCGCCGAAGGGCGTCGGCGGCGGCGCGGCCGAAGGGGACGACCCGTTCCTTGTCGCCCTTGCCGATAAAGCGCAGGAACTCCCCCTCCCAGTGAATGGCGGAAAACGTAAGCCCGACGAGTTCGGAGACGCGAAGTCCCGAACTGTAGAGGAGCTCGAAAAGGGCGCGGTCGCGAAGCGACAGGGGATCCGAGCCGCGGACGGATTCTATGAGGGCGAGCACCTCCGACTCTCCGAGTACCCGGGGCAACCCCACGTCGCGTTTGGGGCCGCGCACCTCCCGCAGCACGTCCTCCGGAAGTCGGCCGTTTTCCTCCAGATACCGAGTAAAGGCTCGGAGCGCGGCAATCCGCCGCTTGGCCGTGGTGGGGCGAAGTCCGCGTTCGGAAAGGGACTCGAGATAGGCGGCCACGGCTTCCCGCCACACCTCTCGCGGGGGGGATTCCTCCGATCGGCGTCGGCAGTCGCAGGAGGAGAGCCAGCGGGCGAAGTCCTCGAGGTCGGAGGCGTATGCGTGCACCGTATGCTCCGCGCGACCGCGTTCTACACGGAGGTAGAGGAGAAAGGCTTCCTTCTCCTCGGAAACCGTGCGCAAAAGATCCACGGCCACCTCCCCCTCAGGCGAGAAGCTCCTCCGGCGGGCGGTACGGAAGGCCCAAGGAACGCGCGACCGCCTCGTGCGTCACATATCCGGCGTACGTGTTGAGCCCTTTGCGTAGGGCGGGATCGCGCCGGAGGACTTCGGCGACGGGAGCGGAAAGGAGCTTTTGCACGTAGGGCAGGGTGGCGTTCACGAGTCCCCACGTGGACGTACGGGGGACGGCGCCGGGGATATTGGCCACGGCATAGTGGAGGACGCCGAACCGTTCGTACACGGGATTGTCGTGGGTGGTTACGCGGTCCACTGTCGCGATCGATCCCCCCTGGTCGACGGCGACGTCCACGATTACCGAACCCCGACGCATGGCGCGCACCATGTCTTCCGTGACGAGGACGGGGGCCTTGGCCCCGGGGATGAGAACCGCCCCGACGACGAGGTCCGCCTCCGCGACCTCCTGACCGATCGACCACGGATTCGACATAAGGACGCGCACCCGCGGACCGAAGAGGTCGTCCAGGGCGCGCAAGCGCTCCGCGTTGACCTCGAAGATGACGACTTCTGCCCCCAAACCCACGGCGATTTTCGCCGCGTTTGTTCCCACGGTCCCTCCTCCGAGAATCACGACCTTTCCCGGAGCAACCCCAGGAATCCCACTCAGAAGCACTCCCGACCCGCCGTAGGTCTTTTGAAGGAACTGCGCGCCGATCTGCACGGAGAGGCGCCCCGCGACCTCGCTCATGGGTTGGAGGAGGGGGAGGGCACCGCTTGCGAGCTGAACGGTCTCATAGGCGATTGCCGTGACCCGTTTTTCCAAGAGCGCACGTGCGAGTTCCGGTGCCGCGGCGAGGTGAAGGTACGTAAAGAGGATCAGACCTTCCCGGAAATGCCGAAACTCCTCGGGAAGGGGCTCCTTCACCTTGAGGACGAGGTCCGCCCGATTCCAGACGTCCTCGGGAGTCGGGACGATTTCCGCGCCCGCGGCGCGAAATTCGTCGTCGGAGATCCCGCTCCCCTCTCCCGCCCCCCGTTCCACGAGGACGTTGTGCCCTGTCGCGTGCAGCGCGTGCACGCCTGCAGGCGTAATCGCCACGCGGTTTTCGCCGGGCTTTATTTCCCTCGGTACGCCGACGATCATCCCTCGTTGCCTCCTCGGATAGTGGTGGTTGTGCGGCGGCCGTTCGGGCGACGCTCGACGGGAACCTTGCCGAACGCGATAAAAAACGACCGAGGTGTTCCACCTCGGCATCATTATACGCCTTTTTCCAAGGTTTTACCGAACCGCGGGGCGCTTTCGGCGCCTACCGCTCGCCCCTCTCGCGCGACGATGCGGCTTCGGAGGTTCCACTTCCCGCGCCTTCCTTTGCCGCTTTTTCGCGCTCCTCGCGCTCCTGGCACTCGCGGCAAATCCCGAGAAACGTGAGCCTGTGGTCGAGGACCTTAAAGCCGTAGCGTTCTTCTACGAGCTTCTCCACGTCGGCGAGGAGGTTTTCGTGGATTTCCTCGACCTTTCCGCAGCGGATGCACTGCAGGTGGTGGTGGTGGCGCGCCATGCCTTCCTTGCGGAAGTCGTAGCGCGTCACGCCGTCTCCGAAGTTCACCTTGTACACGATCTCCAGATCGCTCAAAAGCTCGAGCGTTCGGTACACGGTGGCTAGGCCGATGTCCGGGACGCGTTCCTTAAGGAGTAGAAAGATCTCCTCCGCACTCAAGTGGCGATCTTCGTGCTCCAAGAGGACCCGCACCGTCGCTTCCCGCTGCGGCGTCATCTTGTAGTTGTGTGCTTGCAAAATCTGCCGGATACGCTCGACCCTGTCTTCCAACAAGGGAGGTTCCCCCTACGACAGCGTTTCTCAGGCCCATTCTATCAAGGGCGTGTCTTCTTGGCAAATGCCAAAAACCCAGGTATACCGCAATGTGCTCCCTGCGGTCGATCTTCGGGGGCGTCCCTTCGAACGCCCGACCGGGGATTCACCCGCTCGGCCCGAGAGGGTCAATTTCCCCGCGTTTGTGTTCATCATACCGCAAAACCGAAGGGGACTGCCAAAGACGTAGGTGCGGATAGGAGAAGCTGGGGAATCGCCCACCAGAGGAAGAGGCGGAAGAAAAAGACACCTGCCCACGCGAGGGCGTACCGGAAAAGCTCGGGACGCAGGGGATCGCGGTAGCGAAGGAGGCGGTTGTGTACGACGAAGGAGGCAAACCGCGCGGTAAAGGCGAGGCCAAACGCGAGGGCGAGGAGGGAAAGGCCGTGCAGGCCGAAGAGAAAGACGACGTCGCCCGTGTGCAGAAGCCCCGTTCGGTAGAGGAAGGCCAAGGTAAAGCCGAGGCGGGCGGCATATCCGACGAAGTACAGCCCGAGCAAAGGGGCCAAGAGGACGGAAGCCCCCACCCAGGCCAAAAGAAGGGTCTCTCCCAAAAGAAGCATCGCCGTTCGCCCGAAGGAAGAAGCGGAGAACACGAAGGTCGGGGCGTCGCGTTCCCCCAAAGCGTGTGCCACGGCGGCGAGCGTCGGCGGGTCGAGGTGGAACCCCCAAACTACGCCAATCCCGAATCCCGAAATTCCGAGCGCGACGAGCAAGCGAACGAGCCGCGAATCCGTCACCTACCCCCACCTCCCCCGCCGATCGGCCTCAAGGCTCTTCGACACACGGCTTGCCTGCGGACGTCGCCCGAGGAAACCATAGGGGTTGCCAATGCCTTTGCGGATGATGTATACTAGCTTTTGCGTCGGCACGGATGGAGTACCGAACCGGGTCAGGTCGGAAACGAAGCAGCCCTAAGGTGCGAGATCCGGTGCCGGCGTTTTTTTGTGCGCGCGAAGGGAGTAAATTTTTCCCGCGCACCGAAAGGGCTAGGAGGAGCTCCCCGGAAAGGAGGCGAATATATACCTACGTGTGTGCGCGGGGGAACATGTCGCGACCGAGCCCTCGCGTCCGGACAACCTTACCGAAGTGTCATGCCCCGATTGCCCCGTTCGGCTATGTTGCAGACGGGTAGGGATCGAGAAACGGGAAACACTCCTCGTGGACGGAGATCAAGGGGGTCATCCCGAGGATGTACAGACAGAAAGAACGAAAGCGCCTGCGGAACGCGATGGGCACTCGAGAGGTGGCCCTTCTCGCCCTCTACGTGCCCTACTTCATCGTGGTGTTTCTCACCTATGCGGTGCAGGATCTCGTCCGGACTCTGCGGAAAAGCGACGGACACGCCCTCTCCGCAATGCTCTTTTCCGCGCGAGGGGAAGGGCATCCGATTCTCTGGTGGAGCGGTAGCCTGGCCGCCTTCGGCCTTTGGAACCTCGCGGTGGCCGCGGAGCAAAAGGATCTGCAAAGCCTTCTGTACAGCCTTTTTCCGATCCTGTACGCCGCGTTTTCCCTTTGGGTGTTCGTGCGCATCGACCTCCGCCCGCCGGAGGTGCACGCAGAAGAGACGGAACGTATGCTTTCTGCCGTCTACCACCTCGGCGTGCCGACCGCCGTTTTGGCGTTGGCCCAATCCTTTTTCCTCAACCGTTGGGGCGACGTCCTCGTCCTCCTCGGATGGTATCCGTGGCGGGGCGGGACGGGTTTCCGCGCCAGCGGAACGTTTGAAAATCCCAACTTTGCGGCGGTGTTCTTTGTCTTTTTCCTCTTCCTCGGCGCCGGGCTGATCGAACGGAGTACCTCCACCCGTCTCCGCCTCGTCTACGCCGGAGAACTTTCCCTCTACGCAATCGCCCTCCTCCTCACCGGATCGCGGGGTGGGATGGTCGGACTAGCGGCAGGGCTCGTCCTCTACGCCGTTCTCTTCGCCGCGGGCGACGCGGCGGCGGAACGACGGCGTGAGGCAAATCTCGTGAAAAAGCTCCACACCACTCCCCTCACGCACGTGGGGGTTACGCTCTTTTCCGCACCTTGGCTCCTTACCTCCGCGATTCCTCGGTTTTCCCTCTGGAGGGATTCGTTGGCGGAACGCGGTGAGGTCTGGCGGAAAGGCCTCGAGCTCTTTCGTGAGGCGCCGTGGACCGGACACGGGCTTGCCGCCTTTACCAAAGTCCCCCCCGAGGTCTTAGGGGAATCCGTCCCACTGCCGCACGCCCACAACCTCATCCTCAGCCTCCTCGTAGACAGCGGCGTCCTGGGTTTCTTCCTCCTCGTGCCCGCGTTTTACCTCATCGTGCGCGTCCTCGGAGAACTCCTCCGCCGAAACCACCCGTGGGGAAGGCCGGCTGCGGCCTTCTTCCTCGCCCTTTTCGTCCACGGCCTCGTGGACTTCCCCTTCTTTTCGCCACAGGTGGCCCTCCTCGTGATTGCCGTGCAAAGCTTCCTCATCGCCGAAGCCTATCCCGTGCGGCGAAACCTCTGGACCACGTGGACAGTGCCCGCCCTACCCTACGGCGGAACCGTCTCTCATAGAGGACGGTAAAACACGACCGTAACGTAGCGGTCCACGATCCCCACGCCGTCTCGCGTAAAGTCATTGCCGAGCAAGTTCTTCCGATGCCCCTCGGAGTTCAGAAGCCCTACGTGCGCCTCGAGGACGTCGGCAAAGCCCGTGGCGAGATTTTCCCCGACGATGCGGTAAGGGATCCCCGCCTGCTGCATCCGCCCGGCCACGTCAAGCCCCGTCGTGGGGGAGACGTGGGCAAAGAAGTGGTGCGTCGCCATGTCTTGGCTGTGGCCCAGGGCGACGCGGGCGGCGGCGTCGTCCCACGTAAGCGGCCTAAGCCCCATATCGACGCGAAAGTCGTTCATCAGGCGGTGCATGAGGCGCTCACCGGTGCGCGCCGATTGCTCGGGTACTTTTGGAGGCTCTTCTTCGTTCAGCCACGCGGGAAGGCTTCCCATGTAACTCAACTGCACGGGAAACGAACGGGCTTGCAAAACATGGCGAACGTCACTCAGGCGTACGGCGACGACGAGGTTCTCGCGAAAGCGGTCGACGTAGACGCGGATGAGTTCCCCGCGACCGCTCCCGGGGAGGAGGATGACCCCCTCCTTGAGTCGTTCTTGGGAAAACTGCGCCTGGATCCCCGCATCCAGACGCACCTCGATCGTCTGCGGGACGGTATCGTCCGGAAACTTCTGGCCTACCCGGTACTTTCCCAGCGCCCAATTCGGCGAGGTGCTGAAGACGTCTACCAACACACCGTCGCGGAAGGCGAGGACGGCGTACAGCCGTCCTCCCTTTTCGTATACCCACCAATCTTCTCCTTGTGGCGATAGCCCGCGCCAGGTCGGGGAACCGAGAAGGGCGGAAGCCTCGTCTGCCGAAAGCCCCAGGTGGAGCGCAGCAGTCCCAGACGTGCGCACCTCGGATTCGCCCGAAGGAGATCCCGAATCGGCCGCGGGCACTTGGGAATCGGCATGGGCCCCGAGAGAAGGGGTCTCCCCGGTCCCTCCGGCGGATTCGGGAACCGGAGAAGCGCGCTCGGTCAAGGAGAAAAGCGCCTCGCGCGCCTTCGCCCAAAGTTCCTCGGGATTCAGGTAAAGGGGGTGGCTTTGGAGCCGAACCCAAGCCAGAACGGCGAGAGCGACTACGACAAGTCGGCGCAAGGTCTTCCCCACGGTCGACCTCCCCCTCGATGTGCCGCGAATCGAAGCCGTGCGTTCCCCTACGACCCAGACCCTTCCCCCCTAGGAAAAGGTTCCGGGGGGAGCTTGGCTTCCGATTCCTGAGGGGCTTCCGGTGGACGCACGGTGGCGACGGGAGGCGTGCCCCGAAGCATCGCCTGGAAGCGCTTGAGCGTCGCGCTCACCCGCCCGTGTACGCTGTCGGGCGGAAATTCCCCTTCCTCGTCGCGCGCACCGGCGGAAACGCCCAAGAGGAGTTCCAATGCCTCGTCTACGTGTCCGACGGCGTAGACGGAAAATTCCCCTGCCTCGATCGCCCGCACGACGTCCTCGCGGAGCATGAGGTTGCGGAGGTTCGCGCGCGGGATGACCACCCCCTGGGTTTTCGTCCAGCCCAAGGCGCGGGTGATGTCGTAGAAGCCTTCGATTTTTTCGTTCACCCCACCCACCGCCTGCACGTTTCCCTTTTGGTCCACGGACCCCGTGACGGCGAGGTCTTGCCGGACGGGGATTCCGGACAGGGCGGAGAGGAGGGCCACGAGTTCCGCGAGAGAAGCGCTGTCGCCGTCGATTGGGTCGTAGCTCTGCTCGAAGACGATTTGCGCCGCGAGGGAGAGCGGTGCCTCCCGCTCGTACGTCGCCCGTAGGTACCCTCCCAAGATGAGGACGCCCTTCGTGTGAATTCGCCCACCGAGCCGGGCCTCGCGCTCGATGTCGAGGATTCCTTCGCGCCCGGCGCTCACGGAAACGCTGATTCGCTGCGGTCGGCCGAAGGTGAGGTCGCCCACGGTGCTCACGGCGATCCCGTTGACCACGCCGACCTCCGCCCCAGACACCGCGACGCGGAGCGTTCCCGTGGCGATGAGTTCGTAGATGAGGTCGCGCACGAGGGCGCTTCGGTAGACGCGCGCCTCCAGGGCGCGAACGACGTGTTCGCGAAAGATCCGCTCGGCGCCTTCGCGCGCGGCGTAGGCGTGCGCCTCGCGGACGACGTCCGCAAGGTCGGCAAAGCGCGTAGAGAGCTTTTCCCGATCTTCCGCCAAGCGCATGGCGTACTCGAGAACTGCGGCCACGGCAGAGGCTTCGAGGTGCAGGAGGTTTTCCTTGTCCACGAGGGTGCGGAGGAAGGCGACGAAGTTTCGGACGTTGGCCTCCGTGTAGGGCATCGTAGTCCCGAATTCCGCCTTTACCTTGAAAAGCTCGCGAAAGTCGGGATCGTAGTGGTAAAGCAGGAAGTACAAAAACGGGTCGCCGACGAGGATCACCTTGAGGTCGAGGGGGATGGGCTCGGGGGCGAGGCTTCGGGAGGTGACGATTCCGTAAGTTTCGCCGACGTCTTCTACGACCACGGAGCGTTCGCGCAGGGCGCGCTTGAGTCCGTCCCAGGCAAACGGAGCGCGCAACAGGTCGGCCGCCGGCAAGATGAGGTACCCACCGTTCGCCCGGTGGAGCGACCCCGCCCTGAGAAGCGTGAAGTCGGTGCGCAAGATCCCGAGCACCGCCTCGCGCTCGATCCGACCGATGAGGTTGGGGAAGGTCGGATTTCGCTCCACGACGACGGGTGCCCCGTCTGTCTCCGAATGGTCCACGAATACGTTTACGGCGTAGCGCCGGAGGGGATCTTCCGCGGGGAGAAAGGGAAGCGGCCGCTCGGGGCCCTTAAGGAAGAGCGGGAGGTGTTCGAGGACGTCCTCCCGGACTTCCTCGAGATAGCGCAGCACTTCCTTTTCCTCGGCATACACTTCGAAGAGTTCGGCAAACGCGCTTTGGACGATGTGCTCTCCCACGGTGCGTTCCAGGCTTCTAAGGGCTTCCCGCATTTCCCGTTCCCGCTGCTGGATTTCCCGAAAGGTCTGGGCCAGGTCTTCCTCCACCTTGCGGCGGCGCGCGAAGAGCTCGTTCCGTTCCTCCTCCCCCATCGCGTTGAGTTCCGCTTCCGGGAGGGGCTCCCCGCCCCGGTGGGGGACGATGTAGAGGCCGTCGGGGCCGATCTGTACGAGAAACCCCTGCATGAGGGCCCGGCGGTTGAGCCCTTCCAAGAGACGGCGGCGCTCATCCTCAAAGCGGGAAACGATTTCCTTTTGCCGGTTTTGAAACTCCTCGCCTTCAAAGGCGCGGGGGAGCTCCCGCCGCAGGAAGGCCACCACGTCTTCGAGGCGATGGGCGAGACGCCTCCCCTCCCCCGGAGGAAGGGAAAGGGCCTTGGGGCGTTGGGGGTCGCGAAAGTTGTACACGTAGCACCAATCGCGCGGAACCGGACGCGAACGCGCGAGGCGCTCGACGAAGTTGCGCACGGCGGTCGTTCTTCCCGTTCCTGGGAAACCCGCGACGAACACGTGGAACCCCTCGGCGCGAATCTCGAGGCCGAGGGCGAGGGCTTCTGCCGCCCGTTCCTGGCCGATAATGCCTTCGAGGGGAGCAACGTCGGACGTATCTTCGTAGGGGAGGTCCTTGGGATCGATCTTCCGGCGTGCGTCTTCTCCACGAACGACGGTGACCACGGGATCGCCTCCTTGTCTACACCGGGAGAATCGGCAAACGGAGCCCGCCGATCGAGGGCGAGCGCATCCGCGACGTCTCTACTCCACTCCATGGTAGCGTAAGGGCGTGGAGGTGTGCGAACTGGAAACTCCTGCCCGCATGTTCTGAGAAGACGGTATAATACCCTTTGACGAGGTACTTGGATGTGGAGGTGCGGCGATGGTTTTCGCCTCGACGTCTGCCTTCCCCCCGATCCATCCGTGGGTTCGCCCGATGCGCGCGGCTTGGGTCGACGCACCGTACGCCACGCCGCTCATCCAGAGCTTCCGCGAGGCGCTGCGCGCCGCCTTGCTTCGCGAAGGACATCACCTCCTCGAGCATCCCGAGGACGGCGTCGAGCTCCTCCTCACCCCGGCGCCCTTCTTCACACCCTTGCGCTGGCGCGACGCCCTTCTTTTCACCGCCCGGCGCCGTTTCGGCTTATCGAAGACGCCCACGATCGTAAGCGTGATCCACGCCCCGACCGCGGCGTGGGAAAGGGCCTTGGACGAAGCCCGCGCCTTTCTCGCCGATCCCGAGAGCTTCCGCGGCGAAAACTTCCCCTACGCGGGGATGGCGGAATCGGCGTGGGAAGCCCTCCTTAACCAAGGTCGGCGCGGAGGGCCCGTTCTTCTCCTCGAACGCGTGCTTCAGGCGCAATCTAAGAGCATCCGCGTCCTCCTCCTCGTGGGCGACGAGTCCCTAGAGGAGGCCTACCTCTTCGACCTCGTCGGCGCCTACCCCCGCCTCCGCCCGCCCGCGGAAGCGTCCCCGGATGAAAAGGAATCCCTCGTGGCGGCCAACGTCGTACGCCGCCTCGCCACCGTCGTAAGTACGCGGGAGATCACCGCGCACGAGACGGTGGCCGACCCCCTCCCATGGGAAGTCTGGCAGCGCCTCGAAGCGCCCAAGGCGATGAAGCGTGCGGGACGCGAGTTCGGCCGACGCGACTTCTTCACGGAAACGATCTCCATCGACAGCCTCGTCCACGTCCCCGCCGTGAGCGACGCCATCGCCGACCAGTACAGCGAAGGCTGCTACGCGACGTGGGAACCGGAAATCGGCGCCCTCGTGGCGACGATCACGGGAAGCGCCCGCCCCTTTGACAAGACGCAACTTACAGACGACGAACTCGCCCTCATCGTCGGCGTTCGGCCGGACAAACAAGGTGCCGTCGTGCGCCACGTGTTGGGGAAGCGAAACGACCCCCCCTCTTCGGAGGCTGTAGAGCTCTTCGACATGGACGAACCGTTGCCGCGCGTGACGTGGGAGGAAGGCGGACGCACATACACCGTTCCCGTAGCGCGTTCCAAGCTCCACGGCCACCGGGGAATTCGCGCGTACGACCCGCGCGTCGTAGAGTACGTCCCCATGGACGAAGCATACTTCCACTACCCCGTGTCCTGCTCTACGGAAGCCCAAGCGATGGGCATCCGCCGGGCGTTTTCTCGCTCGCAGGCCCTTCAAAACCCCGACGATCCCCGTACGATCGCCTTTACGATCATCCCCGGCCACGGGGTGCTCATCGCGGAAAAGTGGGTGCGCGGCAAAGTTCCCTTCCAGGTGATCTGGGAGGCGATGGACGCCGGCGCTCTCGAGATCACCCCCCGCGTCCCGCAGGGACCGTTTCGCTACACCCAAGGACTGGACGGGCGCATGTACTGGGACGAGACGGAAGAGATCCCTCTCGGCCCGTGGCCCCCGAGCAGGGCGCAGGAGAGATGAACCTATGGCAAATTCCCTCAACGATCGGGTCGTGCTCCTCACGGGGGCCTCTTCGGGATTCGGCGCGCTCGCCGCGGAACGCCTCGCCGCGCGCGGAGCGCGCCTCGTCCTCATGGCGCGGCGCAAGGAACGGCTGGAAGCTCTGGCGCAAAGGCTCCCTACCCCTACGCTCGTCGTGCCCGGAGACGTTACCCTCCCGGAAGACCGGGAACGCGCCGTGGACCTGGCGCGGAAGACCTTCGGTCGCATCGACGTCCTCGTGAACAACGCCGGGTTTGGCCGCCTCGACTGGCTAAAAAACCTCACCCCCGAAGAAATTGACCGCATGATCGACGTGAACTTCCGCGCCGCCGTCCACCTCACGCACCTCGTGCTCCCGGAAATGCTCCGGCGCGGGCAGGGACACGTCGTCTTCCTCGCCTCCCTCGCCTCCTTCATCGCCATGCCGCCGTACGTCCTCTACGCCCCCACGAAGTTCGCCCTGCGGGGATTTGCCGACGCCCTCCGGCGCGAGGTGGGGCCCCTCGGAATCCACGTCACCGCAATCTACCCCGCCCCGGCGGCCACCGAATTCGCCGCCCACAACGGCGAAAGCGTCTTCCTCCCCTTCTTTTCGAGCCGCCGCTGGCTCTTCCTCGACCCCGCCCTCGTCGCCGACAAACTCGTCGCCTCCCTCGAACGACCGCGCGCCCACGTCTTCGTCCCCTGGTGGATCCGCTTCCTCATCTGGGGAGAGGCTCTGTCGCCCTCCCTCGCCGACGCCCTCATCGCCCGCCTCGTCACCCGACCGTACTGGGAACGCGAAACGAGGCGCGAACACCCCTCCGCTCCCGAAACGGGACGCTAACCAAAAACGGACCGGACGCTTTGGCGTCCGGTCCGTTTTCGTGAGAAGGACCGATTCGCACCCGAAAGACGGCGGCCGGCATTACCCCTCTCGAGGAGCTTCTTCCGAAGCGCCGAAGGCCCCGGACGATGCGGCGGAGGTACCCGCTTCGTCCGCGTCCGGTCCTCCTCCCGTAGTGGGTGCGAGCGTGAGTTCGCGGTACTGCCGCAGGGCGGCTTCCGCCTCCTCGGGACGCCAAATGCGGCAAAACGAACACACGGGAGAAGAGGAAGGCATGCCGCATACGAGGCATTTGCGCAAGGCGGGGCGGGCCTCAGGAGCGTGTTCGGCGAAAATGTGGGCGATTTCCGTATACCGTTGGTAGAAGTACCGCTTCGTCCCCGGAGAAAGGGCCTCGACGGCGCGGAGCATGGATTGGTACTTGCGGAACTTCGCGTCCTTCCCCAGAGGACAAGAGCAGCGGACAAACTCCACATTGTGAAGCTGGGCAAAGGCGACGATCTCGAATTCGCTCGTGAGCGCGAGGGGCTTAATCTTGCGGGCAAACCCGTCTTCCGGCGGAAGGACGGGAAGTCCTTTGGCAAGGTAGTGGAAATCCCAGCGGAGGACGTTGGCGAAGAGCTGGGCGGCGAGGTCGTCGAGGTGGTGGCCCGTAGCCAAGGCGTAGGCGCCGTGGGTCTCTGCGGCTTTCAGGGCGTAGACGTTCATGAGGTGGCGGCGGGTCATGCCACAAATCGGGCAGATCTTCTTTTCCTTCTTGTAGACATCGGGGATGGTCTTGCCGTACTCCTCCTTGAGGGAGACGATCTCCACAGGGATGTCGAACCGGCGGGAAAAGGTGAGCACCGCCTCGCGCGACTTCGGCGAGTAGTCGTTGAGGTCTATCCCCAGGTCGACGTGAAACCCGAGGACCTCGTACCCGAGGCGCTTGAGGACGAGCGCCGTGACGAGCGAGTCCTTGCCCCCCGACAGGGCGACGACCACCTTTGCCCGCGGAGGAAGCATGCGGTACCGGCGAATCGTGCGCTCCACCTGCCGGACAAAAAACTCGTCGAAGTGCTCCTCGCAGAGGGAGATGTTGTGCTGGGGCAGGTCGATGTACGCCGGGCGCTTGCAGATCTTACAGCGCCTTCCCTTGCGGGAAAAGGAGTGCTCTTCCGCCGGGGCGCTTTCCGCCGGGGAAGAGAGGTGTATGTGGACGTTTTGCTCGCGTTCCACCTTCGTCGCCTCCTCTGCCGTCCCGATGCATGTACAGGGAAAAACCCGGAAAGGCTAGAACATGCGAAATCGGAACGGGCAAGCGGTGTACAGCTCGCCTTCGGGGAGGGAGATCCCCTGGCTACGGACATCGGAATCGTGGGCGGAGGACTTGCCGGCCTTCGCGTGGCAAATCTCCTCGCCCGTCGCCTCGGCCGCGAAATCGATGAAAACCGCGTGCGTATCTCCCTGTACGCAAAGGACCGCGAGCACACGTATGCGTGCGGCCTTCTGTGCGTATCCCTGGGGCTTCGCCCCCTCGCGCATTATACCCGAAAACTGGCGGACTTCGTCCACCGGCGGGTGCGCCTCGTCGTCGACGAAGTGTCCGCGATCGACGTAGACAAGGGAAGGATCCACGGGGCGGAGACGCACCGCTTCGACATCCTCGTCCTCGCCACGGGAGCTGAGCCCGACTTCGCCTTCGTCCCCGGCTTTGCCGAGGCGAGCCACAACTTTTATACCCGCGAAGGCGCCCCGCGGCTCTACGAGGCCCTGCGGTCGTTTTCGGGAGGGCGAATCGTGTTCTTCGTCGCACCCCCCTTCAAGGGCCCCGCGGCTCCCGCAGAGTACCTCCCCCTTTTGGCCGACTTCCTCACGCGCCGCGGCGTGCGAGAGCGTACGGAGCTCGTGTACGCAACGCCGGAAAGCACCCTGCACCCGCGCGAGGAACTCGCCCGCTGGATGGAAGAGACCTTTGCACGCCTTGGCGTCCACGTAGAACGAAACGTAAGGCCAGTCGCCGTCCACCCCGAAGAGCGCTACATCGAGACGCACTTGGGCACGCGGATCCCCTTCGACCTCCTCGTCGCCATTCCGCCGCACCGCGGCGCGCGCGTCGTGGAAGCCGCAAACCTCCCCCACTCGAACGGATTCGTCCCCGTCGATCCCGCCACGGGAAGACTCCCCGAACGCGACAACGTCTACGTCATAGGCGACGCCGCCCTCACCCCGTGGTGCAAGGCCGGATCTACGGCACACTTCATGGCCGAGACGCTCGTGGAAAACCTCGTCCACCGCCTGGAAGGCCGGGAGGAAATCGCCCGTTTCGACGGAAAGACGGCTTTCTTCCTCTTCGAAAGCTTCGACCGGGCGAGCTTCGTAACCTTTGCGGGCGGGCAGGGGGTGCGCATTTCCCCTCCCTCCCCGCTCTTTGCGGCGGCCAAGTTTGCCTACGACGAAGCATACTGGTTGGGAGTCCTCGGGCTCATATGACCACCGATACCCGCGGGTGGAGACGAGGCACGTGCGCCCGCATCGCCCCGGATCCCGCGGCCGAAAACCGCCTTGCGTGCGAGGAGGATGCCCCGTGTCCAATGCGGATTGCGCACCGGCGAACCTCCGAGAAGACGCGCTCGCCTTTGCGGAAGCCGCCGCCGCGCTCGTAACCCCCGACGCGGCAAGCCGCGTGACGTCGAACCTCGTGGAACTCCTCCGCACCCTCGACCGCATCTCCCAAGAGGCCGAATCCCGCGGAGAGGCCGTGCTTTGGACGGAGGACGCGCTCGCGCTGCGCAAAACGCTAAGCCGCTTTGCTGCGTGGGAGGCATCTGGGGCGTGGGAAGTACTCGCCGAAGCGACGGGGCTCCTCGTCGCCTTGCGCGAGCTCCTCACGGCGGAGCGCCTCACCGCCTACGCCCACGCGCTTACGTTCTTCCTCCGAACGCTCGACGACCTCGCGCAGTACGGGGCCTCCGATGCGCTGGCCCGCCTCAGGGACGCCTACGCCCTCGCGCGAGAGGACCTCGAGGCGCGGCCGCACCCTCCCTCCATTTGGGAGATCTTCAGGCTCTTGGGCGACCCTTACGTCCGGACGAAGATCTGGCTCATCCTCCGCACCTTGCGCGGCGTGTAGCCCTTCCGAAGGCGGACGGGCAAAGTCCGAACTCCGTCCCGCCTTCCGTACGTACGGCTGAGGAACATCGGGGCACGCGGGACGCGGCCGGAAGCATAGGAAACCGGTTTACGAAACGCGCCTCGGCGCGGGCGTCACCGCTGGATCTGGATCACCCAACAGAAGTTGTCGTCCGGGTAGGGTGCCTTTTCCGGCGATGCGTTCGAACAGAAGCACGCGGTGTGAAGGCCGGGTGCGAGGCGGTCGGGGAGCTTCACGCGAAACGTGGCAAGCGGCGGTTGGGCGGACGTGAGGTAGACGTCGGTGAAGGGGAGAACCTGTTTGTCGTCGAGGACGAACGTAAATCTGGTGAGGTCGACCGTATCTCCGCCCACCCGCTCCGGTGGCAGGCGGTAGAGGATCTCGACCATCGTCCCCGGACGAACCACGTCGTGCTGGTACGGACGTACTTCTACGACGCCGCCCTTCTCCGGAATCCCTCCCCCGTCGGAGGGCGGAGAGGCAGCTTGCGACTCCGTGCGCGCTCCGACGTGCTGCGCGACCGACCTCCCCGGGGAAAAAAGCGCGGAATACACGAGGTACGCGAGCCCTACGAAAAGCGCGACGAGGAGCAAAACTTCCAAGGCCTTTATCGCGAGTTTCATCTCGACCTCTCTTCCTTCTTTTCCATTTCTTTCTATGCCTACGTACCGGAACCCGCTTCGTAAATACTTTAGCACAACGTACCGTCGCCGCCACCTTCTTCTGCACCCGACGATTGCCTGTTTGTGGATCTTGTGCTACGATGTACCAGACGGGGTATGCGATTTACGTTGAGGACTTCATCTTCCTTTGGCACGCTGCACTTTCGGGTGTGGAAGTGCAGGAATCCGGGAACGCAAGCACCCATTCTCGCACGTCCACGTCACGTGCGATGCGGGTGCAAGGGGAAGGGGGAACCCTCATGTTGGAAGCGTTTGCAAAGCGTGCGGCGCGGTTCGCCCGGGTTGCGGCCGAGCAGGCGGAAACCATTGTCGGCCGTCCGTTTCGTCTCGTGTTGACGAACGCCGGATACGCCTTCCCCAACGGGGCGAACACGCGCGGCGCCCTGGACGAACTCCTCCGCCTCCCCGAACTTTCCCTGGGTACGGAAACCCTCTTGGACGTCCACACCGCGGCGGACAAGCCCCTCTGGTTTTTCTTCGTGGGAACCGACGGACGCCGAGGGGCCTTTTTGCGCGTCCGAGACGCGGCTTGGGAGCGGGATGCAGACGGAGAACTTCGCCCTGAAGAGATCCTCTCGGAGGAAACCGAGACGGTCGAACTCACCGCGGAGGCGCTTCGCGGAAGTGGTGCGACCTTCGGAAGGTTCGGCGGGGCGTTCTTTTCCGTCGTCTCCATCGCCTACCTCGCGCTCCACGGAGCACCCCCCGAACTCTTGCGCGCCGCCCAGTTTCACGACCACCTCTGCCCCGGCGTGACGAGCGGCTACCTCATCGCCACGTACCTCAAACGGCACCTGCCCCTTCGGTCTCCGGACGAACGCTACGTCATCCTCTCCCTGCCCCCCTGGTGCAAAGACGACGCCCTTCAGATCCTCCTGAACACCACGCCGGGGAAATCCGGCTTGTACGTAATCCCCCTGAACGAACGCTCCAAAGGGCGGCTGCGCCCGGAAGCGCGCACGCTTGCGGGGGTGTACTTCCGCGTACCTCGCGAGGGAAGCCCCGCCGAAGGCCTGATCCTCGGCTTCCGCTGGGAAGAGGCGTACCGGCTTTTGGGAATCCCGCGGGAAGCCGAAGCCTTCCGGCTGGAAAACCTCCTCGCCCTCGACCTCCTCTTTGCGGAGTATTTGGACCGACCGGAGACCTTCGTGCACACCCTTCGGGAAATCTCCCTCCCCGAAGGCACGCGTCCCGAGGACCTCGTCCAACCCGGAACCGACGTGCTCGCCGCGCTCAACCTGGCGGATCCCCTCTAAGCCGATGCGGCACGGAGAGACGTATGCAAAAAACGCCCGGGTCGGGATCCGCCCGAACCCGGGCGTGTTCATGCGCGCCTTCTCCTACCGTCGAGCGCCGACATCGCAGTTTCGGCGGCAGCGGCCTGGAGTTTCGCTTCGTCCTCGGCTCCATCTCCCCGGATAGAAGCCCCTTCTCGCTCCGGCAGAGAAGGCTGTTCGGCCTCCAGCGGGACGATGACCGGAATGCCGGAGACGTGCGTGACGACGACGGAAACGCCGTAGACGGCGCGGATCACCTCCGGCGCCATGACCTCCGGACCGCCCGCGGCGTAGACCTTGCGGTCTTTGAGGAAGAGGAATTTGTCGGCAAAGCGCAGGGCCAGGTTGAGGTCGTGGAGGACGACGACTCCCGCGATCTTCCGCTCCTTGACGAGGTCGCGCATGATCGAGAGCACTTCGAGCTGGTTGCGGAGGTCGAGGTTGTTCGTCGGCTCGTCGAAGAGGAGCACTTCGGGTTCCTGGGCGAGGGCGCGGGCGATGACGACCTTTTGGAGCTCTCCGCCGGACAACTCCGTGAGGTAGCGCAAGGCGTAGTCCTCGAGGCGCATGCGCCGAAGGACGTCCTCTACGATTTGGATGTCGCGCTCGGTGACGTCCCACTTGATGTAGGGCTTCCGGCCCAAGAGCACCGCGTCGAACACGGTAAAGCGCGGGCTCTCGTTACGCTGGGAGACGTACGCGACCTTCTGGGCGATTTCCAAAAGCGTGAGCGAACGCACGTCCTTTCCATCTACGTACGCCGTACCCCGCTGTGGACGAAGGATCTTGTTGATGACCTTGATGAGGGTGGATTTGCCCGCCCCGTTGTTCCCGAGCACGGCGAGAACTTCCCCGCGATTCAAGGAAAAGGAAACGCCATCGAGGACCGGAACGCTCCGGTAGCGAAAGGCTACGTCGTCGACGCGGAGAATCATCGCCGATACCCCCTCGCAAGGACGTAGAGGAATACGGGCGCTCCGAGGGCAGAGGTGACGATCCCCACGGGGAGGATCACGGGAGAGATAATCACGCGACCGACGGTGTCCGACGCGAGGAGGATGAAGCCGCCGAAGACGGTGGAGGCGGGAATGAGGTAGCGGTGGTCGCCGCCGATGAGTCGACGCATGATGTGTGGGCCGATGAGGCCAATGAAGCCGATGATTCCCAGGAAGGCCACGATCACTGCAGCGACGAGGGCGGTCACGAACATGCCCGAAAGCCGGACGCGTTCCACGTCGACGCCGAGTCCCTTCGCCGCCTCTTCGCCGCTGTCCAGGGCGTTGTAGTTCCAACGGTTGTAAAAGAAGTACAGCGTGGCGGCGAGGACGACGACCGTCATGATCGCGAGATCCCGCCACGTGGCGCGCCCGATGTCGCCGAAGGTCCAAAAGACGATAGAGGCTACGGTCACGTCGTCGGCGAAGTACTGGATGAGCATCGTACCCGCCTGAAAGAGGCTGCTCAGCGCGACTCCCGAAAGGACGAGGGCCTCCGGCGTGGCGCGAAACATCTTGGCGAGGAAGATCACGACGAGCGTCGTAGCTAAGGAGCCGACAAAGGCGAAGATCACGACGACGTAGGGGTTGTTGATGAAGACGTGCTCCATGTTCCGGGCGCCGCCGGCGCCGAGGAAGAAGATCGCCACCGCCGCGCCAAAGGCGGCACCTTGGGTGATCCCCAGGGTAAACGGCGAGGCGAGGGGGTTGCGAAGGACGCTCTGGGCGACGGCGCCGGCGACGGAAAGCCCCATCCCCGCCACCACCGCCGCGAGGACGCGCGGAAGGCGGATGTTCCAAATGATCACGTTCATCCGCGCGTCTCCCTCGCCCAGGAGCGTGCGCACGACCTCAGCGACGCTCAGGTTGGCCGACCCCGCGACGATCGCGTAGAGCATGAGGATCACCGTGCCAAGAAGCGTCGCGAAGATCACAGCCCACTTCGCCCGGATGTACCCCTGGTACCTGCGGCCGACGCTCAAAGGTTGCGTGACCATCCCCCGGTTCCCCCTCTCCGGAGTTTGCCCTCCTCCCCCGCACTTCGAGCGAAGGAAAGGGGAGCCTTACCTCAGGCCCCCCTCTGCCGACTGCCGGGTGAATCTACGACTTCCGAGGACAGAAGTCACTTCCCGAGTTCGATCTGCTGCCCTGCGGGCTTCGAAAGGTCGATGGGCGCACCCGCCTTGCCGTAGGCCTTTTCAAGCTCCGCGGGAATCTTTTTGCCGGCCTCGCCGAAGAACGCCGCGTAGATTTCCTCGCCCTTCTTCGTCAGGTCGACGTCTTGGAACTTGTCGGGGTAGAGTACCTTGCCGACGATGTACGCGTCCCACAGAGCGGTTTCGACGTTTGTGTTGTAGTAGTTGAAGGGGTAGATCCCGAACACCTTTTTGTCCTTTACGGCCTTAAGGCTCTCGTAGAACTGCCTCTCCTTCTGATAGTCGTCCGTCACGAGCTTGAGGTTGCCGAGGTCCAAGAAGATGATGTCGGGGTTCCACTCGACGAGCTTTTCCCGGTCGAGGTCGGGGACCACGTCTTTGTCTAGCGCCGCGGCAACGTTTTTCGCGTGCGTGAGGACGAAGGGCGGGAAGTTCTTCTGCGTGCTCGTGATCCCGTGGCCGCCCTTGAACCCGAGGCCGCCTACGTACACGGTAGGCTTTTGCGCGTCGGGAATGTCCTTCGTCCGCTGCTTGAGGTCTGCCATGGTCTTTTCGATGAAATCGACGACCTCCTGCGCCCGCTTTTCCTTGCCAAGCGCCTTCCCGATGTTTTGGATCGACGTAAAGAGCGGCTTGTCCAGCGTCCCCAGGGGACCGTACGACAGGACGATCACGGGAACGCCCGTCTTGGCCTGGAGGTCGTCGGCTCCCTTGGCATCCGACGGCTGAACGGCAAAGATCACGTCTGGTTTGACCTCGACAATCTTTTCCACGTTGGGAGGCGTGTCCGGCCCGCCCTGCCCGATCACGGGGAGGGCCTCAATCCTGTCCTTAAACGGATAGCCGTAGGTCTTTCCCGGGTTCGATCCCTTTTCGATCTGCTCGACGCCGACCACGCTCTCCATGCCGTCAACGTATGTGACGAGGCGTAGGGCGCCCGGCCCGATGGCCACGACCCGCTTTGCTGGTGCCGACAAGGTGACCGTGCGGCCGGCGGCATCCGTGATCTGAATTTGGCCTTCGGCCTTACCCGCCGACGGAGCCTGCGTCCCCGGAGTCTCCGACGGAGCGGAGGTCTGCGTCTTTCCGCCGCATGCGGCAAGCGTCCCTACGAGGGCAAGCGATAGTACCAGTGCGACAAAAAGGCGGATGTGGCGAAGCCTTTTTGCCATGAAAACTCCCCCTTGTATGTCGTTCTAGACACCGTTCGTCCCCATCATAGCAATACGTCCGAAGCCTGTCAACGCTTTTCTGGAAACGCTTTCTTGAACGTTTTGCGTACGGTGAACGGTTTCACAAAAGCGGGGGTCTCGCGAACCCTCTCCTCCGGCAAACGAGGCTCCTCGAAAGGATGCGGAGAAAAGCGCACCTCGTGGGGTGCACCCGTCCGACGAGACGAAAATTCCCGCATGTGGTACAACGTGAAGTACGGAAGAGGAAAAGGCGAGGAGGGAGTGTACGTGGATCTCGGTCTCGCAGGAAAAACGGCCCTCGTCGTAGGAGGAACCAAGGGGATCGGACTGGCGATCGCCCGCGGACTTGCGGAGGAAGGGGCGCGCGTGGCGGTTGCGGGGAGGAGTTCCCCGCCGGACGGAGCGATGCCTTGGGCGAGCTCCTTTCGCGCAGATCTCACAACGGAAGAGGCAAGGGAAGGCTTCGCCCGCGCCGTTTCGGAAGAGCTGGGGGACGTAGACGTTCTCGTGGTCACCCTGGGCGGAAGCCTGGGCACGGGAGAATTCCGCACCGCGAAGCTCGAGGATTTTCGCCGCGTCATGGAGCTCAACTTTTTCGCCCCCCTGCACCTCACGAAGCTCTTTCTCCCGAGCCTCGAGCGGAGAAAGGGGGTAGTGCTGTACGTCGGGTCCATTTGGGGGCTCGAGGCCGGCGGCAAACCAGCATACAACGCGGCTAAGGCGGCACTCGCGAGCCTCACGAAGATGGCCGGACGGGAACTCCTCCCGCTGGGAGTTCGCGTCGTGGGAATCGCCCCAGGGTCCATCCTGCACCCGACGAGCAGCTGGAAGCGTATGGAAGAAAACGACCCCCAGGGGTTCGCCGCCTTCGTACACGCCAACCTCCCGGCGGGGCGTTTGGGTACGGCCGAAGAAGTCGCCGCCGTAGCCGTGTTTCTCGCCTCCCCGCGCGCGTCCTGGGTTGCGGCGACCACCGTCGTCGTCGACGGCGGACAATCCCTTCGGTTTTAGGCGAAGTCCCCGGCCTTTGGGAAGAAGAGTCCACCCTCGCTTCCCGAAGGAAGGCGCGCCCGTCCTCGTCGGGGCGGAGGCGCGCCTTTTTTCGCGCATTCGGGAAAAGGCGGGGCGCCGGACGGAGTTTCGGCGCATCCCCTACGGCATACCTTACAGGGAGAATGCGACGTGCCGTCCCGGAGGGAAGAGCGGGCATGGGGGAAAACGAACGTCCTCGCGGGCTCGACGTGTCCAATTGGCAGGGAGCGATCGACTGGCGGCGCGTCGCCGCCCAAGGACTGAGCTTCGCCTACGTAAAGGCTACGGAAGGGACGACGTTTCGCGACCCTTACTTCGCGGAAAACGCCTCGAGGGCCGCGGAAGCCGGGCTCGCCGTGGGCGCCTACCACTTCTTCCGCGCAAAGTCCGTCGGAGAAGCGCGGGCGGAAGCCGAGTTTTTCCTCGGGCAAACCGCCGACTTTCGCCTCACCCTTCCTCCGGCCCTCGACGTCGAAATTCCGCCCACCGGAGATCCCGTGGCCTTTCGAGAGGCGGTCTTGGCGTGGCTCGAGTACGTATCCAACCGCACCCTTCGTCCGGTGGTGTACTCCTTCCCCGCGTTTGTCGTGCAGTACCTCGGCGATCCGCAGTTTGAAAGGTACCCCCTCTGGATCGCTTCTTGGGATCGCGCTCCCTCGGAGCCGCTCGGGGCGTGGAAGAACTGGACGTTTTGGCAGTACACGTGCTCCGGCATAATCGACGGGATCACCGGGCGCGTATGCCTAGACGTACACCGTGGCCCCCTCGACCTCGCCTCCGAAGAAACGCCCGCCCCGCCACCAACGGATGCGCCCCTCATCTCCGAGGCAAGCCCAGCCTCACCGCCCGAAAGCCCTCCCCTCACCCCGGAATCGGAAGTCGAAGGGAGGAACGAACCCGGGGCGGCGCCGCACGAAGAAACCCTTCCGCCGGACGAAACCTCTTCCCTCCCGCATTCGGAGGGAAACGACACCTTCGCCTTCCGACTCCTTGCGGCGGTTCGGAAGATCTTGCTCTTTCTTTTCACTCGAATTTTCTCTCCCATCCTCCGAAGAACGCCGAACTCGCACGGGGATGCGGACGCGCGAAAAGAGTAAGGAGGGAGCGCCGTGCGCATCGTCCTCGATCCCGGACACGGCGGAATGGACCCTGGAGCCGTAGGCAACGGCCTCGTCGAAAAGGAGGTCACGCTCGTCCTCGCACGCCTCGTTCGGGAGGCCCTTCAGCGGTACGAAAGCGTAGAAATCCTCCTTACGCGCGAAGACGACGTCACCGTTTCCTTGGCCGAACGCGTGCGAATGGCAAACGAGGTTGCGGCGGACGTCTTTCTCTCGCTCCACGTGAACGCCTTTTCGGACCCTCGTCCCCGCGGGTTCGAAAGCTACATCCACTCGAGTCTTGCGGACACGGGGCGAACGGCGCAAATCCGCGCCGCGATTCACCAAAGGACGGCAGAGACATTCCTGCGTTTCGGCTCTCCCGATCGGGGCCCGAAAAAGGCGGACTTCACCGTCCTGCGGGAAACGCGCATGCCGGCCGTGCTTACGGAAAATGGGTTTCTCTCGAATCCCGAAGATGCCCGACTGCTCAAAGACGACCGCTTCCTCCGCGCGGTGGCCGATGCCCACGCGCGGGGAGTCGCAGAGGCCTTCGGACTGACCGCGCGAACTAAGGCTCCTTCGCCCTTTCCCGATCCGCCCGAAGCGCATACGCGGCCCAACAAGCTGTACATCGTCCAGATCGGCGCCTTCCGCGAGCGCGCGAACGCCGAACGGCTTGCCGCGCGCGCCCGCGCCTGCGGATTTGAGGCGATCGTCAAAGAGGTCGACGTAGGAGGCGCGTAAGGCCGCGCACGCAAGGGGTGCCTGCCCTCCGGCTACCCGCGGGAATAGAGGAGCCGGCCCTCCCGCCACACGGCGACGACGCGCAAGGAGCGGTCGAGGAGGACGAGGTCCGCGTCGTACCCCGGCGCGATACGCCCCTTCGTCGTAAGTCCGAGGATTTCCGCAGGCGTCGTGCTGGCCATGCGCACGGCGTCCGGAAGGGGGATTTTGGCTCCGAAGACGAGGCGACGCAAACCCGCCTCCATCGTCCCCGTGCTCCCCGCGAGCTTGTGCGTTCCGGCCACGTACGCCCTGCCGCGCCGCACCTCGACCTCCGTTTCCCCGAGGCGGTAGCGCCCATCGGAAAGGCCGGCGGCGGAAATCGCGTCGGTCACGAGCGCCAACCGGCGGGCCCCTTTGAGGCGATGGGCAATGCGGACGGCCGCGACGTGCAGGTGTGCGCCGTCGGCGATGACCTCCGCCGTAAGGCGGGGACAGAGCAGGGCAGCCCCCACGGGCCCGGGGCGGCGGTGGTGCATGGGAGGCATACCGTTGAAGAGGTGGGCGACGTGCGCAAGACCGGCCCGCACCGCCCGGCGGAGCACGCGGTACGGTGCGGCGGTGTGGCCCGCCGCAGGGAGGACTCCCCTCGCCCGAAGGGTGGCGAGAAACGGCAAAGCTCCGGGAAGCTCGGGGGCCAACGTGACGATGCGGATCGCCCCGCCGGAAATTTCGTTCCAGCGCTCCCAAAGGGCGAAGTCGGGGAGGCGGAGCGCTTTGGGATTTTGCGCTCCCGCGTAGGCGGGGGCGAGGAAGGGGCCTTCGAGGTGAATCCCCAAGATCCGAGCGCCATCGTCGGGCGGAGCGGACATGCTTTCCCGCAAGGTGTGGAGGGCGGCTTCGAGTTCTCGAGGTGCGAGGCTCACGGTGGTGGCCAAAAGGGACGTCGTCCCGTGGCGGGCGTGAAAGCGGAGGCTCTCGCGATGCCCTTCGGGGTCGGGGGAGGAAAAGTCGCCGCCCCCTCCCCCATGCACGTGAAGGTCGACGAATCCCGGCACGAGATACGCGCCACCGCGTAGGGCATACCGGACGGGTACCATACCCTTTCCAGGAGAACCCGGTGTGCCCCTACCTTCTCTCCCGTCGCTCCCGCGAAACGTGCCGCCGGATACCTTTACGATCTTCCCATCGCGCACGCATACGGAAGCCTTGCCCGGCAACGGATCCGGAGCGAGCACCTGTACGCCGTCGATGCAGAAATCAGCTAGTTCTTGAGGCGTACGTGAAATACCCACCCTTCTCCCACCGCCCCATACAGATCTACGGGATGACCTTCCTGATCGACAATTTCCGCCTTCCCATCGCGTACGAGGCGGTAGAGGCGCGGATCGTACGCAAGGATCGCGTGGCGCACCTGCGCATCGAAGCTCACGATCACCGGCGAACCGTTTACGTAGACGGTGACCGGCCCTCGTCCCACCTCCGGTTCCCCCTTTGCAGAAGCCCGAATTTCCTCCCCGTACGCGTTCTCAGAATTCCGGCCCCATAATACCCGAAGGCCCCATAGGAAAAAAAGAGGTCCGGAACTTCGCGGCAAAAAGAACTTGAGTTCTCCGACCATTCCGGGTAGAATGAACCACAACCCCATTTGGATCTTTGGTCCCGTCTTCCTCGGGCGCGCGGGAGCTCGCCAAGGCGAGCTGAGAGGGCGGCTTAGGCCGCCGACCGCCGGAACCTGATCAGGGTAGTACCTGCGTAGGGAGCGCCTGGATCGACGGAGCGGAGACGGCTATGCGGGGGGAAGTTCCGGGGCCTTTGCCCACTTGAGGAGGAACTTCCCTCGAAGGCCGCCTCCTTCGTCGAACCGAGGGCCGCCTGCGCGCAGGCGGCCCTTTCCCTTTCCCGAGAGGGGCTTCGCCCGACCTCTCCGCCCCAAAAGCCGACGGTACGTCACGCGCAACGCGTCCGGGGAGGACCGCAAAAACGCCGGGATGCGGTCAAGATGCGAAACCTCCCAAGGAGGGAACACCATGGCGAACGCCAAGCCCAACCTCGCCGTGCGCAACTACGCGGGGATCTTCCCCAACAGCCGCAAAGTCTACCTGCGCGGGTCGCGACCCGACATACGGGTTCCCTTTCGCGAGATCCTCCTCACCCGCGACGGGAAGCACCTCGCCGTCACGCCGCCGGAACATCCGGACGATCCGTACGCTCCCTGGGGCGACGGAGAGGGAGAAACTTCCCTCCTCGTGTACGACACGAGCGGACCGTACACAGATCCCGGTGCGGACATCGACCCGTACCGCGGACTTAAGCCGCTGCGCACGCCGTGGGTTCTCGAACGCGGGGACGTGGATTGGGTACGGGGGCGCACGGGCCGTACCGTGCTTCGCGCCAAGGGCGACCGGGCCGTCACGCAGCTCGCCTACGCCAAGCGGGGGATCGTGACCCCGGAGATGGAGTTTGCGGCCATCCGCGAAGGCGTGGATCCGGAGGTCGTACGAGAGGAAATCGCCCGCGGCCGGGCCATCCTCCCCGCCAACGTGAACCACGAAGCCCTCGAGCCCATGGTCATCGGGAAGAAGTTCCACGTCAAGATCAACGCGAACATCGGTACCTCCGCCCTCTCCTCCTCCGTGGAAGAAGAGGTCGAAAAGATGGTCTGGGCGATCCTCTGGGGGGCGGACACGGTGATGGACCTCTCCACGGGGCCACGGATCTACGAGACGCGGGAGTGGATCTTGCGCAACGCGCCCGTACCTGTGGGAACCGTGCCCGTGTACGAGGCCTTGGAACGCGTGGGCGGCCGTCCGGAAGACCTCACCTGGGAAGTGTACCGCGACACCCTCATCGACCACGCCGAACAGGGCGTGGACTACGTGACGATCCACGCCGGACTGCGCCTCGCCTACGTGCCGCTCACGGCGGAGCGCGTAACGGGCATCGTCTCGCGCGGCGGATCGATCCTCGCGGCGTGGATGCTCGCCACGCACGAGGAGAACTTCCTGTACACGCACTTCGACGAAATCCTCGAGATCTGCCGCGCCTACGACTGCGCCATTTCCCTCGGCGACGGCCTGCGTCCCGGTTCGATCGCCGACGCCAACGACGCCGCCCAATTTGCCGAACTCCGCACCCTCGGAGAACTCGCCGCCCGCGCCTACGAAGCGGACGTGCAGGTGATGATCGAAGGACCGGGGCACATCCCCATGCACCTCATTCGGGAGAACGTGGCCCTGGAGGAATCCTGGTGCCGCGAAGCGCCCTTCTACACCTTGGGACCAATCGTGACGGACGTCGCCCCGGGGTACGACCACATCACCTCTGCCATCGGGGCGGCGATGATCGCCCTTTCTGGAGCCGCCATGCTCTGCTACGTCACGCCCAAGGAGCACCTCGGCCTTCCCAACCGGGACGACGTGAAGGAAGGCGTGATCGCCTATAAGATCGCCGCCCACGCCGCAGACGTCGCCAAAGGCCATCCGCGCGCCAAGCGGCGGGACGACGCGCTTTCGCGGGCGCGCTTCGCCTTCCGCTGGGAAGACCAGTTCAACCTCGGCCTCGACCCCGAACGCGCGCGCGCCTACTACGACGCCTCCATGCCGGAGGAGCAACTCGCGCGCACGACGCACTTCTGCTCCATGTGCGGGCCGAAGTTCTGCAGCATGCGCATCAGCACGGACCTCCTCGCCTATGCGCGGGAAAAGGGGCTTTCCGTAGAGGCCGCGCGGGAAGCGGGGATGCGGGAGATGAGCGAACGCTTCCGCGCCGCGGGTGGCGACGTGTACGTGTGAGGGAGAGGGCCTTCCCGCCGCAGACCGTATCCCGATACGCCAAAGGGGGCACCCACACGAGGTGCCCCCTTGGTCTTTCTCCTTCACGAAAAGCCCGCACGGAACGAGACGACGGCGCGGGTCGCGCCCCTTCACCCCTCCAACTGGAGGAGCGTCTGCACGAGCCGCCTGAGCCGGGCGTCGATCGCCCGAACGCGCTTCTCGTCCCCCGCATACCGGAGGCGGGCGTCCAAGAGGCGGTCGATCGCCTCGCGGAATTGTGCAATGCGCCGAAAGTCCTCGGGGTCGACGACGACGATCTCGCTCGACGCGCCTCGCAGGGCCGAATTCCGCTCACGCATCGTCATGCGGGAGACCCCACCCTCGGGCAAGGCGGCCGCCGGCCCGTGCAGGGAACCCCCTTCGCTCCTCCCTCTCGCACGAAAGATGACCTCTGCCCCTTCCGCGACTTCCGTCGGCGCCGAACGAAGGTTGGTGTACATGGGTACCTTTTCGATGTACTCCACGCGACCCGCGTCGTAGCGGTAGACCACGGCAAATCCTTGGAAATACCGGATCATGAGGCACGAACCGCGATGCCGGAGGACGGCGGAGCGCAAGGCTTCCGCCGCGCTGCGGTCGGTGAGATACCCTTCTCCCCGGAGGCGGAACTTTGTTGGAAACGTTTCTATGTGCAGGACAATTCGGTTGACACGATCGTCGCAGTGAATTTCCACATCCCCGTTGTCCAGGACGCGCGCCCGCGCGCGCAACCTACCGCGTAGGTGGTAGAGAAGTTTCTCGCCGTCCTCCCGCGGAACCCAGACGTCCAATGCGCGGAACTCGGAGGCGATGCGGCGACTGCCCATCCTCTCTCCTCGCCATCTCGGAAATTGGGGAGAGTTACCCTACCGTAAGTATACCGGATGGGGAGCAACCTTGCCAAGAGGAAAACGAGACCTCTTCTCGCCTCAATGGTGGGAGATGGCACCGTAGCTCGCGAGGACGGCCCCGATGAGCGCGGAGGCCACGAACGCCACCATTCCTCCCATGACCACGAGGAGCATCGGTTCGAGCAAAGACAGCGCTCGGGCGATCTTGGTCTCGAGAAGCTCCCCGTACACTCCGGCGAGCATTTCCAGGGCTCCATCGATCCCTCCGGTTTCCTCCCCTACCTGTACCATACTTCCGACCATGGGGGGGAAGAGGGCACCCGCCTGGGGCCACTGAAGGGTTTCGGAAAGACCCTTTCCCTCCAAGACGGCCGCTTCCATCTCCGAAAGGAGACCCCGAAGGACGGTATTCCCGATGGTTTCCCGCGTGGCGCGAAGCGACTCGAGCATGGAAACGCCGCTTTGGAGGAGGAGGGCCATCGTCGTCGCAAATTGGACGATGAGCGAGTACCGCAAGATTTCCCCGAGAACGGGGAGGGAAAAGAGGACGCGCTCCGCGTAGTAGCGCAGCGAAGGTACCCGGAAGGACAAAACTCCAAACCCCACAAGGGCGAGCGCCGCCAGGCCGATCTTGGGCAAGTTGGGCGGAACCACTTCCCCGATGCGGATGAGAAGCAAGGTATTCCAGGGCAGCTCGCCCCCGAGTTCTTGGAGGAGGGGGAGGATCTTGGGGATCACGTAGGCGATGAGGAAGACCGCCTCCCCAATGGCCGCGACGAAGACGATCGCCGGGTAAAGAACCCCCGAGAGAATTCGCCGCCGGAGCGCCATTCGCTCTTCCCAATACCGCGTCGCCCGCTCGAGGGATACGTCGAGCAACCCGCTTGTTTCGCCCGTCTGTACGAGGCTTGAAACCAACTTGGGAAAGACGCGGTGGCGCGCCAGCGCTTCGCTCAAGGGGGTCCCCCCTTCCACCGCCTCGCGGACTTCCCGCAAAATCCGGCGGAGCCGGGCGTTCCGCGTCTGCCGTTCCAACACCGAAAGGGATACAGACAACGACACCCCGGCGCGGAGGAGGGAGGCGAGCTGCTTGAGCGTGAGGAGCACGTCCCCTTGGCGCACGGGAACCCAACCCGAAAGGCCCCCCTCCTCCTGCGGGCGCGGCCGCGCGTCGGTTTCCTCTCGAAGTTCGGTTACGAGGAGGCCCTGCCGCCGAAGCAGAGATGCGGCTTGCGAGGGATCGGCGGCCGTAACCTCCCCGCGGATTGCCCGACCGCCGGCGTCGAGCGCCCGGTAGCGAAACTGCGGCACCCCGATGCACCCCCTTCCGTTTCCCTATTTCCCCTACATGCTCACCGTCACACGGATCACCTCCTCCAAGGTGGTGATCCCGCGCCTTGCCTTTTCGATCCCGTCTTCGCGCATCGTCTTCATCTTCCCGGCGACGGCCTCCTTGAGCGAGATCGCGTCCGCCCCGCCGGCGATGAGCTTTTGGAGTTCCTCGTCCACGACCAAAAGCTCAAAAATCCCCGTCCTGCCGCGGTATCCGGACTGGTGGCAGTAGACACACCCCTTCCCCGCAAAGAACTCCCCTTCGTCTTCCGGGCTAAGCCCCAGCGCGAGAAACTCGCCGAGGGGAGGACGAACGGGAACCCGGCAGCGCGGGCAAATCGTCCGCACCAGGCGCTGGGCCAAAACTCCGCGCAAGGCGGCGGCGATTAGGTAGCGCTCTACGCCCATGTCCGTGAGCCGCTCCACCGCGCTCACCGCATCGTTCGTGTGGAGCGTGGAGAGGACGAGGTGTCCCGTGAGCGCCGCCTGCAGGCTGAGCTGCGCCGTCTCCCGGTCGCGAATCTCCCCGACCATGATGACGTCCGGATCCTGGCGGAGGATGGAGCGAAGGGCGTCGGAAAAGGTGAGCTTGCGCGAGGTGACGTCCACCTGAACTTGGGTGATCCCCTCCATCTGCAGCTCGACAGGGTCCTCGACGGTGATGATGTTCACTTCGGGACGGCGGAGGTGCTTGAGCGCCGCGTAGAGGGTGAACGTCTTACCGGAGCCCGTGGGGCCCGTAACGAGGATGAGGCCGTGGGGAAGGGCGAGGAGGCGGGTGAACTTCTCTAAGAGTTCGCCCTCCATGCCCAGATCCTTAAGCTCGAGAATCCTCTCCTGAGAGGGCAAAAGGCGCATGACGACCTTCTCGCCGCGCACCGAGGGTAGGACGGAAACGCGGACGTTGGTCGTGCGTCCCCCTTCGGGACGAAAGGTGAACCCGCCGTCCTGCGGAGACCGCTTTTCCGCGATGTTCATCCGTCCGAGGACCTTGATGCGGGACACGAGGGCAGAATGGAGGCTCAGGGGGAACTGGTCGACGGGGCGGAGAAATCCGTCGATGCGGAAGCGGACCTGGATGCGGTCGGGCTCCGGATCGAGGTGGACGTCCGAGGCGCCCAAGTGCACCGCCTTGGCGAGGATGGCGTCGAGGACGTCGGCCGCCGACCCCCCCTCCCCACCTTCCGAAACGGGGCCTTCCCCTTCCCCTTGGAGGAAGAATTTCCTTAGCTCCTCGAGCTCGCTAGGGCGCATGAGCACGAGGCGCACGTTTTTCCCCGTCATGCGCCGGAGGTTTTCTACGACGCCCGAAGGAACTTCCCCCCGGCACGCGAGGTACAGCTCGCCCTCGTCCGCGCGGACCGGATAGACGTCGTACCGACGGATGAGGGCGACCGGCACGAGCTGTTGGAGTTCGGGTGTGAGTTCCACCTCGTCGAAGGAAAACACGGGGAACCCCGTGAAGCGACTCACGAGTTCCACGAGGCGCTCTTCGGGCAGGATTCCGAGTTCGTAGAGGACCTCCTCGAGACGTTTTTGGCTGGTCCGCTGGTGGCGCAAAGCCGCGGCGAGTTCTTCGGGTTTGAGGGCTCCGGAGGCGACGAGGAATTCGCCGAAGCGCGAGCGTGCGACGGCCAACGTCCGTCCCCCCTCGAGGGCCGCTTACAGGGCCAATTTCTCCTTGACCAGGGCGGGGTTCCGCGCGGCGGCCAGGGCCGTTTCCACGTCGATCAGCCGCTTTTGGACGAGCTCCACCAGGCTCTGTTCCATCGTCTGCATCCCCAGCCTTCCACCCGTCTCGAGGATGAGGCGAATGTGCTCGTCCTTTCCCAGGCGCACGAGGTTGGCGACCGCCGGCGTTACGACGAGGACTTCCGCCGCAAGGACCCTCCCTTTCCCGTCCCGACGCGGAAGGAGCTGCTGGGCGATTACCGCCCGAACGGAAGCCGCGAGTTGTTGACGGACCTGGGCCTGCTCTTCCGTAGGGAAAACGCCGATCACCCGTGCGAAGGTGGAAATCGTGTCCCGGGCGTGAAGCGTGGAGAGGACGAGGTGGCCGGTTTCCGCCGCCATGATCGCCGTGCGGATGGTTTCGAGGTCGCGCATCTCCCCCACGAGGATCACGTCCGGGTCCTGCCGAAGGGCCGCCCGCAAGGCGTCCGCAAACGAAGGGACGTCCGTATAGAGCTCCCGTTGGTTGATCACGCTCAGCTTGTTGTAGTGCACGTACTCGATCGGGTCTTCTACGGTGATGATGTGTCGGCGGTACTTTTCGTTGATCCGGTCGATGATCGCGGCAAGCGTGGTGGATTTCCCGGAACCCGTGGCCCCCGTGACGAGGATGAGGCCGGAAGTGAGGTCGGGGAAGCGGTACACGGACTCGGGCAGGCCGAGCTCCTCCAACTTGGGGATTTCGTCCGCGAGGCGCCGAAAGGCGCAGGCCAAGCTCCCCCTCTGGTAGTACACGTTCAGTCGGAAGCGTCCGATTCCTGCCAAGCCCACGGCGAGGTCGACAGAAAGGCGTTCTTCCAGAACCTCTCGTTGGCGCGAACTGAGAAGCGGATAGACGAGGTTCCGGATGTCTTCCGGGCCCAATGCGGCGTATTCCTCCAGGGGCGTGAGGTATCCGCCGATGCGCAGGATTGGAGGAGAAAACGCCGTGAGGTGAAGGTCCGTAGCCTCGCGCTCTTGGGTCTCCCGAAGGAGCTCCTCAATGTGCGCGGGTATTCGCTTTTCGGACGGACGGGCGAAACCCCCTTCCACCCTGCCTCCCCCTCTCCGTCAAAAAAGGAGTTTGAGACGAGCCTGAAACCGCGCATCGTCCTTCTTCTCGGGCTTTGCTTCGAAATTCTCGAGGTACACCACGTACCTCCTTTCGGACAAGGATCGGACGAACTCCGCCACGTCTTGCGTCCTCCCGGAGACGGCGAACTCGTACACCCGCCAGGTGAAGGCTTCCTGCGGCTTGTTCGGGGGGGCGTCTTCCTTGCCCGGTTCGATTTGCTTGAGGATCACCTCCCGGAGTTCCACATGGTAGCGTCGGGCCAACTCGTACACCTCCGCGACGGCCAACGCGACATCGCCGCCTTCGCGGAGTTTTCCTCCGAGGGATTTCTCGCGCTCCTCTTCCTTGCGCTTGAGCTCCTCTTTGAGGGCGTCGATCTCCTTTTGCACGGCGGCAGTCGAAGGAATTTGGGCGCCTGACACCGCCTGCCGAAGTTCCTGCAGGCGATTCCGGCTTTCCTCGTACGTCCGGAGGATGGGGTCGTACACGTACCGGAGGTAGGCGAAAATCCCCACGCCCAAGACGAGCACGGCCAGAAGGAGCTTTTCCGTCCTCGAAAGCGGCCGCTTCAGCACCCCGATTCCTCCCTATTCCTTGAAGACTACCGTGAGTACAAAGGTGTAGGCCGGGCGCTCCTCAAAGACGGGGGCTCTCCCCTCCTCCGTCGGCCCTTCCCGGGGCACTCGGACCTTATCCGACTTCATGAGATCCAAGCGGACGTACTGGCACCACGGCTGCATTTGGTAGCGCAGGAGGAGGCGGTGGATCCCTTCGAGGGTGAGGCTCCACCCCCCGACGCGGTACGCTTTCTCCGCTTCCGAAGGATCGACGGGCGGGTACGGATCTTGGGGAACCTGCTGCTTCTTTTGCGCAGGGACGGTTTTGTCCTTCTCGGTCGTAGGCGGAGAGGATTCCTTTTTGTCCTTCTCGGTAGCCGGAGGGGAAGCGGTATTTTTGTCTTTGTCGGTCGATGGGGAAGGAGCAGTGTTCTTGTCTTTATCGACCGTAGGGGAGGAGGCGGGCTTTTTGTCCTTCTGGGTTACGGGCGGAGGGGGGACTTTGCTCACCTTGTCGACGAAGATTTCGGGGTCTTCCGCCACCACCTTGAGGAGGCGGTGGATCCGCTCTTCCTCCGTTCGGTAGGTCTCCTGGAGAAAGGCCGTTTGTGCCTCGACCGCTTGAACCTTCTTGCGCAGGGTTTCCGCCTCTTTCTTGAGTTCCTGCAGACGCGCCTGGGCCGCGTCGATTTCCTGCTTCTTCTCCTCGAGGCTTTGGATTTCCGCCTGTACACGGGCGAGCTGCTCCCGTACGACCAGGTAGTGCGCGCCGAAGATGAGCCCTACGGCCAACGTGGCCAAGAGCGGGTACAGCTGGATCCTCTCGCGCATGCGCGCCACGCGCTCTTCCAGGTCGTCTACGCCGATCGCACGGTCCGCGCCGCGGAGGCTGAGCTGCCGCACCCCCCCGCCTACCGCCGCGGCGAATTCTGCCCCACATCCCTCCCGCACCCAGGCGGGAACGTACACGCCCTCGGCCCCTAGGAGTTGGGCGAGCAGGGCGGCCGTGCGCGAACCCCCTTCTCTTCGGAGGTCGGAGGAACCGACCAACGCCACGGGAAGGCCGAGCATCCCCCGAATCGCGAGGGCCTCCCGGAGGGGTGCGGCGACATCGGACGGAAGGGGGAAGGACGAACCTGTCCCCCCTACTTCCAGGGAGACTTCAGAAGATCCTGCGGAAGCGGCGAGGAAGGTGAGGAGCGGGGCGGCGATCTCTGGCGGGGGGACGTACAGGGCGTATACCTGCCCCTTCCTGAAGCGGGCAAAGCGGACAGCGTCTTCCCCCACCTCCGCCACGAGGAGGTCGCGGAACTTCCGGCCGCGGAATCCCAGGGCGCCTCCCACTGGGAAGCAAAACTCTGGGGCGAAGACCTTGCCAAGTTTGAGTCCGCGCTCGGCAAACGCGGTACGGAGTGCCGCGTACTCGTCGCGCAAGAGGGCGGAAACCCAAAAGACCACCCGTCCGTCTTCGCTCTCGGGTCCCCTCGCGTAGCCGAGGAAGTAGTCCGTGGGCGGCGCGGGAAGAAAGGGTTCCGCCTCCCAGCGGAGGACCTCCCGCAGCTGAGCGCCACGAAGGCGCCGGAGGCGAACGCGGTCTACGGACACCTCCACCGTGGTCACCGCCGGGGAAACCAGGACGACCTTGCGGGGACGGAAGGGCAAGCGGCGAAGGACGGACGAGAGCTCCTCGCCTTCGGGAAAAGGTCCCGCCGCCCCTTCGCGATCGAGGGAAGTACACACGTCGACGCGCATCCCGGTCGGACTCCACCGCACTACGGCCGCGCGCACTTTGCGCTCTGCGACTTCCAATGCGAGGACGGAGAGCACGTGCTCCACCTCCCCTTCTTACGGTCTGTACGTCACCGCGAGCTTTTCGGGAAGCGGAGCCTGCGTCCCCCCGGGACCGACGTACACCCAGGTTTCCTCGGGCAGGAGCGTTCCCGATCCGGCCGAAAGCGCAAAGGCGACCTTGCGCTTTCCCGCGGGCAGAGGGGAGCCCGCGGGAAGACTCACGACGAGGGGGACCTCCGTTTGGTCCCCGCCGGGGAGAACGGCAGAAACGAGGATCTCCCGCGGGGCGACCGAGGCGTCATCGGCGGCGTATATCTTCACCGTGATGTTCACGGAGATTTCCTGGGGTTCTACGCGGTAGACGTCCACGGGATTTCCGGCGGCATCCGTGCCCTGTTCGTACACCCACCTCCACCGGTACCTGGACTGGTCGGCAAATTCGGGATCGTTGGGATTCGGGCGCGGCGTCCGCAGAGCCGGCCTTCCGTCCAAAAGGCGGAACTCCAAGGTAAACCCTTCGACGTTCCAATCCGCCTTCGCGATCTCCAAGCGGAGGTCGTCCTCCGTGTCGAACTCGCGGTCGGGCCCTGCGGAGGTGACGACCAAACGTTCGTTTGACGTGCCCTCGTCTACGAGAACAAACCGAAGCGGTGTACCCCAAGCGTCACGGAGGACGTCTTTGGGAGGCGAGAGGTAGGGCCCCCTCCAGGCGAAGCCAGGAGCGAAGGTCTGAGGAAGACCCGCATACTCGTGATCCCAAAGTCCGGGCATCTGGACGACTTCTCCGGGTGCCCCCGTAGGCGAAACCCATGTCCGCACGTCGGGATCCCAGGCGTACAGAGGAGGCCATTTTCCAACGTCGCCGAGAAATCCGCGGAGGAAGCGATTTCCGGCCGGGTCATAGGCTTCTGCTCCGAAGAACGCCGCTTTCAGCTGCCGGAGCAACCCTTCTGTGTCCGCGGTTTCCTGCGGGAGGTTTACGTGCTCCCACTCTTCAGGAGAGATCCCGAGAATGAGAAGCCGGTGTTTGGCGTTTTGCGCCTTGAAGTACTCCCACGTCCCGGGAGTGGCGGGATCCCCCCACTCCACGGGCGAACCGTCGGAAGTAAACGGGGGATCGTGTACCACCCCCTTGGGGCCGGCGCTTACGAGGAACAGCCACACGCCGCCCTTCGCATCCTTCACCTTGAAGAAGAGGAGGGGACGCCCCCAGGCGTCGTGCAGAACGCCGTCCCCGTAGCGGATGGGAGGGGCACCCGTCGGGGGGGTCACGGGAGACTTGGAAAGGTCTACGTACGGACCCTTCCAAAGAGGTGCGACGTCCCCAAGGCTCGGGTCCGGCTTTTCCCACAGAGCGCGCGGCTGCGCGATCTTTGCCCCGTCCTCGAGGAGGTGCTCGGCGCCGTTCCCCGGATTCCAAGTCGGTTTCCAAAGGCCGCCGCCTCGGGCGTCGCGGACGAAGGCGAAGGTGTAGAGCTCCGGGATCGCCCCTACATCGCCCACGTAGCCGCGAAGGATTCGGCGCCCTCTTTCGTCGTAGGCGCCTTCGGGGCCGAGGATGGCCCTCTTTACGTCCTGCATCGCCTTCCACGTCGCCTTTTCCTTTTCCGCATCCCCGATCGCTCCGGCAAAGGGGACGATCATCGTCGTGAGAAACCCGAGGATGACGAGAAAGATGACGACCTCGAGGAGGCTCATCCCCGTGTCGGATCGAAACGCGCGCGGCACAAGCCTTCCCCTCCCCGGAGATCCGCGTTGCGGGCGGAGAAATTCAGGAGACGACCTCGATCCGAACGGGAGGATCGCCGCCTTCGCTCTCGACGACGGTCGAGCGGACGCTGACGATTCCCTTGGACGCGGAGGCAAACCCGAGAACGACCCAAAACAAGGGGAGCAGGGGCAAGATCTCGGAATGGTACAGCCCCGTCACGAGGTACGAAACCCCCAAAGCCACGAGCTCCCCCTTTGCGTGCCGGAGGGCGGCGACGATCCAGGCGAAGTAGGTCACCGCGGCAAAGGCCCCCATCGTCACAAGCGTTTCCAGGTACATACTTGGCGTCTTGTCCCAAAACCCGAGCCACGGCATCTGCCGAACAACGACCGTGAGGTGGTCGGGTCCCAACCCCCAAGCCCAGCATGCGCGGCACAGGCGGAGGACCTTCCCCCATACCGACCAAAACTCCGACGGCGGGAGCCAGCCGACGACTTGGGCAAGTGGGGTAAACCACAGGCCGGCGAGAAAGGCGAGGGTGGCCGAGGCGAAGGCCGAGGCGTACGCGACGAGGGACTTCCGCGGAAGCCGCCGCACCTCGGGATCCCGGAGGACGACGGCGGTGCCGAAGAGCGCACCTGTCCAGGCGGGCCAATCCAAGGTCACGAGCAGCCCGACCCAGACGAAGAGCGCGGCCCCGACCCAAAGCCCACGCCGCCTTTCTGAGGTTAGGGCAACCCAAAGGGAAGCGGGAAAGGCGAAGCCCAGAAAGGCCCCCAGGTTTTCCGCCGACCCCAGCGTGGCGTATGCGGTCATCCCGCTCCGGTACGGCTCGTGCGGCACGGGAGAAAGGCCGAGAAGCTGGGCAAGGGCGAGGACCGAAGCCGTGGCGCCCGCGAGGACGAGGGCCTTTACGGCCGACGCATTTCGGCCTACGAGGGCAGCCAAGAGAAAGAGGGGGAAGCTGAGGAGGTACGTGGCCAACCCCGTGTAGCGAAAGTTAGCTCCCCAAAAGGCGAGTGAGGGATAGGGTGCCATCGACGTCGCCACAACGCCGAAGGTAAAAAAAACGAGAAGAAGCCAAAGGGCGGGGGACTTCCCCGGATACACGCGCACGCCGCGGCGAAAAAGGAGGAAGGCCGCCGCAAAGGAAAACAGGGCCAAAAGGACGAAGCGGGGGGCGTAGAAGTAGTCCAACCGGCCCCCGGAAAAGGCGATCGGGTGGGGAAGGACGAAGAGCGGAAACACGAAGGCAAAGGTGACGAGGAGCCCTTCTGCGGGATCCCCGGCCCGCAGGCGTTCGAGGAGCCTCCGCACGCACATCCCTCCTGTCGTTCCTCAAAAAAGGGGCGGGGGTTTCCCCGCCCCACGAGCCTTGCGCGTGCTTACTGGGCTGTGACGTTCGTCAGTACCCAGACAGGTTCGCCCGTGCCTCCCGGGACGTCCCCTTCGGGGCAGAAGGTCGTCACAGACCAGAGGGGCTCGGCTTCGTCCGCGCGAATCTCGACGGTCTTCGTCTCCTTCGTGCGCTCGTTCGTGAACGTAAGGGTCACCTTTTCCGTCCCGCCGAGCGCCTGCACGAGGGCGGTGCTCGTCGCCGCAAGGCGCGGGACGACGACGTTGTAGTTGTTGTAGAGGAAGTGGTCGGCGCGCTTCATCCCGTTCGGGCACATCCCGGACTTCTGGATGAGGCCCTCCTTCACGAGGTCGCTGTTCGGGCCGACGCCGAGGACGATGCGCCCGATGAGGTCGGGGTGGCCGATTTTTTGATTTTGGGCGATCGTGAGCTTGCCCGTGGTCCCGTCATGTGCATAGCCCACGGCAAGGACGTACGTCCCGTCCGCAACCTTAACGGGGGTCATGAAGTCGTTTACACCGGCTGCGTGGGTGGGTATGCCGTCGTTCAGCTTCTTCACGTCGTTCCCCACGAAGTCCATGTCCTTGACGTCTTTGTTCACATTGAGGTAGAAGAGAGGTAGAAGACGTTGTTGATGCCGAGCTGGTTGAGCTCGCTCGCCTCCTCCGCAGAGAGCTTGACGAGCCCCATCTTGGTCATGGCGTAAAAGTCCTTGGAGAGGACCTCCTGCCCCGTTCCCTTGTTGTTGTCGTCGATGTACCAGCCCGTGCCGATTTCCTTTCCGAAGTCATACTGCGTCGTAGGATCGACGGGGTTGCCGTTTGCCTCGTGGACGACGAGGCTCGTAAGGTTGTCCGGCAGCGCCTCCCGGCTTTCCGTGTACGCCGCCAGGACGTCCCGGAGGCGCATCTGGTTGTTGTCGCAGACCGTGTCCGACGCCCCGCCCGCAATCCCCGCGAGGCGCGGCACGATCATGGCAGCCAAGAAGCCCATGATCGCGATGACGATCAGGAGTTCGATCAACGTGAACCCGCCCGAGTCCTTTCGAAGGCGCCGATAGAGCTTCTGCACCTTTTCCCGCATGTGCGCGGCCCTCCTCGTAGGTCGAATTTTCCCGACGCGTGAGAAGGGCTCCCCCGCAGAGCCACCTCCTCTTACCTTACCGCCACCACGGAATTCGGCCCGGACCCCGCGCCCGCGGCCACGTCGCACGCTTTCTTGGCCATCACCCCCTTTCTGGTCCTTCCAGAGAGGAGGCGCCGGAGGAGGCGTCCGCTGTGCCCGCAAGCTTGGCCTTTCCCGCATAGGGGTAATCCACCACGAAGCGGTACTGCTTGCCGCAGTGGAGGATCACCTCTTTCTGGCCGCGCTTGAGGATGCGGATTTCGATGCGCATCTCCCCGTAGCCGTCGTGGAAGAAGAGCTCTTCGTACAGCTCGCGAATCTTGGCGAGGACCGCTTCGTGCGTGTGCGCCATCGTTCTCCCCTTGTGACGGCGACCCCCTTTCCGACGCTCCACGAACGCCGGCGGGCGGATACCCGAATGGTACCCGTACCCTGCGATGGGGACGGGCGGATTCGGCCGTTCTCTCCGAGAATGATTCTCTTTACCGTCCCGATTCCCGTTATACGGCCCGCGGACGAGCTGTCAAATGAACATTCTGTGAATTATTGAACTTATGACTTGGTACGAGCGAGCTAAGAATGAAAGCCTACACAACGTGAGGAGAGGTCAAAGCTAACATTGACTTGCAGAAACGAGTTCTGCGCAAACAAAAAACGGCGGCTTTCGCCGCCGCAAGGCTCTCCTCCTCCGACAGCCTCGGAAACGGCGAAGCCGCGGGATCTGCCTTTCCCCAGATGCCCGAAGTCCTTTAGAATTCCTCCTCGTCGTCGTCATCCGCCTCCAGCCAGTTGTACTGGACGAGCCGCGGGACTTCGCGCACTTCGGGTCTCCTCGCGTCGGAAGCCGGTATGCCGCGCGCACGCGCGGAAGCGGGCGGCCGCGACAAAAACCGATCGACTTCGCGAAGCGAGCGGACGCCACCCGCCACCGCCTCCTCCGTAGCGCGGAGGATCTCGGCGTCTTCACGGCCTTCCTCCCGCCAGGTGGCGAGGAGGTCGATTTCCGTGACGGAGAGGGGACGTCCGAGTAGGGTTTCGAGGCGGTCGACGAGGGAGGCCGGGCGAACCTCGCCCGCCAAGGAGGTCGCGAGGCGAAGGTAGAGGGGGTGGAGGGAGTAGCCTTCGAAGAGCGCACCCTCCTCCTCGTGGCGTTCGATGGCGAGGAAGCCTCGGTCTACGAGGGAGCGGAGACGTTCGGCGATGGTCCGCTCGGCCATGGTCGTCACAGAGGCCAACACCCGCGGCGAGGGGAGGGGGTCCCCCTCGTGGCGGAAAACGAGGAGGTGGAGAAGGAGCACTACGTCTTCTTCGTCTAGGCCGAGTTTCGCGTAGTGACGGAAGAGGGCGACGGGAACGCTCACGGCGCCTTCCTCGAGGACGCGTGCGAGGAGGGAAAGTACCTCTTCGTCCACGGTCCCACCCTCCCCTCGGAAAGTCGAAGTCGAAGCAACGATTACGCCGACATCACCCTGCGGCGGGCAAAGGCCGCGAGGCGCGCGATCCCCTCGAGCATCTCTTCCTCGCCCATGGCGTAGGAAAGCCGAACGAATTCGGGGGCACCAAAACTCGTCCCCGGAACGACGACGACCTTTTCTTCTTCCAAGAGGGCGCGGGCCAAGGCGTCGGCATCGGAAAACCCGCCCGCCTCGAGGAGCGGGGACACGTCGAGGAAGACGTAAAACGCGCCTCCCGGGGGAGCGAAGCGGACCCCAGGGACCTCGGCGAGAGCGGCGAGCATCTTCGCGCGCCGAGAGGCGAAGAGTTGGCGAAGGCGCTCCACCTCTCCCAAAGCTTCCCGCAGGGCGGCCACGCCCGCGTACTGTACGAAAGACGTGGGACAGGAAACGCTTTGGCTCGCGAGGTTGTCCAGCGCTCGGACGAGCTCCCGCGGACCTGCGGCAAAGCCGAGCCGCCACCCCGTCATGGCAAAGCTCTTGGAAAACCCTCCGATGAGAAGCGTCCGGTCGGCAAGTTCGGGAACCGCCCGCGGAAAGGGAACGTGGGCGCCCTCGTAGACGAGCTCCGCGTAGATTTCGTCGGCGATTACCCAAACGTCGCGTCCCGCGAGGACTTCCCCGAGCTGCCGAAGGACGGTTTCGGGGTACACGGCTCCCGTGGGGTTGTTGGGCGTATTGAGAAGGACGGCGCGCGTTCGCGGGGTGAGGGCGGCGGTGAACGCCTCCCGTTCCGGAAGGAATCCGCGCTCCGGTGACGTGGGAACGACGACCGGTTTGCCCCCAGCGAGGCGCACCATCTCGGGGTAGCTCACCCAGTACGGCGAGAAGAGCACGACCTCCTCCTCGGGTTCGAGCACCGCGAGGAAGGCGTTGAAGAGCGCGTGCTTTGCCCCTACGGAAATGTGGACGTCTTCGGGTGCGTACGCGAGCCCGAAGCGGGTGTGCAGGTATTCCGCCACCGCCTCGCGCAAAGGGCGGATTCCGCCTGAGGGGGTGTACTTCGTCTTCCCTTCGCGCAGCGCTCGGCAGGCGGCTTCAATCACGGGCTCTGGGGTGTTCACGTCCGGTTCGCCCGCCCCGAAGCTCACCACGGGCTCCCCTCGCTCCTTGAGCTCGCGGGCCAAGGCGGTAAGGGCGAGGGTGGCGGAAGGGGCGAGAGCGCGGACGCGGCCGGCGAGAGGTGGAGTGGGCATGCGTCGGGTCCTCCTATCGCGTTCGAAAGCTGGTCTGCGAAGTCAACCTCCCAAACCACGCGCGGGAAGCGCGAAGGCGCGAAGGAAGCGGAGCCCTTCGGGGTCGACGTCTACGTACACGAACCCGTCCGGCGTCCGGACGACGGCCTCCCAAAAGGCCGTACCGCGCGCGTAGGCAGGGACGAGGCGGACGAGTTCCCCTCCTTGCAGGGAGGGACCGTCGTCCCACGGCAGGTGCACCGCGCCCGACAGGAGGCGTTCCCGGAGTTCGCGTTCCTGGACGGCGGCGTCCCAAGGACGTGCCGCGAGGCGCTTCCCTTCTCCATCATACCAGACCATGACGGGCGATCCACGGTGCTTGCCGGAGACGACAAAGGCGGCTTCGCCGCCGCCGAACGTCCAGACGCGCTCGACGGCGTCCACGTCGCCGGCGGCGATGGCCCGTGCGGCGGCGAGCGCGGCCTCGCGGTTTTCGCGCGCCGCCTGGGAAAGTACGACGCCGACGTACGTACCTCCCCAAAGCACAAGCCCTACCGCGACGAGAAGCGCCGTCCACATGAGACGCTTCACGGCAATCCCGCCTTCGGAACAAAAGTCGAGAAAAGGGCCACGGCTCAGCGAAGACGCTGTGCCTCGCGCTCCGCTTCGTAGAGGATGCGTTCGGCGTCGAGGGTGAGGACCTCGCGCTCTTCCATGAGAAAGCGCCCGTCGACCATCACGTGGGTGACGTCCGCGGGTAGGGCGTTGTACACGACGTGGGCCAAAAGGTCCGTCCGCGGAACGTAGCGCGCGTTTGCCGCGTCGAGGACGATGAGGTCGGCCTTCCATCCCGGGCGGAGCGCGCCGACGTCCTCGAGGAAGAGCGCCCGCGCCCCCATGCGCGTGGCGAGGGCAAAGGCTTCCGGCGGCGGGAGGACCTCCGCTTCGTGCCGGATCCCCTTGTGAAGGAGGGCCGCGGTGGTGAGCTCGTGGAAGACGTCCTGGCGGTTGTTGCTCGCCGCGCCGTCCGTCCCGAGGCCTACGATCACGCCGCGGGCGAGGAGCCCCGGGACGTCGGCGACGCCGGAGCCGAGCTTGAGGTTGGACACGGGGTTGTGGGAGACGCGGACGCCGCGGGCGGCGAGGAGGTCCTTTTCCGCCTCGCTCAAGTGCACGGCGTGCACGGCGAGGGTGGGCCGGCGGAAGACCCCCAGCGCGTCGAGGTACTCCACGGGCCGCATGCCCGTACGTTCCCGGCACCGCTCCACTTCTTCCTTCGTTTCGGAGACGTGGATGTGCACGGGGAGGTCGAGTTCCTCGGCGGCCTCCACCATGCGTACGAGGAGGGGCTCGGGAACCGTGTACGGCGCGTGCGGGGCGATCATCGCCGTCACCCTCCCGCCGTAGGCGCCGTGCGCCGCGCGGGCAAACTCTACGGCCTCGCGGAGTTTGGCGTCCTGCACGTCCTTCGGCGCAAGGCCGATGACGCCGCGGCCGAGCACCGCACGCAGTCCGCTTTCGCCTACGGCCTCCAGGACGAGGTGCATGCGGTCGTACATGTCGTTGAACGTCGTCACACCGCTTTGGATCATTTCGAGTTGGGCTAGCCGCGTCCCCCAATACACGCTCGCGTCCGTGAAGCGCGCCTCGCGCGGCCACATCTCCTCTTCGAGCCACGCCGTAAGCGGACGCCCTTCCCCGATTCCCCGGAGGAGGGACATAGGCGTGTGGGTGTGCGTATTCACGAGCCCGGGGAGCACGAGTCGGCCGCCGAGGAAGAGCACGCGTTCGGCCTCGGCGCGGAGTTCCGGGGGCGGATCTCCAGGACCGACAGCCGCGATGCGCGTGTCTCGAACGTAGAGGTAACCGTAGATCCAGCCGTCGTTTCCCGCAGGCGCCCCGGCGTCTCCCCGCGGCGCAAGACGCCGCGCATCGCCCCTCCCTTCTCCTTCGGGTTCGGACGGGTCACCCCCGACGTACACGTACGCCCCGGTGAGCAAGATCCGCACGGCGCTCACCCCTCCTCCGACGGAGGGATGTGGGGTAGGTCCCCTGGAGAGGCCGACCGCGTCTCTTCGGCAGGGACGGAACCGCTCCCTTCGTCCGAAGAAGAAGCGCCGAAGGCCGAATGTGTCTCCGCCTGCGGCGAACGCGCGGGCAAACTGGGGCTACAGTGCAGGTAGTACGCGAGGGCGGCGAGCTCGGCCGTGATGTCCGCGTAGTGGACGCGTACGCCGGGCGGCGCCTTGAGGATTTGCGGCGCGAAGTTGAGAACGGCTCGGATCCCCGCCCGGACCATGCGGTCGAGGACCTCCTGCGCCGACTCCCGGGGTACGGCGATGATCCCGATGCGAATCCCCTGCTCGCGGACGACGCGGTCCAATTCGTCTATCCCGTGCACGACGAGGTCTTCCGTAAGCCTCTGCCCCACCTTCTGGGGATCGCGGTCGAAGACGGCCGTGATCCGCATGTGGGTTTCCTGGAAGGCGTTGTAACGGGCGAGGGCCGTGCCGAGGTTTCCCGCGCCGACGAGGGCGATGGGGACGCAGCGGTCGAGGTGGAGGATGTGGCGGATCTTTTCGATGAGGTACGGGACGTCGTAGCCGATCCCCTTGCGGCCGAACTCGCCGAAAAAGGCCAAGTCCTTGCGGATTTGCGCGGGATTGAGGAGGAGATCCTCGCCCATCTGAAACGACGATACCGTGCGAATCCCCTGGCGCTCGAGCATGCGCAGGTAGCGAAGGTACAGCGGCAGACGCCGGACGACGGCATCGGAAACCTCTCCGTGCGCCACGAAGTTCCCTCCATTTCGAGAAGTCTCGGGCCTACGCGCCCTCGTTCCTCCCGTCGGCGTCCCTCTCCAAAGGAAACCCGAAGCCGAGACCCCCGCAAGCAGCGGTTTAAGGGGGAAAGTTCATCCGGCTACCCGGCATCCGAATCGGAAATGCCCGCTTTTAACCACGACGAACGGGAAAAAGGCCGAGTACCCCGAGGAACCCGCCTCCCCTCACGCGATTCCCAAGCGCCCCGGTATGCCGACGAGAACGCCCGACGAGTCTACTGTCTTATTGTAGCAAAACCCACAACGAGAACGATCCTCATCGTCGGGTTCGAAAAAAGCGCCCCACATTTTCGGAATTTCGAAGTAAAGTTCACATGCGCTCTTGCCCCGTGAGGGCGACGATGCGGTTCTTTTCGTCGACGAAGACCACGCGAGGCTCGTGCGTTTGCGCTTCGTCGGGCGTGAGGTAGGCGTAGGCGATCACGATCACGACATCGCCAACTTCCGCCCACCGGGCCGCCGGGCCGTTGAGCGCCACGATGCCGGATCCGCGTTCCCCCTCGATCGTGTAGGTTTCGATGCGGGCCCCATTCATCACGTTGAGCACCTGGACGGCCTCGCCGGGGAGAATCCCCGCCGCCTCCAAGAGATCTGCGTCGATCGTGATGCTCCCCACGTAGTCGAGGTGGGTACCCGTGACCCGGGCGCGGTGGATCTTCCCCTTGAGCATCTTGAGCCACATCCCGATTCCCCCCTGCAGTCTCCGAGAACGCGGTTTTACGACCAAACCGGCGCGAATTTCGGCGGCGAAGTTCGCGCCCTTCGAAATGCGAAGCCTCTGTCTTAGTTCACCCGTACGAATCCTTCGGCGGTTCGGGCGAAGATCAGGTTGTCGATGAGGCGCGCCGCGCCGACGCGGGCGGCGAGGGCGAGGAGGTACTCCTCCCCAAAGGGTGGGCCTTCGGGAAGCTCCTCTACATCCTCCAGTGCGGGGTACGTGACGAGGGAGACGTACTCGGGAGAAATGTCCGCTTCGGCGAGCACCCTACGGGCAACGGCCGTTAGCTTTTCCGCGCGCCGCTCGCCGCGCAAAAGTTCGGCCCACGCCGCTTCCAAGGACCGGTACAGGGCTGTGGCGCGACGGCGCTCCTCGGGGGTAAGGTAGACGTTGCGCGAACTTAAGGCAAGACCGTCGGCCTCCCGAACCGTAGGTACGCCGACGATCTCTACGGGAAAGTCGAGGTCTTCCACCATCCGCCGGACGATCGCCACCTGCTGGGCGTCTTTGAGGCCGAAGTACGCGCGCGTGGGCTCGACGAGGTGGAAGAGCTTGCTCACCACGGTCGCCACACCGACAAAGTGCCCCGGCCGAAACGCGCCGCAGAGTTTTGTCCCCAAGGGCCCGGGGTCGACGCGCACCTGCGCCGCCCCCTCGCTTCCGTACATTTCTTCCACGCCGGGGAGAAAGAGCACGTCGACGCCCAGACGTTCGAGGAGGGCGGCGTCGCGTTCGGGATCGCGGGGGTAGCGGGCGTAGTCTTCGCCGGGGCCGAACTGCATGGGGTTGACGAAGATGCTCACGACGACGATCGCATTTTCCGCGCGGGCGCGGCGTACGAGGGCGGCATGCCCTTCGTGGAGGTAGCCCATGGTTGGCACGAACCCCACGCTCTCCCCCGCGCGGCGGGAAGGGGCGAGGAGGTTCCGGAGTTCGGCCTTTGTCTCGACGATGCGCACCGCGTCTCCCTCCCGTTCTTCCGGTTTTCCAAGCGGCGGCCGAAAGAAGTCCCTGCGCAGAAAACCTCACCCGTCTTCCGGCAGGGGAACGTGCTCGCGGTCGGGAAACGCCCCGCTCCGCACGTCGGCGACGTAGGCGGCGACGGCCGCGCGGATCTCTCGTTCCAGGTCGAGGTAGGCTCGAGCAAAGCGGGGACGCCGTTCGCCGATTCCCAAAAGGTCGTGCCAGACGAGGACCTGACCGTCTACAGCTCGGCCCGCGCCGATGCCGATCGTCGGAATCCGGAGCGCTTGAGAGATGCGGCGTGCGAGCGCCTCGGGAACGAGTTCGAGCACGAGGGCAAATGCCCCCGCATCTTCGAGCGCGCGGGCGGCGCGGAGGAGTTCCTCGGCCTCCCGCTCTTCGCGCCCTTGCATGCGGTAGCCGCCCAGGCGGTAGACCTGCTGCGGCCTAAGCCCGAGGTGCCCCATCACGGGGATCCCCGCCGCGGTGAGGCGCGCCACCGTCTCGGCGATCTCCTCACCGCCCTCGAGCTTCACGGCGTGGGCGCCACCCTCTTGGATCGCGCGCACAGAGGCGGCCAGTACCTCCGACCACGGGCGGTGTGCCCAGCCGAAAGGGAGGTCCATCACCGTAAAGACGTCGGGTGCACCGCGGCGCACGGCCCGCGTGTGGTGCAACATCTCTTCCAGGGTGACCGAAAGCGTCGTCGGATATCCGAGGACGACCATCCCGAGAGAGTCGCCCACGAGGAGCAGGTCGACGCCCGCCGCCTGCGCGATCCGCGCGGAAGGGGCGTCGTAGGCCGTGAGCATGGCGATCTTCTCTCCGCGGGCTTTCATCGCGACGAGTTCGGGAACGCTTCGCATCGCGTCCTCCCTCCTACCTCAAAGAAGAACGCCCACCCCCGGCGGGGGTGGGCGTCACAGTCCCACGCAACAGCGGTCCGGCGGATCGTGCGCCCGTCGGCCGTGCGCGGGGTGCCGTTCCCTTGCGGGATACCGCCCCCTCGAAGGGCGCCGAACGCTTGAGCTCCCGTCCGCTTCTCTCCCAAGGAGGCCGCACGCCTCCCGTGTATGGCGATGGCGCGGGGACCCGTACGTCTCCCGGCGCCGGTCCCTGCAGACGACTTGCGGAGCGGGCGTACTCACGCGGACGAAATGCGCGATCTCTTACTTCGCGAAGTAGGCGCGGTTCCGCTCGATGAATTCCTTCTCTTCCTCGGGGACGAAATCCTCGTGGTAGATCGCGTTCACCGGGCAAACCGCCTCACACGCACCGCACTCGATGCACACGTCGGGGTTGATGTAGAGCATCTCTTCCTGCTCAAACTCCGGCGTTCCCGGGTGCGGGTGGATAGCGTCCACCGGGCAGACGTCCACGCATTCCGCGTGCTTCGCCCCAATGCAAGCCGAAGTGATCACGTATGCCATCGCGAGACCTCCCTTGGGGACCTTGGTGTAGGGTGTGCGCGGGACGATCGCCCGTGCTTGGACCATTATAGCAACTTAAGAAGCGGACAACAAGAAACATTCCTTCTCACCGAGGAATCGTTTCACTTCCGAAACCGCCAGTCCCGCCGGCAGACGGGAAAGGGAGACGACCCCCTGCAACGGTCGCGTTTGAGAAACCTCACATCGCCTCAAGGCGCCGGATGCGTTCTTCGATGGGCGGGTGGGTGGAAAAGAGGGTTTCTAGTCCGCCCCCGTCGGCAAACGGCCGTACGAAGTACATCCCTGCCGTCGCCGCGTTCGCCCGGCGCACGGTGGCCGCGTGCTCCTTGAGCTTGGCAAGGGCTCGGATGAGCCCTTGGGGGTTTCGCGTGAGGTCCACGGCAGATGCGTCGGCGTAAAACTCCCGGTTGCGGGAAAGGGCGAGCTGGGTGAGCTGGGCCGCCAGGGGGGCGAGGACGAGGAAGAGGACGGCGAGGAGGAGAAAGAGCGCCTCGGCGCCTCCGCGGCCATCGCCTTCGCGCCGCCTTACGCGGCCTCGTTCGTCCTCCAAACCGCCCCACCAGAGAAGTTGACGGCCTATGTCGGCGAGGAGGACGATCACGCCCACGAGGGCGATGGCCAGCGTCATGAGCCGTGCGTCTCCGTTTTTGAGGTGCGAGATCTCGTGCGCCGCCACGCCCTCGAGTTCCTCGCGGTTGAGGAGCTTGAGGAGCCCCGTGGTAAACGCCACCGCCCCCTCTTCGGGGCGAATCCCCACGGCAAAGGCGTTGGGGGCTTCGTCGGGGACGACGTACACCCGCGGCTTGGGAATCCGCGCCGCCAGTGCGAGCTCTTCCACGACGTGGTGGAGTTCGGGGTACTCCTCCGGCGAAGCTTCCACCGCGCCGGCGAGGGCGAGAACCTGCCGCGAGGCGGTGGCGTACGTGAGGGGAAGGTATACCGCCGCAAAGACGAGCGCGAGGCCCAACCCCGCCCACGTGTCCCCCGCAAGGTACCCGACCGCCGCTCCCGCACCGGCCACGAGAAAGACGAAGAGGGCGAGGATGAGCCTGGTGCGCCTCCGGTTCCACTCTAAGGCCTCGTAGAGCACGGAAATCCTCTCCCACCCGGGTCGCGGACAAACGCCCGCTGCGTCCTGCCGTCCGCAGCTTCCAAAGAGCCCCTCGCCGACCGGAGTGCCTCGTGCGGAAGGCCGGCGGGAGCCGTCAGTCGAACCGAACCTGCGGCGCCTCCCGTTCCCCCTCCGGAATGCTCAGGGGCTCCACACGCGCAAACCCAAACATGCCCGCAAAGAGGTTGGCGGGAAACGTCTCGCGGCGAATGTTGTACTCGGCCACCGTCTTGTTGTACAGCTGCCGGGCGTAGGCGATCTTGTTTTCCGTCGTCGTGAGCTCCTCCTGCAGGCGGAGGAAGTTCTCGTTTGCCTTGAGGTCCGGATAGTTTTCCGCGAGGGCGAAGAGCTGCCGCAGCGCCCCCGTGAGTTGGTTGTCCGCCTCCATCCGCTCCTCCGGCGATCCTGCGACGAGGCGGTTGCGCATGGCGATGACCTTTTCCAACGTCTCCTGCTCGTACTTCATGTACCCCTTGACCGTCTCGACGAGGTTCGGGATCAAATCGTGTCGGCGCTTGAGCTGAACGTCGATCTGCGCCCAGGATTCCTGGATCCAGTTGCGGTAGCGGACGAGCCCGTTGTAAACGCCCGCGGCGTACAGGCCGACGAAAAGCACGATCGCGAGGAGCACGAGGAGTGCGGTGAGCATCTACTTCCCTCCCCACGGGGCCGGTAACGCCCTTGCCCGCGGTCTTTTTCCTCTTGTACCAAAGTACCAAATCCCGGGAGAAAAGAAAACTCACGAAACTCCCCCCGAAGGTCTCGCGGAAAGAAAGGCTTCCTCGCCCAGAAGGAGGGAGACGGCGTACACGGCAGCCGTTTCGGCCCGAAGGATCCTGGGGCCGAGGGAGACGAGGTGTGCGCCGGCGTGTTGCGCCGCCTCCGCCTCCTCCGGCGCAAAGCCCCCTTCCGGACCGACTACGAGCAGGAGGGGACCGCGAAACGCCCTCGGGGGAAGTGCGCGGTAGACCTCGAGGAGGTGGGGGTACACACCCCCGTGGGCCGCCGCCGCAAGCTCGTAGGGTACGAAGACTGCGGCGTACGAGGGGAAAGAGGCGAGCACATCCGCAAAGGACGCGATCGGCTCCACCGGCGGGAGGTGCGTGCGTCCGGAGAGCTCAACCGCCTCACGCACGACGGCGCGGAAGCGCTCTTCCCGCCTGCGGCGGGCCTCTCCCTCCGGACGGACCACGGTGCGCGTCGAAAGAAAGGGGCGGTAGCGCCGCACGCCGATCTCTGTGGCCAGGGCGAGGACGGTTTCGGATCGGTCGCCCTTGAGGAGGGCAAAGGCGAGGTCTACGGCGACGGACGCTTCGGGATCCCGCCCGTCCCCTTCCGGGTATTCGGGACCGAGAACCTCCCCCTCCACCGCACGGGCGTCCACGCGCCGCAGGCGGACGAGGAAGGAACGTCCACCGCCATCTGTCACCGCGATGAGTTCGCCTTCCCGCAGGCGGACGACGCGGGCGACGTGGTGTGCGGCCTCCTCCGGAAGTCGGATCGTCGACCCCCGATCTACGCCCTCGAGGCGTTCAGGGGAGAGGACGTAGCGCTGACGCGCGCGCGGCAAGGATCCCCACCCACCCTTCCCGCTCGCGCACGGCGCGGACGGCAAAACCGGACGCGGCGAGCGCGGCTTCCAGCGGATCGCGTTCGGATCGCAAGACGCCGGAGAGGACGAGGGACCCCTCCGGTGAGAGAACTTCGGGAGCCTCGGGAAGGAGCCGGAGGATCGGCTCGAGAAGGAGGTTGGCGAGGAGGAGGTCGAACGGAGGGGCGCCCGCCTTCACCGCCTCCCGGGCCGGGTGCAGGAGGTCGCCCTCCACGACGCGCACGCAGTCGGAAACGCCCGCCGCCGCGACGTTTTCCCAGGCGACGCGTACGGCGAGGGGATCGACGTCCACCGCGAGAACCTCCCGCGCGCCGAGGGCACAGGCGGCGAGGGCGAGGATTCCCGAACCTGTCCCTACGTCGAGGACGCGGGCGCCGGAGACGCGCGCCGCCTCGAGGAGTTCCACGGCGAGGGCCGTGCTCGGGTGGTGGCCAGTCCCGAACGCCATTCCGGGATCGATGCGGAGCACGCGGCGTCCCTCCGCCTCCGGAGGAACTTCGCGCCAGGGCGGGACGACGACGAAGGTCTCCCCGAGAAAGAGCGGCACGAAAAAGGCCTTCCACGCCTCGGCCCAGTCCTCCTCACGCACCTCGCGCGAGGACACGTCCAAGGGCCCGGCGTCGAGGCCGAGTTCGGCAAAGACGCGCGCGATTCGTTCGAGCCCCGCCCGGACGTCGGCGAGAAACGCCGAAAAGGCGCCACCCCCCTCCCCTTCCCGTCCGTGGGGGAGGACGTACGCGCAGACGCGCAGCGCGTCCCCGCCTTCCGGAACCGCCTCTGCCCGCACCCCGTCCGCTCCGGCGGAACGAAGCGCCTCAGACACCGCTTCCCATGCCGCCTCACGCGTGAGGACGCACACCTCCCACCAAAACGACGCGCGGCCTTCGCTCACCCTTCTTCCCCCCAAAAGGCGTCGCGCATGCGGCGGAACCAGTCTTTCTTTTCCCGCCGGCGCCCCGCGCCCGACCTACCGTCCGGGGACTCCCCCGACGGCCGCCCGCCTTCGTCGGCTTCCGAAGGAGCTCCTCCGTCTTCGGCTTCGCGCCGGGACCGCGCCTCTCCCCGCGCGCGCGTTCCCCGCCTTTCGCCTTCCTCGGCTTCCTGCGGCCGCTCCTCTTCCGAATACCCGAAGGCCTCTCTTAGGAGTTCCTTTTGCCGCTCCGTAAGCCGCGTCGGCGTCACGACGACCGTCTCTACGTGCAGGTCCCCCTGGCCGTCTCCACCCAACCGCGGGAATCCCTTGCCGCGAAGGCGGAAGACCGTTCCCGTCTGCGTTCCCGGGGGGATTTTGAGGCGCACGGGCCCTTCGAACGTGGGGACCTCCACGGTCCCTCCCAACGCCGCCTGGGCGAAGTTGAGTTCGAGGCGCGTGTACAGATCGGCACCCTCGCGCCGAAAGCGCGGGTGCGGGCGAAAGCGAAACGTCACGTACAGGTCGCCCGGAGGCCGGCCGAAGGGGCCCGCGTGCCCCTGTTCCCGCAGACGCACGGGAGTATCCTCGTCGATCCCCCGGGGCACGCGGACGTTCAGGCGCACCGTCTCCCGAACCACGCCCGTCCCCCGGCATACGGGGCATGGATCGCGGACGATGCGGCCCGTACCGCCGCACGTCGGGCATACCTCCCGGCGCGTGATCCTGCCGAACACCGTGCGTTGTGTGTGTTCGACGAATCCCGTACCGCGGCACGTCGGACAAACCTCCGCCGACGAACCGGGCCTCGCCCCCGTACCGCCGCACGCCTTGCAGACGCCGAGGCGCGTGACGGGAACCTCCACCGTACGCCCGAAGTACGCGTCTTCGAGGTCTATGGTCACCGTGACGTGGATGTCCTCGCCCCGCTCGGGGATCGCCCCCTCCCGGGGACGCCCGCCGAAAAACAGGTCGAAGAGGTCCTCGAACCCGCCGAAGCCGAAAAACGGGTCTTCCGCGCGTCGGCCGAACCCTTCGAAGCCGCCCGATCCGGACGCTTGGGCCTGGGCCGCAGGGTCGAAGGCGGCGTGGCCGTACCGGTCGTAGAGCGCGCGCTTTTCCGCGTCGCTCAAGACCTCGTAGGCTTCCTGAATTTCCTTGAACTTCTCCGCCGCGTCGGGAGACTTATTCACGTCCGGGTGGTACTGCCGGGCGAGGCGGCGGTACGCCTTTTTGATCTCTTCGAAAGACGCGTCCCGCGAAACTCCGAGCACTTCGTAGTAGTCGCGTTTCACCGGCCGACCACCTCCCTCCGCGGCCTACGCGGTCGGGCGGAACCGGCGGCAGGCCGTACGACGCCGGGAGCCTGCCGCTTTTACGCTTCCTTCCCCTTGGGCTCTTCGTAGTCCGCGTCGACGACGCGCTTCCCCGCGTCGCCCGCCCCGCCGAAGGAAGCCCCCGCGGAGCCGTCGCCCGTCGCCTGACCGTACAGGCGCACGGAAATTTCCCCTACCGCGCGCAAGAGGTCGTCTTTGGCGGTGCGGATTTCTTCGACGTCGTCCTTTTCCAGCGCCTTGCGCACGCGCTCGATCGCCTCTTCCACGCGCCGCTTCTCGTCCGCGGTGACCTTGTCGCCCAAGTCGCGGAGCGTCTTTTCCGCCGTGTAGACGGCGGCGTCCGCCTCGTTGCGTGCCTCGATCTTCTTGCGGAGTTTCTCGTCTTCTTCGCGGTACTTCTCCGCCTCGCGGATCATGCGCTCGATGTCCGCCTCCGAAAGGCCGCTCGACGGCTGAACGATGATCCGCTGCTCCTTCCCCGTCGCGAGGTCCTTCGCCGAGACGTTCACGATGCCGTTCGCGTCGATGTCGAAGGTGACCTCAATCTTGGGAACTCCGCGCGGCGCCGGAGGGATCCCGTCCAGGATGAAGCGGCCGAGGGAGATGTTGTCCTTGGCCATGGGGCGTTCGCCCTGAAGGACGTGGATTTCCACCTGCGTCTGGTTGTCCGCCGCCGTGGTGAAGATCTGCGACTTCCGCGTGGGGATCGTCGTGTTGCGCTCGATGATCTTGGTGAACACGCCCCCAAGCGTTTCGATGCCCAAAGACAGGGGCGTCACGTCCAAGAGGACGACGTCCTTGACCTCACCGGCGAGGACTCCCGCCTGGATCGCCGCACCCATGGCCACGACCTCATCCGGGTTGATCCCCCGGAAGGGTTCCTTGCCGAGGAAGTTGCGGACGGCCTCCTGCACCTGCGGCATGCGCGTCGAACCGCCGACGAGGATCACCTTGTCGATGTCCTCCGGGCGAAGCTTGGCGTCCTCGAGCGCCTGGCGTACGGGTCCGAGGGTCTTCTCCACGAGGTGGCGGGTGAGCTCTTCGAACTTCGCCCGCGTGAGCGTCATCTCCAGGTGCTTGGGACCGGTGGCGTCCGCGGCGATGAACGGCAGGCTGATCGTCGTGGAGAGAGAGGTGGAGAGCTCCTTCTTGGCCTTTTCTGCCGCCTCGCGCAGGCGCTGAAGCGCCATACGGTCTTGCGAGAGGTCGATCCCCGTATCGCGACGGAATTCGGCGATGAGGTAGTCGACGATCGCCTGGTCGAAGTCGTCTCCGCCTAGGCGGTTGTTCCCTGCCGTGGCCTTGACCTCGATCACCCCGTCGCCGATCTCGAGAATCGAGACGTCGAACGTCCCTCCGCCCAAGTCGTACACGAGGATCGTCTGTTCTTCTTCTTTGTCCAGGCCGTAAGCCAAGGCGGCCGCAGTAGGTTCGTTGATGATCCGGAGCACCTCAAGGCCGGCGATGCGTCCGGCATCCTTCGTCGCCTGACGTTGGGCGTCGGAAAAGTAGGCGGGGACGGTGATCACCGCCTGCGTCACCGGCTCGCCCAGGTACGCCTCGGCATCCGCCTTGAGCTTCATGAGGATCATCGCCGAGATCTCCTGGGGCGTGTATTCCTTGTCGTCGATCTTGACCCGGTAGTTCGTCCCCATGTGCCGCTTAATGGAGATCACCGTACGCTCGGGATTGAGGACGGCCTGCCGCTTGGCCGCCTCGCCCACGAGGCGCTCGCCGTCGGGTTTAAAGGCCACGACGGAAGGCGTCGTACGCGATCCCTCGCTGTTGGGAATGATCACGGGTTCTCCGTTTTCCAAGTAGGCGATTACGGAGTTCGTCGTACCCAAATCGATGCCTACGACCTTGCCCATGCGGATTCCCCCTTCCGGACGAAGTCTCTGCGTCACCTGCGGATTTCGGTGCACCCGCCCTACGTCTGCACGTCGGCGTCGTCTTTCCCGCCCTCCGGGGCCTCCGCCTCCGGAGGTGCGGACACTGCTACGCGTGCCGGGCGTAGGAGCTTTTCCTTGTAGGTATACCCCTTCGCATAAACCTGCACCAAACTCCCCGGCGGAACGTCTGCGGTTTCTACCCGAAGCATCGCCTCGTGCAGGTGGGGATCGAAGGGGTCACCTACGGCTCCGAAGGGGGAAATCCCCTCTTCGGCCAAGGCCCCAAGGAGGCGGCGGTAGATCATCTCCACCCCTTCGACGAAGCTCCTGAAGCGGGCGATCGCCTCGTCGGCGGCCGCGCCTCCCGGAGGGGCGAACTCCCGTTCCGCCGCAAGTGCCCGCTCGAAGTCGTCGAGGATGGGGAGAAGCCGCTCCGCGAGGTCCCACGCACGGTAGGCTACGAGCTCTTCCCGTTCGCGCCGGACGCGCTTGCGGTAGTTGTCGAAATCGGCGCGGGTGCGGAGGTAGGCGTCTTGGAGCTCCCTCAACCGCCCTTCGAGCGAAGAAAGGGACGCCTCGCACGCCTCGAGCTGCGCCGTGAGGTCTTTGAGCTTCTCCTCGCACGGGGCAGCTTCCTCCGCAGGCGCAAAGCCGTCGCCCGGCTCTTTACCCGGAAAAGACGGCGCCTCCGGAGCGCCGTCTTGCCCGCCCGTCTCCGGGCCTTCGCCTAAGGTTTCGCGTTCCGCATCCTCACCGCGCACGTCCTCTCACCTCGCCCTTTGTGCTTCCGATTCGCCCTCCGAGCTCTCCCGTGCGGCGAGGTGCCGCACGTCTCCCTCGGCCTTTGCCCGCGTTTCGAGTCCGGCCTCCCCCTCGCGGCCCCGCTCGAAGAAGAAACCGAGGAGGGTGTTGAGGAGCGCGAGGACGCGTCCGTACTCCATGCGTACGGGGCCGATCACGCCGATCGTCCCCAGCCGCGTCCCCCCTTCGACGAGGGCCGCCGAGACGATCGCGTAGCGCCGCGCCTCGCGGAACTCGTTTTCTCCGCCGATGCGCACGACGATCCCCGGAGCCGGAGGTTCGAGGAGGCTCCGGAGGAGCTCCTCCCGTTCGATGAGCCCGAGGAACTCGCGAACGGCCTCTACACTCCGAAATTCCGGGTGGGCGAGGAGGCGGGTCGTCCCTTCGAGGTGGACCGGAGACGCCGAAGGAAGGTCGAAAATCCTCCGGAGAAACTCCGCCGCACGTTCCCGAGCCTCGGCGTTGCGGGCGAGAGCTTCTGCCAGCTCCGCGTAGATTGCCGGCGGTACGTGGCGCAGGTCCTTCCCCCGCAGGTGGCGCGCCGCCGTGCGCACGAAGTCCTCTACGACGTCCCGCGGCACGCCCTCGGGGAGGAGGGACGTGCGGTGGAAGACGCGGCCGTCCTCCGTCACGAGGATCGCGACGATGCGGTTCCCCTCCAAGGGAATGAATTCCAGGTGGTAGAGTTTCGCCTCGTCTACGTCCGGGCCGAGGGCCACGACCGCGTAGTCCGTGAGCGCCGCGAGCACCTCCGCCGCCTCGCGCAAAGCGCGTTCCGCTTCTTCGTACGGGAGGCGGAGCAGGCGCTCGAGAACTCCCTCGTCTACGGAAAAGGCCTCCTCCACCGCCGGGAGGATGTGGTCGACGTAGTACCGGTAGCCCTTTTCCGACGGGATCCTCCCTGCGGACGTGTGCGGCTGTTCGAGGTAGCCCATCTCTTCCAGGTCGGCCATTTCGTTGCGGATCGTCGCCGGGCTCAGGGGGATTCCCGCGAGCTTGGCGATCGTCCGCGAACCGACCGGCTCCGCAAAGCGCACGTGAAGCTCCACCACGGCCCGAAGGATGGCCTCCTGACGCTCGTTGAGCAGCTCCACGGGAACCACCCCCTCCCGTGCAATCCCGGCGTACGCCCGGGCGGCCGTTTCGTGTCGCGAAATCCTCCTGCGGCCGTACGGCCGACTCCCTCTCGCGTCCATATTAGCACTCAAAGGGAAAGAGTGCTAATCCCAAAGGTTAGAATACCAGCCACGACGAGCTCCTGTCAACGAAGGCGCAGGGGGCTACGCGAGGAGGAACTCCGAGAGGAAGCTGTTTTGCACGTACACCCACCTTTCCCGTACGTACGCGCGACCGCCGTCTACGGTTAGGATTCCCGCCGCGAAGAGGCGGTCGAACGTCAGTGCAAACACGTCGAAAAACGAAACGCCGAAGAGGCGCCGAAACCGCGCCAGATCCACGCCCTCCGCGAGGCGGAAGCCGAGAAAGGCAAATTCTCCCATCGCTTCAGCCCGAGAAAGTGCCCGCACTTCGGCCCACGGAAGGTCCGCACGGGGACCAGGAACCAAACGGCGGAGGTAGGTCTGGAGGTGCCGCGTATTCGCCGTTCGAATGCCCCGGAGAAAGCCGTGGGCCCCCAAGCCCACGGCGTAGTACGGCTCGTAGCGCCAGTACGCGAGGTTGTGCCGCGACTCGCCGCCGGGGCGGGCGAAGTTGCTCACCTCGTAGCGGCGAAACCCCCGAGCCGCCGCGCGCTCCACAAAGCGCTCGTACATTTCCGCCACCGCGTCGTCCTCCGGCAAGGCGATGCGTCCCCGGCGCAGTTCGCCAAAGAGGCGCGTCCCCGGCTCTACGCCCAGGGCGTAGGCGGAAACGTGGTCGACGGGAAGCTCGAGGGCCCGCTCGACATCGCGCAGCCAGGCGGAGACCGTCTGGGACGGAAGGCCGTACATGAGGTCGACGGATACGTGGGGAAACCCCAAATCGGCGGCGAGTTCTACGGCGTGTACCGCACGGGCGGCATCGTGGACGCGTCCGAGCGCGGCGAGGAGGGCATCGTCGAAGGACTGCACCCCTATGCTCACGCGGGTTACGCCAAATGCGCGAAGCATGCGGAGGAGCTCGGGATCGGCGTCTTCCGGGTTGAGCTCCACCGTCCACTCTTCGAGGGACGCAATCCCCCCCGGGAGAACGCGTTCGATCCCCGCCGCCAGGCGCTCCCATTCCGCCCGTGCGAGGAAAGACGGCGTCCCTCCGCCGACGTACAGGGTGCGGAGCGGGTGCGATGGATCCGGAGGAAAGTAGGAAAAGAGGAGTTCGAGTTCCCGCAGGAGGGCGTCCACGTAAGGCCCGTGCAGGTGCTCCGTCTTCCCGGCTACGACGGGGAAGTCGCAAAACGCGCAACGCGCGCGGCAAAAGGGAAGGTGGATGTAGAGGGCGCGGGCGGGCTCCGGGTGGACGAAGGGCACCCCTCCTTCCCCAGACGATCCGTTCGCCCTTGTCATTCTCCCTCGTCCTCGCCCACGCGGAGCACGGCGAGGAAGGCTTCCTGCGGGACTTCCACCCGCCCGATGGCCTTGAGCCGCTTCTTTCCTTCCTTTTGCTTTTCCAGGAGCTTTTTCTTTCGGGAGACGTCGCCGCCATAACACTTGGCGAGCACGTTTTTGCGCAGCGGCTTGATCGTCTCGCGGGCGATCACCCGCGTTCCGATGGCGGCCTGGATGGGTACCTCGAAGAGCTGACGGGGGATGATGTCCCGCAGGCGCTCGCAGAGCTTTCGCCCGCGCTCGTAGGCGAAGTCGCGGTGGACGATCGTGGAAAGGGCGTCCACCGGCTCCCCCGCGATGAGGACGTCGAGCTTGACGAGTTCCGAGCGGCGGTATCCGGAAAACTCGTAGTCCAACGAGGCGTACCCGCGCGTGCGCGACTTGAGCAGGTCGAAGAAGTCAAACATGATCTCCGCCAACGGGAGCTCGTACGTGAGCTCCACGCGCCGTTCGTCGAGGTACTCCATGGTGACGAACTCGCCGCGCTTCTTTTGCGCGAGATCCATGACCGCGCCGACGTATTCCGCGGGGACGAGGATCCGCGCCTTGACGTACGGTTCCTCGATGTGCTCGATCTTCGAGGCGTCGGGAAACTTCGCCGGGTTGTCGATCTCGAGCCGCTCCCCATTTCGCAGGTAGACGTGGTAGACGACGCTCGGCGCCGTCATGATGAGCTCCAGGCCGTACTCGCGCTCGAGGCGCTCCTGCACGACCTCCATGTGGAGGAGCCCCAGAAAGCCCGCGCGGAATCCGAACCCCAGTGCGGCGCTCGTCTCCGGTTCGAAGACGAGGGCGGCGTCGTTGAGGGCGAGTTTTTCCAAGGCATCCTTGAGGTCTTCGTAGCGGTCCGGGTCGACGGGGAAGATCCCCGCAAACACCATGGGCTTCACGGGGCGGTAGCCAGGAAGTGGCTGGTCGGCTGGCCGTGCGGCGTGCGTGATCGTGTCCCCGATGCGGATGTCGCGGATTTCCTTGATGTTGGCCACGAGGTACCCCACCTCCCCCGGGCCGAGGGCTTCCTGCGCCAACGGGTGCGGCGTGCGGACGCCGACCTCCTGCACCTCGTAGCGCTTCCCCGTGGCCATCATGAGGATCTCGTCGCCCGGCCGGAGGACGCCGTCGAACACGCGCACAAAGGCCACCGCCCCCCGGTAGCTGTCGTAGTAGGAGTCGAAGATGAGCGCCCGAAGGGGAGCCCGAGGATCGCCTTGGGGAGGCGGGATGCGCTCGACGATCGCCTCGAGCAGTTCGTCGATCCCGATCCCCTCCTTGGCCGAAACGAGGAGGGCGTCGTCGGCGGGAAGGCCGATACGCTCCTCGATCTCCCGCATCACCCGCTCCGGCTCGGCGCTCGGCAGGTCGATTTTGTTGAGCACCGGGACGATCTCCAGGTTGTGCTCCAGGGCGAGGTAGACGTTGGCCAACGTCTGCGCCTCAACCCCCTGAGTGGCGTCAACCACGAGCAACGCCCCCTCGCAGGCGGCGAGGGAACGCGACACCTCGTACGTGAAATCCACGTGCCCTGGCGTATCGATGAGGTTGAGGACGTACGTCTCGCCGTTTCGCGCGGTGTAGAGAAGCCGCACGGTGTTCAGCTTGATCGTAATCCCCCGCTCGCGCTCGAGCTCGAGGACGTCGAGGACCTGTTCGCGCATCTCCCGCGCGGAAAGCGCCCCCGTGCGCTCGATGAGCCGGTCGGCGAGGGTGGACTTGCCGTGGTCGATGTGGGCGATGATGGAGAAGTTCCGGATTCTCTCTCGGGGGAGAGCCCCGTCTTCGCCGCGTTCCAATTCCCGTGCCAAAGAAGACCCCCTCCCGCGCAATGCGAAGGCGCGAAGTTCGGTAGACGCCGTGCAAAAGTTCTGCGTCCAATCCTACCACAAGCCGGGGTCGTAAGGGAGTTCCGCCGCAAGCGAATCGACACGCCCGGCGGGCTGGAGTACAATAGCTTCGATTTCTCGGAAATTCTTGCAGACGCCGAAACCCCGATGCCCGCAGGAGGGAAGCCGAAATGCCGCCGTCTCCTTCGGAAAAACCGAATCCTCCGGCAAACGAGGGCCCCCACACGGCCGAACCGCCTTCGTCCCCGGAGGCGGAGGGCGACCGCCTTCGCAGCACCGCCTGGCGGATCATCCTCCTCTTCGGCGTCGTAAGCCTCTTTGCCGACGTCACGTACGAAGGCCTGCGAAGCGTCGTAGGGCAATACCTCGCCCTCCTCGGGGCGAGCGCCGCCGTCGTCGGAACGCTCGCCGGGTTGGGAGAACTCCTCGGGTACCTCCTCCGCCTCGCCGGCGGGTACCTCGCCGACCGTACGCGCCACCACTGGCTCCTCACCGCTGTAGGTTACGCGATCAACCTCTTTTCCGTACCTGCCCTCGGCCTCGTGCACTCGTGGCCGCCGGCGGCGGCCCTCATCCTCGCGGAGCGGGCGGGGAAGGGCCTGCGCACGCCGCCGCGCGATGCTCTCCTCTCCTACGCCACGAAACGGGTGGGCCGCGGCAAGGGCTTCGGGGTGCACGAAGCCATGGACCAGATCGGGGCGCTCACCGGCCCCCTCTTCGCCGCCCTCCTCCTCGGCCTCGGACTCGGGTACCGGACGACGCTCTTCGCCTACGCCCTTCCGGCAATCCTCGCCCTCCTCGCCCTCGTCCTCGTCTGGCGCCTCTTCCCCCGCCCCGAACTCCTCGAGTCCGGGACGGAGGAGCCCTCCTCCGGGCGGGAGGACCTTCGTCCCCAAAGCCCCCCTCCGCACGCGTCCGTCCGGAGCGACGCGCTTCCCTCCCGCGCCTTTTCTCGAAAATTCTGGGCGTTCCTCTTTTTTGCCGCCCTGGCCGCGACGGGCTTTCTCCACTTCCAGCTCATCGGATTTCACTTTGCGCGCGGCGGGCTCGCTCCGGAAATCGCCCCCCTCCTCTATGCGCTCGCCATGGGGGTGGACGCCGTATTCGCCCTCGTCGCTGGGCTTCTCTACGACCGAATGGGAATCCTCGTCCTCGGACTCGTCCCCTTCCTCACCGTAGGCGCGGCCGCCTCTCTCTTTCTGCCTTCCGAGGCGGGGCTCGGCTTCTCCGTGTTGGGAATGGTCCTCTGGGGGGGCGCCATGGGGCTACACGAAAGCGTCCTCCGCGCCGCGGTCGCCGACCTCACGCCTCCGGAGCGGCGGGGGTTGGGATACGGGGTGTTCAACACGGTGTACGGCCTCGCCCTTTTTGCGAGCGGCATCCTCTTCGGCCTCCTTTACTACGGCTTGGGGGGGACGTACGTCGTGCTCGGGGTGACGATCTTGGAAATCGCCTCCTTGGGCGTGCTGGCGGTCGCCCTTCGCCGGTGAGGAGGGACTTTCCCGCGACGGGGCCCGCATACTCCGCGTCCCCCGAGGCGTGCGGCCTTCCGAACGCCGCTCAGTCCGCCTCTTCCACCCAGCGCACGTAGACGAGGGGCAGCTCGAGTTCTTCCCCGTCTTCCTTGCGCACGAGCACGCAGGGCCCGCTGCGGCCGCCGGATGTGCGGGAGCACTCTTTCCATCCGAGTGGGCGCACGGCAAGTCGTACGTCCCCTTGCGGGGTGTAGGCGGTGAGGATGACCTCTCGGCCCGTGGCCAGCGCGCGGCGCAGGCGCTCCTCCACCTCGGCCAGCTTGTCTCGGTCCGGCTTCGGCGGGGCTTGGGCTCCCCGGCGCAGGAAGTAATCGACGAGCGCCTCCCGGTGTTCCGGGAGGAGCATGCGGCTTCCTTCCCAGATGGATGCTGGCTCGTTTCCCCCGCGGGAACTTCCGAACACGGGTCTTCCCTCCCCTCTCCAGACGAACTCGCAAAGGAGACTTGAATCCCGTTTGCCGTACAGGCGTACGAGGTCTCCCCGAAGCGGAAAATCACGCCTCGTGTCCGCCGATCTTATGCGCGCGCTCCCGCGCCTGTCCCGCCGGGGTGAGGGAAGAAGCGCGCACGAGGCTTGCCCGGCCAAACCGCTCCCAGATGAAGTCCAGCGTCTGGTACACCCTTTCCTCCCGCACCCGATCCCGAAAGAGCTCGAGGGGGAAGACGTCGTCGGTGGAAAGCCCGCCGAGGAACACGGACACGTGGCGCACGGGGAACCCCGACCAATGGCGACGAAAGAGGGCGCGGGCCGCCGCGGCGATTTCCGTCGGGGAACGCGTAGGCACGGACAGGTGCATCTGGCGGAAAAACCCGTGCCGCACCTCTAGGCCGTAGGCGCCCCCTATCCCTACGCCGACGACGTTCCCGAGGACACCCAAGGCGCGGGCGCGGTGCGCCACCTCGTCGGCGAGCTCGAGGATCACGATTCCCACGTCCCGCCCTTCCCGGTAATCGCGCGGGAGGGTGATCCCCCGCCCTACCCCCTTTTGCCGCCACACCAGGGAAGGGTCTACGGGAGAAGGATCGATGCCGTTGGCGTACCGGTGAAGGCGCACCCCGAGCTTGCCGAACCGGCGGCGGAGGAGCTCTTCGGGCGTTTGGGCGAGCTGGCCGATCGTGCGGATCCCCATGCCTCGCAAGTGGGCGCCGAGGCGGCGGGCGACGCCGAAGAGATCTTCTACCGACCGATGCCAAAAGGCTTCGGCGAACTTCCCCGGAGCGACGCGGAATATGCCTTCAGGGATCTTTTTGGCGTACACGTCGCAGGCCATTTTTGCCGTGAGCTTGTTCGGGCCGATGCCCACGCGGGCGTTGACGCCCGTGGCCTCGCGGATGCGTCGGCGGATCTCCTGCGCGGCGGATTCCGCCGTTCCGAAGAGGTGCAAGGTCGGCGTGAGCTCCACGAACTGCTCGTCGATAGAGTACGGTTCCACGAGGTCGGAAAACGCCTCGAGAAGGGCGGTGATCCGAAGGGAGGTGGCGAGGTAGCGGGCCATGTGCGGGCGTACGACGACCGCCTCGGGACAGAGGAGGAGCGCCTCGCCCAACGTCATCGCCGTAGAAACGCCGCACGCCTTGGCCTCCCGCGTGGCCGCGAGGACGACCCCGTGTCGCCGCTCGGGATCCCCCGCGACGACCACCGGACGCCCCCGGAGGTCGGGGCGTGCCGCCACCTCTACGGAGGCAAAAAACGACTCCATGTCCACCAAGAGCACGACGCGTTCTTTCCCTGCGGATGCGCCCCGCGCGGGTTTCTCCTCGTCTCCCGCGCGGGCGTAGTCCGCCCCTCCATCCATCCGAATCCCTCCGCACCGAGCCGGACAATCGGCAAACAAAGATTCGTTGAACTTTAGTTCGTTTTTAGGATAGCACGGGGCAGCGAAAGAACTCAAGAGAGCGAGGGGGGTAGGCGCGGCCCGCGGCGCGTATGCTACACTGAAGACGTCGGTCCCCGCCCCGGCCTTTTGCCCTCCGGCCGCAAAGGGCGAGAGGCGCGGCGGGAGCGTATTTCGCGAACGCCGCAAATCGATCCAAACGGAAAAGAGAGATCCACGACGGACGAAAGGACGGGCTTTCCGTGAAGACGCACTTCGGAACCGCCTCCGTGCACGTGCACGACGACCGCGTATCCCTCGCCGCCGTAAACGAGATTCTCGCGCGCAAGGCGCACCTGATCCTCGGACGCGTGGAACTCACGGACGCTGGCGGAGACGTCGCCGTCTCCCTCATCGTCCGCGGCACGGACAACGAACTGGGCACGCTCGTCGCCGAACTGGAAGCGCTCCCCAACGTGAAGGCGAGCCTTTTCCTCCCCAAATGGGACGACGAATGAAAAGGGCGCGGAAGCCCTTTCGCCTCCGCGCGTCGATCTCCCGCTTGCTCCGGCATCCATCCCGGCAGTCGAACGCGAAATGCACGTGCGCCTCGCCTGCCCGGCGACTTGCACCATGCCGGTGCGGGTATACAGCCGCCGAGCCTACCGGGTAAAAATGTGGTTGCCGATGCGCTTGATCTGCGGCCGCGACCAGATCCACGCGGAAGTCGCGGTCTTGGGATTGAAGTAGTAGAGGGCTCCGCCGCTCGGGTCCCACCCGTTGAGCGCGTCGTACACCGCGCGGCGCGCCGTCGCATCCGGCGTGAGCCAGATTTGACCGTCCGAAACGCACGTGAAGGCCCCAGGCTGAAAGATGATCCCGGGAATCGTGTTGGGAAACGCGGGGTGCCGCAGGCGGTTTAGGATGACCGCCGCCACGGCCACCTGGCCGATGTACGGTTCTCCCCGGGCCTCGCCGTACACCGTACGTGCCATGAGGTCGATGTCGCGACTCGTAATCGGCTGCGAGGTGTACGTGACGTACGTGGGCTTCGGTGCGGAAGGGGCAGGTGTCGAGGCGGTGCCCGTAGGACGCCAGTTTTTGGTCGCCAGCCAGAGCTTGTACTTCGTCTGCGGCCCGACGATCCCGTCTACGCGAATGCCGAACTGGTACTGGAAGTTGCGCACCGCCCAGTACGTACGCCAGCCGAAGATTCCGTCGATCGGCCCGTGGTAGTACCCGAGGTACTGAAGCCTTCCTTGCAGCTCGTATACGTCCCCCCCGCGCGAACCCACGCGAAGAATTTCCCGGCCGAAGGCTTCGGCACGGGGAGGTTCACCGGCCTTTTCCGCGCCCTTCGGGGCCAAGGGCGCCCGCCCCCAAAGCTCTAGGGGCACAAGGCCCGCGAGGAGGAAGGCAAGCCCTAGCGCGATGACGCGCACCCACCGGGAACGCACGCTTCATGCCACCTCCGCCGTCGTCTTCCAGAGTCGGGGCTTCTGCGCCCCGAGGAGGGCAAAGCGCCTTGCGTCTCACCCGTAGGGTGCGCGTTTTCCGCAAAAACTTGCCGGCAAAACAAAATCGCGGCCGCCTCAGCGCCGAGGCGGCCGCTCGCACCTTCCTCCACCCGTCCGTCCCACGATCCCGGAGGCGCTCCGCAGACGGCGGCCCCTTCCCGAAAGTCAGCCCTCCTGCGCGTACACCACCTCTCCGCTGCGGGAGAGGTCGTAGCCGCCGAAACGCCGAAGCTCCTCGCGAAAGGCTTCGCTTTGCAGGATCTCGAGGAAGCAGGCGCCCAACGGGCTTTCCACAAAGGAACGCAAGAGGAGCAGGTCGTACTGCTCTTCGCCGACGGGGATGAAATCGAGGTCGAAGGCCTTGGCCGCCGCGTAGATCCCCAATCCCACGTCGGCGCTTCCCTCGCGGATGGCGACCGCCACGGCGAGGTGAGTAGGCACTTCGCGGTCGTACCCGTACACGGACTCCCGGGAGATCCCCGCCTTGCGCAAAAGGTGGTCGAAGAGGATCCGCGTCCCCGCGCCGCGCTGGCGGTTCACGTAGCGCACGCCCGGGCGGGCGATGTCTTCGAGGCTTCGGATTCCCAGGGGATTTCCCTTGGCTACGAGGAAGCCCTGAACGCGCTTGGCGAGGTGGACGAGTACCACGGGGACGCCGCGGATGTGGCGCCGGACGTAGGAGACGTTGTACGTCCCGTCCTCCGGATCGAGGAGGTGGATGCCGGCGCCGTGTGCCTCGCGGCGGGCGATCGCCTGAAGCCCCGCCGTGCTCCCCACGTGCGAGGACGAAAGGTCGCATGTGGGGTCCTTCCGCCTAAGGTGTGAGCGCAAGAGGTCGAGGGCGAAGTCGTGGCTTCCCGTGAGGACGACGGTGCGGTCGATCTGTGCCGGGTCGCGGAAGAGCTCGACCTCGACCTCCGTCCCCTGCTCGAAGCCTTCCGCCTCCCGCGGGACGACGAGAAGCCCATCGGCACGCACGAGGGACATCGTCACGCCGGCCCCGCGCGAGAGGGGCTGGACGACGTAGCGCCCTTCCACCTTGCCTACGGTCACGCGTACGAATTCGTCGCGGCCGACGGCGGACACGAGGCGTCGCCCGAGGAGCGCGCGCACGCGCGGCCGCGGGGGCGCCCCCTCCCCAAAATAGCGGTCGAGGAGGGGTTTCAAGAACCACTCCATGGCGAGAAAGGCGGAGACGGGAAAGCCCGGGATGCCGAGAAGGGGACGACCTTCCGGAGTCACCGCGAGGACGACGGGCTTCCCCGGCCGGGTGGCGACGCCGTGGGCGACGATCTCGCCGAAGGACCCGAGGATGTCGGCGGTGTAGTCGTCGCGCCCGGCACTCGAGCCGGCGTTCAAGACCACGACGTCGTAGCGTTCGAGGGCGGCGGCCACGCGCTCCCGAAGGAACCCTGGATCGTCGGGTGTGATCGGGAACACGTCGGCGACCGCCCCCCAGGACTCCGCGAGGCCGCGGAGCATGGCGCCGTTGAACTCAGGGATTTCCCCGAGGCCGATGTCTTCCTTGGGAGGGACGAGCTCGTCGCCCGTGGGAAGCACGGCCACGCGCGGACGCGCGAGCACCTCCACCTCGAGGACGCCGCCGGCGAGGAGTGCCCCCAGGTCGTACGGGCGAAGGCGGCGGAAGGCCGGGAGGATCATCTCCCCCACCACCACGTCTTCGCCGATCGGCCGTACGTCCTGCCACGGGGCCACGGGGGCGAGGACCTCGATGGTCCGTCCGTCGTCGAGGATGTGGACGCGCTCGACGGCGATTACGGCGTCCGTCCCTTCGGGAAGGGGATCGCCGGTGTCGACGACGATCGCCTCCTCCCCGACGCGCAGGCGCACGGGGTTGGTCTCCGAGGCGAAAAACGTCCGTTCTGCGCGTACGGCAAACCCGTCCATTGCCGCCGCGTTGTAGTTGGGCATGGAGACGCGGGCGTAGAGGTCTACGGCGGCGACGCGATTCAGGGCCTCCGCCGTAGGAATTCGTTCCGTGCGACGGGGGATGTTCGCGCGGGAGAGCCAACGCCGGCGAACGTCGTCGAGGGGCTCTTCGTCGAGAAACACCTTGCGCCCCACGGTCACTCCTCCTTTTCCGTCCAACGGGCTGCGAGACCTTCTCGCGGCTTGCGGGGGGGCGGAACGGCTACTTGCCGCGTGTCCAACAGGTACACGCGGACCGACTCCCCGGCGAGGTACCCTTCCTTTTCTTCGGGCACCTCCGCGAGCCCGTCGCTCCCCAGGAGCGTAAAGAGGAGACCCGACTTTCCGAGCACCGGCTCCGCCCACCAACCGTCCGCCTCGCGCACGAGGCGCACGCGGTAGTAGTCCGTACGGCCGGCAACGGAGGCGAGGGGACGCCGGAGCTTCGCCTCGAGGGCGATCGGGGCGAAAACCGCCTCCCCGGCCAGGCGCGCGAGGAGGTGGCGCCCGAAGAGGAAAAAGACGACCGTGGCGGAGGTAGGATTCCCGGGGAGGCCGAGGACGAAGCGTTCCCCCACGCGCGCGAGCAAGGTGGGCTTCCCCGGATGGAGAGAAATCCCGTGGAAGAAGACTTCCGCGCGGAAGCGCTCCTCAAGCACCCGCAGCGTGAGGTCGCGCACCCCGACGGAGCTTCCGCCGGAAAGGATCACGAGGTCGGAGTCTTCGAGGGCGGCACCGATCGCCCGGGCAAAGGCGTCTTCGTCGTCACGCACGATGCCACCGCAGCGGACACGTGCGCCGAACTCCTCGGCAAGGAGGCAGATCGCCGGGGCGTTCGTGTCGCGCACCTGCCCCAACCGGAGGTCGCGCGTCTCGTGTGGGACGAGTTCGTCTCCCGTGGAAAGAACGGTCGCGATAGGAGGCGCGTACACGGGCACCTCGCGCACCCCGAGGCCAGCGAGGTAGGCAATTTCGTAAGGGCGAAGCCGCATTCCCGGGCCGAGGACCTCCTCCCCGGCAAGGGCGTCCTCCCCGCGGAAGATCACGTTCTGTCCCGGTGAGACGGCGCGGTAGACGTTGAGGAGAGTCCCCATGACTTCCACGTGCTCCACGGCGACGACGGCGTCCGCCCCCTCGGGGAGCATTCCTCCCGTGGGAACGTACATCGCCTCCCCCTCGGAGAGACGACGCCCGGGAGTCTCGCCCATGCGCACCTCGCCGACGACGTCGAGGAGCGTGGGGGTGGATTCCCCCGCGCCGAAAGTCTCTCGGGCGATCACGGCGTAGCCGTCCACCGTAGAACGGGAAAACGCGGGAACGTCCTCCGGAGCGCGCACGCCGCGCGCGAGAACGCGTCCCGCCGCCCGGAGGAGGGGGACTTCCTCTACCCGGCGCGAAGGTACGGGAAGCGAGTCGAGGAGCTTTCGGACGTCGGCGACGGACAGGACGCGAAAGAGTTCCACCACGCGCACCCCTTCCTCGTGGAGACGGCGCCGAGTTGCCCCGGCGGCGTCTCCGTTGCCGAACCCGCAGCCGTCAGGCGATGATCTCGAGCTCGCGGAGCTTTTCCTCGGGCACGACGCCGTCCCGCCAGCCGCGGACGCGGTAGTACTCGTCGAGCATTTCGTCGAGATGGCTCACCATGCCCTCGGACTTCCCCGCCGCCGGCTCCTTCAGGAAGCGTTCCGGCAGGTGGTCGTCCTCACGCCGGTTGAAGCCGGCGAGGTTGTTGTAGTAGCGCTCGAGATTGTAAATGCGCTCCCCGATGCGGAAGAGTTCCTCTTCCGTGATCTCCATGCCCGTGAGTGCGGAAAACTGCCGCGCGTAGTGCTCCGGCGTCTCGGAAAACGTCGAGAACTTGCACACGTCGAGGGAGTCCGTGAAGGCGAAGAGGTCCTGAAACCACTTTTGGAGTTCGCCCTTCCCGGCCACGGCCGTACGGTCCACAGGGTAGGGAATCCCGAGGATCTCGGCGCTGATCGTGTAGCCACGGAGGTGGCAGGCACCGCGGTTGCTCGTCGCGTACCCAAGGCCAATCCCCTGAATGGCCCGCGGGTCGTAGGCGGGGATGGACTGCCCCTTTACGGACATGGAGATCTCGGGCGCCCCGAGGGACTTGGCGAAGCGGGCCGGCCCCTCGGCGAGGTCGTCGCCTACCCCGCTTCGCTCGGCGATCGAGCGGAGGAGTTCAATCGCGCGGTCGGCGTCTCCCCAGCGGATCGCGTACCCGATGAGCCCGCGCTCGTAGGCCTCCATCGCCACGGCGATGGCGTTCCCCGTCTCGATGGTGTCCATGCCGAAGTCGTTTGCGAGGTCGATCATGCGCGCCACCGCTTCGCGGTTGGTGACGCCGATGAGCGCCCCGAGGGCCCAGGCGGACTCGTACTCCATGCTCCCGGCGGGGACCGTCGTCCGATACTTCCCCTCCCGCACGACGACGTCCTTTTTGCAGCCTACGGGGCAGGCGTGGCAGGTGTGGTCGCGGTAGAGGATCGTCTCCCGCACGCGTTCTCCGCCGATCTCCGCCGCCCCTTCGATCACCGTCGTCTTGGCGTTGTACACGGGGAGGCCGCTCACGCCGTCGATGATGTTCATGAGCACGTTCGTCCCGTACACGGAGAGGCCGCCCTTCTTGGGCGCCGTAACCGCCCCGTGAAGGATCGCCCGCAGCCCGTCTTGGTTCGCCTTGTGGTAGGCGGTCTCATCGTAGGCGACGAAGTCGCGGTCGCGGGCCGACCCCTTGACGACGATCGCCTTGAGCCGCTTGTAGCCGGCTACGGCCCCGGTGCCGCCGCGCCCCGCCGCGCGATCGTCCTCGTTGATGAACGAGGCAAAGCGCACGAGCCGCTCGCCCGCCGGACCTATGGCCATCACGCTTACGTCCTCCGGACGACTGCCCCCGTGGCGTTCCCGCAAGACCCGCACGGTCTCCCGCACGCCGAGGCCCCAAATGTCCGACGCGTCGCGGATTTCCGCTCGCCCATTTTCAATGTACAGGTAGACCGGCTTTTCGCTCCGTCCGCGGATGAGGATGTTGTCCACACCCGCCCACTTGATCCGGGCGGCCGTCCATCCGCCCATGTGCGAATCCGTCACCGTCCCCGTGAGGGGGGACTTCGTGACGACGGCCAACCGTCCGCTCATGGGCGAGCGCGTCCCCGTGAGCGGGCCCGTCATGATCGCGAGTAGGTTTTCGGGCGAGAAAGGCTCTACGTGCGGCCCGTTGTCGAACACGTACTTTACGCCGAGGCCGCGGCCGCCGATGTACTTCCGAACGAGTTCCCAGTCGAGCGGCCGTTCTTCTACCGTGCCCCGCGTGAGGTCCACAAGGAGTTCGCGGTTGTTGTACCCGCGCAGCATCGTACCCACGCCTCCCTTTTAAGACAAGTTTCGAGGAAACGGGTGCCGGGACGTCGAAAGCCGCAATACGGGTGGGGGTGTTTCTCTTTGCCATTATACCCTATTTCTTCCTGAAAGCGTTTACTCGGTGAGAACCGTTTCGATCGTTCGGCACCGCCTCGGCTTCAGGGAAAGAGCTCGCGCACGAGAGGATGTTCTCGCCGTAAGGTTGCCGTCGGGCCGGCGGCGAGCACGCGACCGCGCACGAGGACGACCGTGCGCTCCGTGAGGTCTTCCAAGTCGCGGTAGTCGTGGCTGATGAGGAGGAGGCTCGTCCCCTGATCTCGCAGGATCTCCCGGAGGGTCGCCTTGAGGGGCGCACGCGACGTGACGTCTACGGCGGCAAAGGGTTCGTCTAAAAAGAGCACCTCCGGCCGCAGCGCCAGCGCGCGGGCGAGGGCGAGGCGCGCCCGCTCCCCACCCGAGAGGGAGCGGGCGCTTCGTCCCGCAAAGACTTCCAGCCCAAAACGCTCGAGCCAGGCGTACGCCTCTTCCCTTGCCTTGTTCCGGCCCAGGCCGCGAATGCGCAAAGGGAGGTAGATGTTCGCCAGCACACTACCCGTAAGAAGCGGCGGATCCTGAAAGACGACGGCCATGCGCCGGCGGAGTTCTGTCGGAACGGTGCGGCTTACGGGTACGCCGAACACCTCGCGTTCCCCTTCCGTCGGCGTAAGAAGAAGGGCGAGGACCTTGAGGAGCGTCGTCTTTCCCGATCCGTTTGGGCCCGCAAGACCGAGACGCTCCCCCGCGGCGAGGTGGAGGTCGATTCCGTCCAAGATGGCACGTCCGGCGCGTACGACGCGCACCCCGCGCACGCGGAGGACGTCTCCCACGGCGATCCCCCCTTCGGCAACGCCTCGCAACCCGGATTCCGCGATCAACCTTCCCGGACGCGGTGCTGGAGGTAGGTGAGGAATGCGGTGACGGCGAAAGACAGGGCGAGAAGGAGAAAGCTGATTGCCAGCGCCCGGTCGAATGCCCCCTTCGACACCTCGAGTACGATCGCCGTCGTGAGCGTCCGCGTTTCCCCGCGGATGTTGCCGCCGACGATCATCGCCGCCCCCACTTCGGAAATCACCCGTCCGAAGCCGGCAATCACCGCAGCGAGAAGCGGCATGCGAATTTCCCGCAAGAGGAGGTAGAGGTACGTCGGCGGCGTCGTCCCCAAGGAGAGGAAGAACTCGTGTAGCCGCTCTTTGGCACCCGCAGCCGCCGCCGCGACGAGGGCGACGAGGATCGGCGTCGTGAGGATCACCTCGGCGATGACGATGGCCGCAGGCGTGTAGATGAGGCGCAGGGCGCCCAAAGGCCCGTTCCGCCAGAGAAAAAGGGCCACCCACAGCCCGACGACCGTGGGCGGAAGCCCCATTCCGGCGTTAAAGATGCTTAGGAGCACCCCGCGGCCGCGAAAGTGCACGACGCCGAGGAGGACGCCCAGCGGAAGGCCGATGAGGAGGCTGATCCCGAGCGCCCAAACCGCGATGCGGAGAGAGAGCCCGAAGATCGCGAAGATTTCCGGGTCTCGGGCCAAGAGAATCCGCACCGCCTCGCGGAGTCCCGACCACACGAGATCCACAGCGTTTTACTCCTTCCCCTCTTTCGCGTCGGGGAAGAAGAGGGGCTGCCCGTACTTGTCGACGCCGAACTCGCCAATGAGCTTTTGCGTCTCGGGCGACACGAGAAACTCGACAAAGGCCTTGGCACCCTCCGCATTCACCTTGGGGTACTTTTCGGGGTTCACCTGCATGACGTGGTAGATGTTGAGGAGGTCCTTGTCGCCCTCGCGGACGATGGCGAGGTCGAGCTTGTTCTTGTAGGCGAGGTACGTACCGCGGTCCGTCAAGGTGTACGCGCGCTTTTCGTTGGCGATGAGGAGCGTCTGCCCCATCCCCGTACCGCTTTCTCTGTACCACGCCTGTCCCTTAGGATCGACGCCGGCCGCCTTCCAGAGGACGAGTTCTTTCTTGTGCGTACCCGAATCGTCGCCCCGGGAGACGAAGCCCGCGCCGGAGGCGGCGATTGCCTTCATGGCGGCCTTCAGGTCTTGGGCTTCCTTGACCTTGGCCGGGTCGTTAGGGGGACCGACGAGGACGAAGTCGTTGTGCATGACGAGGCGGTAGTTCGTCACCGTGCCGTCGTCCACGAGCGGCTTTTCGGAGGCGGGAGCGTGCGTGAGGAGGACGTCGGCTTCGCCCCGCTTCCCCATCTCAAGCGCCTGCCCCGTGCCGACGGCGACGACCTTGACCTTGTAGCCCGTTTGCTTTTCGAAGATCGGTACGAGGTAGTCGAGAAGGCCCGTGTCCTGCGTGCTCGTGGTCGTCGCGAGGACGACGTCCCGCACGGCGGGCGCCGGTTGCGGCGTTTCCGCGGACGGAGCCTTCGTTTCCGGGGATGTCCCGGCAGGGGCCGACTTGCCGCAGCCGGCAAGGGCTCCAAAGACGGCAAACCAGAAGACAAGGGCGGCGACCGCCCAGCGGCGCTTGCCCGCGATCGTTCGGAACATGCGGAACCCCCTATTCGTCGTTTGTGTGCCTCTTTTCGTCGGAATACTTGTAGTAGGACCCTACATCTTGTCCGCGGCGGGAGCCTTCCTGCGGGACTTAGACAACAAAACTCCCCGACACCCAGAATCCCAAACGCGGGTTACTTCTGGACTTCCCCCTCTTCCGTCCACGCGAGGGCGCGGGCGTACTCCTCGGGCGTGTTCATGTTGAAGAAGATGCGTTCCGCCTCCTCCGGAGTGAGCCCGAGCTCTTCCGCCCGGACGTAGCGCACACGGATTCGTTCGTACACGTCGACCATGCGCCGCCGCCCTTCGAGGAGCACGGCTTCGAAGTGCGGCGCCGTTTCTTTGCGGTACACCGCATATAGGGTGTGCACCTGACCGCCCACTTCGGGGACCGCGGCGTCGTATCCTTCAGAAAGCTCCACCAGGCGAAGGGCGACCTCCGCGGAGACGAAGGGCATGTCGTTTGCCACGACGAAGACGCGATCGAAGCGGGCGAGAAGGAGTCCCGCGTGTACGCCGGCTACAGGACCCTGTCCCGGGTAGCGGTCGCGTGTCATGGGAAGGCCGAGGTCTTCGTAAGCTTCCGGATCGTTGGTGACCAGACAGACGTCCGGAAAGTGCGGGCGCAAGGTCTCCACGATGCGGCGGATGTTGGGAAGCCCGGCGACGGGGAGAAACGCCTTGTTGCGCCCCATGCGCGAAGATTTGCCGCCGGACAAGATGCACGCGCTCCGCACGCGCCTCCCTCCTTCTCGAACTTTGGAGGGCGAGATCCCTACCGATCTCGACCTTCCTCCGCCTGGGGCCTCCCGTAACCCTCCTCTTCGGCGGCGACGTCTAAGGGGTAGGTAAAGGCGTCCAGGAGGAGGAGCTCGAACGGGTCGGAGAGTTCGAGCGCGGGAATCCCCTTTACGTAATGGCCGCAGCGATCGCACACGTCGACGCGAACCCTGTCGCGATCCACGTCAAAGAAGAGGACTTCCAAATGATTTGGGTCGTCCTCGCCGCAGGCGGGACAGCGAAGCCGCGGAAACTCCCACGCGGCGCCGCAGCTCGGACAACGGAGAACCCGTTCGCCTCGGTCCCCCACGAACTCTCCCAAGTGCGGAAGGGCGCCGCAGAAGGGGCAGCTCCCGTGGCCCCAAACCTCGAGGGGTACCCGATCTTTGCCCAGCCACGCCTCCCGTACGGCCACACGCGTCGGGTACAAGGCGAAGAAGAGCCACGCCTCGAGCGCCTTAGGCTGCACTTCCAGGCGTTCTGCCGCTTCGTGAACGGCAGCTCCCTCCCCCGCCCACGCCGCGGCGAGGAGCGCAAGGCGCTCCGCGGGTAAAGTCTTCTCCAGGACCTCCCAAAGCGAAGCGCGCACTTCTTCGGAAAACCCTTCCCAGGCGGCTACGAGCGGAAGCAGACTTTCCGCGTGGGAGAAATCGACCGAGGCTTCGATCGCCCGAAGAAGTGGCGTTCCCGCCCGAAGGTGCGCTTGAACTTCTTCTTCGGGCACCCGGGGAACCGAAGCGGCAAACGGGTGTGCCGCATACACCCCGAGAAGGTCGACGTACGCTTCCCGAAGCTTTGCAAAACCTTCGTCTTCCTTGATTTCTTCGGGAAAGGGCATCGTCTCCCACATCTGCACAATGCGCTGTACGTCCACGTCCGTCGCTCCTTTAGACGCTTACTCACTCGACCCGGAAATCGCCCCGACGCGCCTCCCGCAGAGAGAGAAGGGCGGGGCTCCTCCGTCTCCTTCGCCCGTCCGGTAGACGAGGAGCCCCTTTGGGGAATCGTCTTTTTCCCTTTGCTCCTTAAGAGGACGAGGTTACGCCTCTCCTGCGACCTTCCCGCCGGTTCCCCGGGTATGCGGGACTTCTTCTCGGGCGAGCACCTGCTTCACCCACTTCGGACTGTGCTCCTCGGCAAACTCCAAAGGAACGTACCCTGCTCCGAACCGGAACATCCCCTTGAAGTCGTCGAAGAGGTAGAGAGCCAGGGGAATGTGGACTACGAGCACGAAGAGCGTCACGAAGAGGGTAAACCACACGTGTACGTCGAAGAAGATCTTATTCCACACGTGCGGCAACGCGCCGGGGAAGAAGTACATCTGCCACCCCGTAACGATCACGGTGGGAATGGCCAAAAGAACGACGACCCCGAAGAACTTTTGGCCTGCGTTGTACTTCGTCTGCGGGTATTCTTTGGGCTTCCCAAGGCGGAGGATCTTCTGCGGGTACCCGCCCAGGTTCGTCCACCACAGCCACGTATCGCGATCCCAGGTGAACATCTCGCGCACGAGGGCGGTAAAGCTCCGCCAGGCAAAGAGAACGTACCCGAGAGACGCAAAGGTGAGAAGCGCCCCGGCGTATACGTGCCACTGGATGAAGGACACCGCCGTAGGTCCGCTCACCCACCCGAATTTTACCCCAAACCCCGTTACCGCAAGCGTAAACCAAGAGAGAAGGAGGAGAAAGTGCATCGTCTGACTCGGCAGGCGATGCTTGAGAATCCACCGCCGCGTCTCGGCCATTGGCCGCCACCCCCGTTTCCACCGCGTTTTCGTGCGGGTTTACCGCCTTCCGCGCTCACTCGCTTTCTTCCTTAATCGTCGGCGCATCCGTCCGCGCGTCCGCGAGGGCGGCGAGGCCGACGAGTCCCGCCGCCACGGCACCGACGACGCCGAGGACGGGAAGTTCGTTTTCGCGGTTCGGCACGGAAACCTCTTCCGGCAGGCCGTACACCTTGGGCTCGTCCAACAGGATGTAGAAGACGTTCAGCCCGCCGGCGATGTCCTCGCCGTACACGCGCGCCTTGTCCTCGCCGCGCGCCTGAAGCTGGGCCACGCGTTCGCGGGCGTGCTTCCGGAGCTCGTCCACGTCGCCGAACTGGATCGCGTCCGTTGGACAGGCTTGGGCGCACGCCGGCTGCATCCCGTGTTGCAGTCGGTCGTAGCAGAGCGTGCACTTTTGCGCCACGTGCTTTTTGGCGTCTACGTGAATCACGCCAAAGGGGCAGGCCCGCTCGCACGAACCGCAGCCGATGCACACGTCCTCCTGCACGTACACCGATCCGAACTCCGTGCGCACGATGGCGCCGGTCGGGCAGACATTCATACACGCGGCGTCCGTACAGTGCTTGCAGGAATCGGAAAGGAAGAGCCAGCGTCCGTTGTGGTTTTCGTCGAACTGCTCGATGAACTTCACGTGGCGCCAGGTGGTCGCCGTAAGGCGGAGCGTGTTGTCGTAGCTGTCCCCGGAAAAGCCGATGTGCTCTTCCATGGGGAGGTCGTTCCACTCCTTACAGGCCACCTGACACGCTTTACATCCGATGCACAACGACGTATCGATGAGCATCCCCTTAGCTCCCAACGCCGACACCCCCTCGTGCTCCCGCGTTTAGCCTTCGACCTTGCGGATGTTGCACGTGAAGACCTTGGATTCGTGGATGCGCGAGTTCGGCTCGCCGACGATTGCCGTCAGGTTGTTCGTGATGTCGCCCTTCACCACCGCTCCGGCGTACCCCCAGTGGATCGGAAGCCCCACGACCTGGTAGACTCGGCCGTCGACGACGTAGGGGCGGATGCGCCGCGTGACGAGGACACGGGCGCGCACGCGGCCGCGTTCGGTGGTGATCTCCACCCAGTCGCCGCTCTTCACCCCGATTGTCTTGGCGAGTTCCGGCGAAATCTCCGCGAAGAGCTCGGGCATGAGCTCCGAAAGCCACGGGAGGTTGCGTGACATGGCGCCTCCGTGCCAGTGTTCCGTGAGGCGGTACGTCGAGATGATGTACGGGTACTTCTCGTTCGCCACGCCGTGGAGGACGTTCCGCGGGATCTTTTTGTAGTAGACGGTCACGGGGTTGTGCGGGTACTTGGGATACAGGAGGTTCCCCACGGGCGTCTCCACGGGTTCGTAGTGCGTCGGAAGCGGTCCGTCGGCAAGCGGGGCAAAGATCCCCAAACGTCCGTCGGCCATCATGATGAATGGATCGCGTCCGGAATGGGCGTCGAGGCCGATCCCGTCGGGCTTCGCCTCGGCGGTGGGCGCCTTGGCCGCCGGGAAGTCCGGAACGTCGTCTCCGACCCACTTCTTTTGCGCCTCGTCCCACCAGATGAGCTTCTTGTTTTCCGCCCACGGACGCCCGTTCGGGTCGGCGGAGGCGCGGTTGTAGAGGATGTGGCGGTTTGCCGGCCATGTAAAGCCCCAGTTCAAGGCGTAGCGCCCCTGGGGATCGCGGGAGGCGGCGCGGTTCGTCTTGGGGTCGGGGTAGATCCCCGCGTAGATCCAGTTCCCGCACGCCGTGGAGCCGTCGTCCTTGAGCTCGAGGAAACTCTTCACGTGGGAGCCGTCGGCCACGTTGTAGCCGTTGATCTCCTTGAGAATTTTGAGGATGTCCGGCCCTTCGTTCGGGTCGCTCCCCTCGTAGTCCCACGTGAGGTGCTGGATCGCCCAATCGCGCGGGTTCGTGCTGTTCGCGTAGAGCTTCTTGAGCCGCTTCCCGAGTTCGTACGTGAAGTACAGATCGCCGCGGGCGTCTCCCGGCGACCTGCCGGCCTTTTCTCGCCACTGCGCCGTGCGCCCAGTGTTCGTGATGCTCCCGGACTTTTCGGCGAAGGCGGCCGCAGGGAAGACGAAGATCTCCGTCTGGATTTCTTCGGGCTTGAGCTTCCCTTCTTTGACCTCTGGCGCGTCCTTCCAGAAGGTCGCCGACTCCGTGAGGAACGGGTCGACGATCACCATCCACTTGAGCTTAGGCAGGGCGTCCGTGCGAATGAACGAGGCGTGCTGCCCGCTCGTGGCGATGTTTTGCCCCATCTGGATGAGACCCTCGACGATCCCCTGGCGCATCTGGTCGAGGATCCCGAAGATCGTGTGGTCTCCGAAGGCCCGCGGGAGCGAGTTGAAGCCGAAGTCGTTTTCGGCCGTCGCGTGTTCGCCGAACCACGCCTTCAGAAGGCTCACGACGTACTTCGGCGTGTTCGCCCACCACCCCGTGGGCTTCGTCACCTTGAGGAGGTACTCCTCGAGGCTGTTGGCACCCTTCTGCGGGAAGGCGATGTACCCCATGAGGTAGTTGGCGAGAAGTGGGAAATCCGAGGCGCCCTGTACGTTGGAGTGCCCGCGCATCGCGGCAATCCCCCCGCCGGGGCGCCCGATGCTCCCCAAGAGTCCGAGGAGGATCGTCGAGGTCCGGATGATCTGCGCGCCTACCGTGTGCTGCGTCCAGCCCATGGAGTAGACGAATGCCGCCGTCTTGTCCGGCCGACCTACCTCCGCGAGCGTCTTGGCGACGTAGAGGAAATCCTCTTTGGATACTCCGCAGATCTTTTCCACCATTTCTGGCGTGTAGCGGCTGTAGTGGCGCTTCAAGATCTGGAAGACCGTGCGCGGATGCTGTAAGGTATCGTCACGCTTCGGCCGCCCGACGCGGAGCTTTTGCGCGACGCGCTCCGTGAGCGTCTTGGGCTCTTGAGAGGAGGGCACGAGCTCCTCGCGCTCGAAGTCCCAGAGCTTCTGGTTGTAGGCGCCCTTCTCCGGATCGTAGCCGACGAAAAGCCCTTCCAGGTCTTCCGTATCCTTAAAGTTCTCGTTCACGAGGAAGGGGGCGTTCGTGTAGTTCACGACGTATTCCTTGAAGTACAGGTCGTTTTGCAAGATGTAGTTCACGAGCGCCCCGAGGAAGACGATGTCTGTCCCCGGCCGGATGGGCACATACTTGTCCGCCGCGGAAGCGGTGCGCGTAAAGCGCGGGTCGACGACGATGAGCTTAGCCCCGCGCTCCTCCTTGGCCTTGAGCACCCAGCGGAAGCCCACGGGGTGGTTCTCTGCCATGTTCGACCCCATGATGACGACTACGTCGCTGTTGTAGAGGTCCTGCACGGCGAGGGTCATCGCCCCGCGTCCAAAGGAAGCCGCGAGGGCGGGAACGGTGGAGGCGTGGCAGAGGCGGGCGTTGTCGTCGACGTTTACGAGTCCGAGGGCGCGCAGGAGCTTGATGTGAAGGTAGAGCCACTCGTTTTCGTTCGTCGAACCGCCGAGGTGGGCGATGGCCGGCGTGGCCATGATGAGGTTTCCGTCCTTGTCCTTCTCGACGAACGTGCGGTCGCGCGTTTCCTTGATGAGCTGGGCGACGCGGTCGAGGGCCCAATCGTACGGCTTCTCTTCCCACTCCGTCCCCCCGGGGCGGCGGTAGAGAACCTTCGTATTGCGCGCGGGGTTGTTCACGAGCTGGAGGGCGGCCGACCCTTTCGAACACAGGGCGCCGCGGTTGATCGGGCTGTCGGGGTTGCCCTCGATGTGGACGATCTTCCCGTCCACGGACGTGGCGAGCATTCCGCATCCTACGGAGCAGTAGGGGCACACCGTCGGGTACGTCTTGCCCTTCTTGATGTCGAGCTGGATCTTCGCCGTTCGGGCAAAGGCCTTCTGCGCTCCCGAAAGGCCAAAGATCGATGCGGCGGTCACGGCAAATCCCGCACGCTTCAAAAATTCGCGCCGCGTGATGACGGCCATGGAACTCCCCCCTCAAGTCGCGTTTAGAGTGAGCTGGCGAGCTCGCTTCCCACCTTGTCCCCCTCGAGCCGGCCGCCCGAGGTGTAGAGGATCGCGTTGCCGCCGCGGACGTAGCCGAGGACGTCCATCCCGAGTTCTCCTGCGAGGAGGACCGCCTGATGCGTCGCCGCACTGCGCGAAGCCGCGACCCCGATGCCATAGCGAGCCGCCTTGAGGATCATCTGAAGCGTGAGCCTCCCCGTTCCGAGGAGGAGAATTTCCTCCCCAGGAATCCCGTGCCGCAGGGCGTAGCCGATCACCTTGTCCACCGCGTTGTGTCGTCCCACGTCTTCCCGAAGGATGAGTTCCCCTCCCTGGGTGACGATGGCCGCCCCGTGGACCCCACCCGTGGCCTTGTACTTTTCCATGGAACGCACCATCGCCGTCATGTAGTCCTTGATCTCGGCGATCGTACCGCGCCAGGCACCGCGCACGGGGTAGATCTCCGATGCCCGCAAAGCCGAGCGCAAGCTTTCGCACCCGTCCCCGATGCCGATGAACCGGGCGAGCTCTTGCCCCGCCCGCTCCCAGGCGCGCCGCGCACGAAGCGGGTCGCGAAGCGCCACGCGGGCTTCGAGGACGAACCCGCGGCGCACGAATTCCACGTCCCGAATGTCCTCAGCCGTTTCGATCATCCGGTTGGCGTACAAAAAGCCGGCAAGCCAATCCTCGAGATCCTCCGGCGTAATTTGAAACGACCCCGCGGCGACCCCCTCTACGACGAGCTCCAGCGTGTACTCCTCGGGCATGCCCTTCATCGCCCTTCACCTCCTCCGCGGGCACCGAGAATACCCCTATAGGCATAGTGGAAAGCGAATGAAATGTAACCGCTTTCACGTCTTCAGCCTTACTCTACCTTTTCTCCCCTTGTTCGACAATAGGTACGCAAAAACGGGACACAAAGTCGGGCTTGCGGGATTGAGAAGAAAAGTACATCCTGTAAAAGAACAGAGGAGAGGGGATTCTACCTGAGAAACGTTCTCATGAACGTCCTTTCACAAAGTCTCGACCGCCGCCCACGCGCAAGGAAAGCAACCCCGCCCGCCTTTGCCAGAAACAACCCCAAAACGCGAAAACGCGGCAGGCACCTTCGTGCCCGCCGCGACGGAAAGGATGAAAAACATGCGAAAAACAAAAAAGCCGCTCGGCCCGGGCTCAACCCCCGCTCACCGGCGGAATTACGGCCACGAGCGACCCCGGAGAAACCGGATCTTCGTCCGAAGCGTAGGCTTCGTCTACGGCAAACGCGGAAACCTCCCAAAGGTCCCGAGCTTCGGGATACCGCTCGGCGAGGGCGGAGCGGATTTCGCCTACGGTGATTCCTTCCCGGTAGGGAACTTCGACCTCGCGTGCGCCGACGCGCTCCGCGACGGCGGAAAAGAGGCGAACGCGGACCGAAGAAGCGGACACGGAGCCCCCACCTCCTCACGAAAACCGGGGCGGAAAAGCGAAACGTCACAGGCGAGGAGTAGGATCAGAGACGACTTCCGTAGTCGAGGAAGCGGAAGGCGTATTCCCGACCGGTCCCCCTCCCCTTTCCTGCCCGACGCTTTCTCCCATCGCCTCGGGCGCCGCTCCCCCACCCGCCGCAGGAGGAGGAGTCTTTCCCCGGTACAGGTGGAGCTTTTCGGCGACCCAGGCGACGAAGACGCTCAACTCGTAGAGGAAGAGAAACGGAAGGAGGGCAAAGAAGCTGGACAGGAGATCGCCGCGGAAGCCGAAGACGACGAGGAGAGCCCCGGCAAAGTACACGTAAGGCCGGAGGCGTACGAGGGAGGCGTGGTCGAAGACGCCGATCTGCCCGAGGAAGAGGACAATTACGGGAACTTCGAAGATGAGCGACACCGGTAAGGCGAGCCGGAAGAAGAAGCTGATGTACGCGTTGGCGCTCAAGAGGAGGGGCAAATCGAGGAGGTTGTTGAACCAGGTGAGCACGTCAAAGAGGACGGGAAAGAGGATCGCATAGGTGAAGAGGATCCCCACGAGGAACGCGAGGACCGTGAGGGGGATGTAGCGGACGGCGATCCTCGCTTCTTCCTCCGTGAGCCCCGGGCGGACGAAGAGGTAGATTTCCCAAAGGGCGTACGGAATGGTCACGAACAGGGCGAAGTAAATCCCCACCTTGAGGTAGAGGACGATCGCGTCCGAAGGGGCAAAGGCGTACCATTGAATCCCCACGGGGTTTAGAAGCGGGAGAATCTTGCTGGAGAGAAAAATCCCGAGAAGCGCGGAAAAGAGAAAGAAAAAGAGGATGCGGATGAGCCGTTGCCTGAGCTCACCCAAGTGCTCCGTGAGGGTCATCCGCTTTTCCGGCCCGTAGGGATCCTCGCGTTTGCGAAACACGACGCCTCACCTGCCCTTTGGGGACACGTCCGGAGTGTGCCCCAAAATCCAAGCCTCCCCGTCCTCCCGGTGTTCCTTCTTCCAAATCGGCGTGATTTCCTTCACCCGGTCGATCACGTAGCGGTTGGCCGCATACGCCTCCGCGCGGTGGGGTGAGGCCGTGGCGATCGCGACGGAGGCTTCGGAAATCGCGATCGGGCCGAGGCGATGGACGACGGCCACCCGTACCTCCGGCCAACGCGCGCGCACCTCTTGGCCAATTTCCTCGAGGGTCTTGAGCGCCATAGACTCGTACGCCTCGTAGGAGAGGGATAACGTGCGCTTCCCTTCCGTCCATTCCCGGCCGACGCCCAAAAAGAGGACTACCGCCCCCATCTCCGGACGGGTCACGAATTCGAGGAGCGGTCCGGGGTCGATCGGCTCCCGAACGAGCCCGAAGCGCCCCCATTCCACCTCCCGCCAGAGGGGGAGTTCCCCATCCCCTCCCGTTTCCCGGCGTTCCATCGTCGCAGATCTCTCCTTTCCGCATCTTCGCCCGTGGTCGATCCCGGGGCGAAAACCCCTTTTCACCGAGCGGACGAACCGGAAAGCTCGTACGTTCGCCGCCCGAATCCCGCCATTTTGCGGTCCAGGCGGCGTACGCCGTCGGCGATTAGTGCGGCGCCACGTCGAGGAGGACGGTTTCCACCTCCGTCCCTGCGGGAAGGTCTTCCCCCGCGGGCAGGTAGAGAAGGGCGTTGGCGCGAACGAGGGTGGAGAGGTACGAAGAGGAATCGGGCCCGAGCGTTCGCGCTACGATGCGACCGCCCTCCCAGCGGTAGCACCCGCGGGCGTACACGGGAAGGCGCCTGCGTCCGGGGATCGCCTCCTCGAGTACGGCGGGAACGCGGGGATGGAGGGCGCGTTCCGGAGAAAGGCCCATATACGCGAGGACGTAAGGGCGGACGAAGATGTAAAAACCGACGAAGGCGGCCCCGGGATTGCCCGAAAGCCCAAAGAGCATGCGCCCGTCGACGTGCGCGACCGTCGTGAGTTGTCCCGGACGAAAGGCGAGGCGGTCGAAGAGGATTTCTCCGCCCACGCGCCGAAACGTCTCGGGGATCAAGTCGTAGTCCCCGACGGCAACGCCCCCCGTCGTAATGAGCACGTCGACTTCCTCGAGGGCCGAGCGGACGCGGGCGTAGAGGAGCTCCCGTTCGTCGGGAACGACACCGTAGACGTGGGCGCCCATACCCAACATAGCGACTTGGGCCCCGAGCATGAAGGAGTTGGACTCGCGGATCTTGCCCAGGACGAGCGGTTCGTCGGGGGCGAGAAGTTCGTCGCCCGTGACGAGAATTCCAATGCGGGGGCGGCGCCCTACACGCACGCGCGTTCGGCCGAACGTCGCAAGAACGGAAATCGCCCCCGGAGTGAGGAAATCGCCGGGACGGAGGAGGACTTCTCCTTGACGGATGTCCTCCCCCGCCTCAAACACATCGCGTCCCGGGGGAAGCGGGCGGCGGACGACGAGCGTGTCGCCTTCGACCTCTCCGTCCTCGAGGCGCAGGAGGGTGTCGGCGCCTTCGGGAAAGGCCGTGCCGGTCATGAGGCGCACGGCTTCTCCCGCACCGAGCGGGGCATCGTACGTCCTTCCCGCGGCGAGTTCTGCCACGATGCGCAGGCGAACGGGACGATCCGGAGAAGCCTTTTCGACGTCTCGGCTCCGGAGGGCAAACCCATCGGCGCCGGCACGGCGAAACGGCGGAAGGGAAAAGTCCGCCACAAGGGTATCGAGGAACACGCGGCCCGCCGCCTCCGCCAGCGGTACCTCTACGGGTTTTGGCGGAGGAACGTGGGCCACGATCCTCGCGAGGGCTTCTTCGTAGGGAATCGGCGTACGTTCGGTAACGGGCAAAAGGTACACCCCTCTTCCTGCTGGATTGGCTGGCGCCCCCTCCCGCGCAGCGATTCTCTCGCCTCGGCTTTTGCCGGCAAACGTCGCGACGCGGCCGAAGGCTGTTCGCTCTAGACGCACGTGCGCGGAAGAGGCTCAGTCCTCTTGTAGTCCCCGGACTTTCCCCCCCGCTTCTCGAGAAGGTACGCGGGGCCGAGGACGAGCGTCCGGTCGACGGCCTTGACCATATCATACACCGTAAGCGCCGCGACCTGCACGGCCGTAAGCGCTTCCATTTCCACGCCCGTCTTCGCCGTCGTCTTTACCTCGGCGCGGATTTCGAGAACGCGCTCCTCGGGAAAGAAGGCGAAATCGATGTCCACGGAGGTGATGGGCAGGGGGTGGCACATGGGAATGAGTTCCCAGGTGCGTTTGGCGGCCAAGATGCCCGCAACCTGCGCGACGGCGAGGACGTCCCCTTTGGCGATCCCCCCTTCTCGGATCCTTTGCAAGGTTTCTGCCTGCATCTGTACGCGGGCCACGGCAACGGCAACGCGCTCGGTTTCCGGCTTCGCGCTGACGTCCACCATGCGCGCCCTTCCGTGTTCTCCGATGTGGCTCAGTTCGTGCTCCATGCTCGAACCCGTCCCGCCGTAGGCGCGGGGACGGAGTTCACCTCCCCTTTCGATTGTCCGCCGCACGGAGGTTCCTCTCCAGATAGCGCGCGATGTCCTCCGCAAGGCAATCTACGTGCGCGAGAAGGCGGCGAATTTCCCCGGGTGTGGCGGCGTCGATGTGGATCCCCGCCGTCACGACCGCGGCGCCGCGCACGCGACTCTCGACGGCCCGGAGGATACGCCGCACCACCTCGTCTTCCCGGTGTCCCTTCCGCACGAAAGGCTTCCCCGAAGACTCGGGTTCTTCCGGAACGAAAATTCCCAAGGCCCCTACGTGAGGTCGGGTTCCGCCGCCCACCACGATCACCACGTCCTCGCCCGCATGGACGAGAAGCGCCTCCACGCGGTACGGTCCATCGCCGCAGGAAAAGCGAAGCGGCATCCCCATTCCCTCGGCGCTCACGCACCACCCTCCCCCGGCGCGGGCACGTGCCCGCAGATTTCCTCCCAGAGGGCGCGCAAATCGCCCGGCACCGGCGACACGACCGCGTGTTCCCCCCGTCCGCGGAGGTCGGGAAAGCGGAGGATCTCTGCGTGCAGGGCGATGCGAAAGGATCCCGGGGGCCTTCCCCCCGACCCTTCGTCCCCGAGATCCTCGGGGACGAGGCGGTTCCCTCCGCCTCCATCGCCTCCCCGTACAGGCTGTCCCCGAGTACGGGATGCCCCAAGGAGGAAAAGTGGACGCGAATTTGGTGCGTTCGGCCGCTTCCCAAGACCGCCCGCACCCACGTGGCCCGACCGCAACGCCGTACGACCCGGAAAGACGTCTGCGCCGGCCGACCTTGGGGGTGCACCTCGCGCACGAGGAGGGAGTCTTCCCGGCGGCGAATCCCCCCTTCGATCGTCCCCGCATCGGCGGGTAGGTCTCCAGCCAACAGGGCGGCGTAGACCCGACGCACCCGACCTGCGGCAAGGGCGCGCGAAAGGGCGTACTTTGCCCACGGGTGCAGTGCGACGAGGACGAGCCCGGATGTTGGGCGGTCGAGCCGATGCACGAGGTGCGGGTACCACGCGGGACCGCGGGTCGACACCAAATACGCGTAGACGCGGGCGAGGAGGCTGTCCCCGCGTTCCCACGGGAGGGGATGAACGAGGAGCCCCGGAGGTTTATCGACCACGAGAACGTCCGCGTCTTCGTAGGCTACGGTCACGGGACGCGAAACCGGCTCTACGCGCCTTTCGGGCGGCGGCGGAAAGACGACCTCCACGCGTTGCCCCGAAGCCAAAACGAACGGCCGACCTCCCGGCGTCCAGGGGCGGTCGTCTACGCGGACACCCCCCGTCTCCGCAAGCTGACGCACGAGCCGCCTGGAAAACCCCCTCCCGCGAAGGAAGGCGCGGACGTCCTTCCCCGCCTCCCACGCGCTCACCCGAAACGAAACTCCGGGGACGAACGCCCGCATATCGCGGTTCACATGCGTTCCTTCTTCTGCACCCAGTTTTGCGGGGGTTCCAGGAGGTGGACCTGTGTCGTCAGCTTTACCTTGCCGCGGTAGAAGGTGAGCGTCACGGTGTCCCCGATGCGCTTCGTGTACAAGACTTGGCGAAACCGCAACTTGTCCGTGACGGGCGTGTCGTCCACGGCGACGATCACGTCAAAGGGCTTGAGTCCGGCATCTTCCGCCGGCTTTTGCGGAGGTTCTTTGATGTACACCCCCTGGTATACGGACGCCGGGAGGTGGAGGTTGCGAAAGTTGTCCTCGGAGAGGTTCATGAGGTTGTCGACAACGAGGCCGATGTACGGCCGCCGTACGTACCCGTACGCGATGATGTCCTCGATGACGGGCCGGGCGACGTTGCTCGGGATGGCGAAGGCGATGCCCTCCACCCCCTGTTCGATCACCTTGGAGGCGTTGATTCCCACGAGCTGCCCGCTCAGGTTGATGAGCGCACCTCCGGAGTACCCTCGGTTCATCGGGGCGTCCACCTGGATCACCTTGAGTTCCCAATCCGGTCCCCGATCCTCGGGACCCAGGTACACCGGAAGCGGCTGCGCGGGATTGGAGACGATCCCGTGCGTCACCGTATCCAGGTACCGCCCGAGGGCAGAGCCGCGGGCCATGACCCACTCGCCCTTGCGCAGCGCGTCGGAATCGCCCCAAACGGCGACGTTTTGCGCGTAGCGAATCGGGACGCGGAGCACCGCGAGGTCGGTGAGTGGGTCGTAGCCGACGACCTCAGCGACCACCTTCTGCCCCTCGTTTCCGCCTACGCGAACTTCGAGCGAAGTCGCCCCTTCGACGACGTGGGCGTTCGTAGCGATGAAGGCCATCCCGCCTTCCCGGGCGACGAACACCCCGGAAGCGTAGTACTCCTCCTCTCGGCCTGCCTCCCCCTTTCGCTTTCCGACAATGCTCACCACGGTGCCGTCGGTGACGGCCGCCGCATGGTCAAACGAAGGGAAAGCCCCGGGCGTTCCGCTCGGATCTCCGGGGGAAAAAGAGTGGGCATGGTTCGCCTTGAGCCACGCTACGCCGTACCCCGCGGCCGCGGAAAAAGATACGAGAAGAAAGAGGATGATGCCCGTACGCGCAACTTCCGACGCCGACTTACGACCCCCGTTCACCGGCTTCCAAGACACCGCAACCCACCTCTTTCCCCGTCGGCCCCCGGACTTCCCCGTAGTGCAACGCAAAGCCCACATGCCGAAGCCGGTGTGCGCCCTGCCGGCGCCCCCCCAAAGCCCCTTCCCTTGGCGGCAGGTTCGGTACGGTGCGCCTTTCGGCTTCATCCGCACCCGATCGTCACGAACGGATCCCACGTCACGCCGCTTTCCCGCACCTCGACTTCCCACTCCCGCTCGGCAAACGCCCGCCGGAGGTACGCGGCTACCTCGGGAACGAACACCGCCTCTACGTCATGTCCTACGTCGAGAAGGGCGATGCCCATATCCAAAGCTTCGCGCGCGCGGTGGTACCCCACGTCTCCCGTGACGAGGACGTCTGCCCCCGCCTCGCGCGCCGCAACTGCCCAAGAGCTTCCCGACCCGCCCACGACGGCGACACGGCGCACCTCCCGTTCGAGAGGGCCCACGACGCGGACGGTTGGCCGTGCGAGACGTCGCTTCACCTCGCGGGCGAATTCGCCGAGGGGGGTGGGAGTTTCGAGTTCCCCGATGCGGCCGAGACCGACTTCGCGCCGAGGCTCCCGAAGCGGGTACACGTCGTAGGCGACCTCTTCGTACGGGTGAACCCGCCGCATGGCCGCAAGGACGCGGGACAGACGTTCTTCCGGGACGATCGTCTCCAGGCGGCGCTCCTCGACCTCTTCGAGCCGCCCCACCTCTCCCACGAAGGGATCGGCCCCGGGAAGGGGGCGAAAGGTGCCGGTCCCCCGCCCTAGAAAGGCCGCGTGGTCGTAATTTCCGATGTGCCCCGCCCCGGCCTCCGCCATCGCCCGCAGCACCTCGCGGGCATGGCCTTCAGGGACGAAGACGACGACCTTGACGTAGCCCACTTCGCTGCCCGGTCCGAAGGGGCGCACGTTCACAAGCCCGATCCGCCGGGCGAGCACGTCGTTCATCCCGCCCGGAGCGGCATCGTAGTTCGTGTGCATCGCGTACACGGAACGGTCCTCGGAGAGAAGGCGCGCGAGGACGGCAACGTTGCCGCGGTCCGTGCGAAGATCGGCCAACGGGCGAAAGATCGGCGGGTGGTGGACGACGAGGAGGTCGGCTTCCTCCGCCTCGGCCTCCGCGAGCACCCACCGGTCGACCTCCAGGGCGACGAGGAGGCGGCGAACGGGCTTATCCGAACGTCCGATCATGAGACCAACCGAGTCGTCGCGAAGGGCGAACGCCCGCGGCGCGAGTTCTTCCAGCACGTCCACGATGTCGCGAACGCGTACCAAGGATTCCCCTCCTTCCATCGGCCCCGTCCTCTCTCCACGACCCGGCGAAGAAAGGAGGTGCCCGATCTGGCTCGGGCATCCTCCTTTCCCTCACGTATCGGAAGACTCGCAGGAAAAGTTTTCCGTACCGAGGGCGCGCCGGAGGAGATCGTAGGCGGCGCGGAAGCGCCGATGCCTGCGCACGCCCTCTGGGGTTCGCGCACGCGCCGTAGAGGCGAGGCGGGCGGCCCTACGGGAAAGCCGAACCTTCCACAGGGCACACCACGCCTTCGGACGGCGAACGTAGAGATGGGGCCCGAGGGCGAACAGGAGGTGAAGCGGATGGGGGAGGAGCGCATCGTACGGCGCGCGAGCCGCCGTGCGATCGCCGAACTCGGCAAGGGAGGCTACGAGGATTTCATACCCGCGGCCTCCGTCCCAGACGACCTCCTCGTCGATGAGAGGAATGTCGTGGCGGTAAAACCAGCGCCGAAGCGGACCGGCTTCGTCCGTCGGCACGACGAGGAGACGGCGGTATGTCGCAAGCTTCTCCCCCGCTTCCTCGAGGATCGCGCGCACGGTTTCCGCGCCGAGTCCCGCGATTACGACGATGTCGACCTCCCCGGGGGCCAGGGGGGAAAGGCCGCTGCCTCTGCGCACTTCCAGCTCCTCACCGAACCCCTCGCGCCGAAGTTCTCCTTGTAAATCCCGCACCACGTGGGGCAACACGTCTATGCCCACGGCGCGAACGATGCGACCGCTTCGGAGGAGAGCGCGCGGGAGTAGGGCGTGATCCGTTCCGACGTCGGCGAGGCGCGAACCCGGCTCGATCCACCGCACAAGGGCAGACAGACGCGGAGATAGTCGGCCCATGCTTTCATTATAAACCAAACGGCGGCCGAGCCCTATTGGGCGAGCCGCCTGCGCAACCGTCGCGAGGGTACCCGTCCGAAGAGCGGACCTTGCCCCTCGCACGGATATTCCCGGATCCAAACCCGCCTCATTCGAGGAAGTCCCGAAGCTTTTTGCTTCGGCTCGGATGCCGCAGCTTCCGCAAGGCCTTGGCCTCGATCTGACGGATCCGCTCCCGCGTTACGCCGAAGACCTTCCCCACCTCCTCGAGCGTCCGCATCTTCCCGTCGTCGAGGCCGAAGCGGAGGCGGAGGACGTTTTCTTCGCGTTCGGAAAGCTCGTCGAGCACCTTTTCGAGTTGTTCCTTGAGGAGCTCGTAGGACGCCGCGTCCACGGGCGAGACGGCGTCTTGGTCTTCGATGAAGTCCCCCAGGTGGGAGTCGTCTTCCTCGCCGATTGGGGTTTCCAGAGAAACGGGTTCTTGGGCGATCTTTTGGATTTCCCGCACCCGCTCCGGCGTGATCCCCATTTCCCGGGCGATTTCCTCCGCCGTCGGCTCGCGTCCGAGCTCTTGGAGGAGTTGACGCGACACCCGGACCATCTTGTTGATCGTCTCCACCATGTGCACGGGGATGCGGATCGTCCGCGCCTGATCGGCAATCGCCCGCGTGATCGCCTGGCGAATCCACCACGTGGCGTAGGTGGAGAACTTGTACCCCTTGCGGTAGTCGAACTTCTCCACCGCCTTGAGGAGGCCGAGGTTCCCCTCCTGAATGAGGTCGAGGAAGAGCATCCCTCGGCCGACGTAGCGCTTGGCGATGCTCACGACGAGGCGGAGGTTTGCCTCCGTAAGGCGGCGCTTCGCCTCTTCGTCTCCCTGCTCGATCCGCTTGGCGAGCTCGACCTCCTCTTCGGGGGTGAGGAGGGGAACGCGCCCGATTTCCTTGAGGTACATCCGCACGGGATCGTTGATCTTAAATCCCGGCGGCAGGGCGAGCTCGGGATCTTCGAGCTCCCTCTGCAGCGTATCGAGGTCGTCGGGGTCGAAGTCGGTGAAGAGGTCGCGCTCGTCCGCCGTGTGGACGACCTCGATTCCGAGATCGGCGAGCTTTTCGTAAAACTCGTCGAGGGCTTCGCTCGAGATGTCGAAGGGGGCGAGTTTTTCCGTGATGGCCTGAATCGTGAGGTACCCCTGCTCCTTTCCGAGCTCGATGAGCTCGGCCTTTGCCCGTTCGAGGTCGCCCTGCAGCTCGGATACCGTTTCCCGAGCGGAATCTCCGGACGTTCCGAGCGTCTCGGACATCTTCATCCCTCCCTTCGCGGGAACTGCCGTCCTACGGCTACGCCTTTCCCGCTCGCGTGTTTGCGCCTGAGCGCGAGGATCTCTTTGGCCAAACGGGAGGCCTCGACCGCGTTGCCCGAGGCGACCGCCTCCCGGTAAGCCGCCTCCAATGCGGGCAATCGCGTGCGCACGTCGAGCTCTTCCCGTACGCGTTCCACCCAATCCCAAAACACCTCTTCGTTTATCGGCTCCCGCACGTCTTCCCGGCGCATGAGTTCGAGAAGCCGCTCGCGCGCCTTCTCCTCCGAAAGCCGGCCCAAAAGTCGGGCAGCCCGCTCCACGGCGGTCGACGCCACCGCGCGTTCTCCTTCTTCGGCGTCGAGGGCGTGGAGTTCTGCAAGGAGGATTTCGTCCTCCGGAAGGAGGAGGCGCATTCCGAGCGCTTCCAAAACCTCGGGGATGCGCGCAGGGGCCTCGAGAAGGGCCCGCATGAGAAGCGTCTCCGCCCGCAAGGGGGCCACACCCGGCGGAGGTTCAGTCGTTCCTATGCGCGGGCGCGTTTCCCTATGCTTGCCCGCCAAGCGAACTCCCGGCCCAAAGAAGGCCGAGGAGCGCCTCTCGCGGGCAGAGGAAAGCGCGCGCCGCGCTTCGTGCAACATGCCGAGAACCTCTTCCACAGGACGGCCGAGGCGCGCCGCGAGGTCGCGGGCGGTCTCTTCCGCCAAAAAGGAGTCCCCCAGCTCCGCCAAAACCGCAAGCGCCGCCCGCAGGTAGGCCACTCGGTCCTGCGGGTCGCGGAGGTCGTGCCCGCGCTCCAAAAGGCGGAGCCGAAACGCCACGTACCCTTCGGCCCGCCCGATCGCCTCCTCCCGAAAGCGCTCGATCCCGAAGCGCCGGACGAATTCGTCCGGGTCGAGCCCGTCCGGAAGGAGGGCGATGCGCACGTCGAACCCCGCCCGGGCGAGGTCCCGACCCACCGAGGCGGCCGCCTCCCTTCCCGAATCGTCGCCGTCATAAACGAGGACCACGCGGGGGGCGAACCGCCGGAGGAGCCGAAGCATTTCCTCCGTAAACGCCGTACCCTGCGAGGCGACGACGTTTTCGAGACCCGCCTGCGCCAAGGTGAGGGCGTCCATCGGACCCTCGACGAGCACCGCGTAGCCCTCTCGGCGGATCTTTCCGCGGGCGTGGAAGAGGTGGAAGAGGAAGTTTCCCTTGCGAAAGAGCTCCGTCTCTGGGGTGTTGAGATACTTGGGCTGTCGCGGCCGATCCCCGAGGAGGCGTCCGCTGAAGGCGACGATCCGACCTTCGAGATCCTGAAGGGGGAGCACGACGCGACCGGACATGCGGTCCCGCAGCGGAGAACCCCCGCGTCCTTCTCCGTCGGACCCTTCTCCCTCTTCTCCACCCGTCACGAGGCCGGCCGCCCGCATCTCGTCGTCCCGGTATCCCCGCCGACGGAGAAAATCTACGAGGGAAGGGATCCTTTCTGCAGGACAACCTTCCGCGGGAGGGGCATAGCCCAGGCGGTACCGCCGCCACGTTTCCGGAGAAAGGCCGCGCCCTTGGAGATATTCCCTTGCAGTCTTTCCACAACGGGTGTTCACTAAAACGCGGTGGTAATACTCCCCCGCGAGGTCGAGAAGGGCGAAGAGGCGTGCACGCCTTTCGGCTTCCGGATCGCTACGTACCCCTTCGTCTTCGGGCCAGGGAATTCCTGCCCGTGCCGCGAGCTTGCGCAGGGCCTCTACGTACGTGAGACCCTCCAGCTCCATGAGAAACTTCACCACGTCCCCCCCACGGTGGCAGCCAAAGCAGTAGAAGAGCTGCTTGTCCGGAGAGACGGAAAAGGACGGCGTCTTTTCCTCGTGGAATGGGCAGAGGCCCATGAGGTTCTTCCCCTGGCGTTTGAGCTGCACGTACTCCCCCACCACTTCTTCGATGGGGTTGGCAGCGCGCACCCGTTCGACGAACTCCGGAGACAGGGGCATGGCCACCCCTCCCGCTCTCTCGCCTCGCATTTTTCTTCGACGCAAAGGCGGGAATTCCTTCTTTCTTCCTACCTCAAGGTAAAAGGAGTTTTTTCCCGAGCACCGCCGAGGAGATCGACTTCGACAGAATGCGCCAAGTGTGGCGCCCCCGAAACTCCGCATTCGGGCGCGGAAGGCGCGGGAAAGGATTCGCACCTAGGCGGCAAAGCCCCCGCGCTCGCCGAAACAACCGGACGCTCCGAGAACCAGTGAAGCACATGAAAAAGCGTCCGCCCTTCGCGACGGACGCCTTCCGCGCCGTTCGGACGACGCCGCAGCTTTTTCGGGTGCGATCCCTACATCGTCCAGCGAAGCTGCCGGCCGCCGATCACGTGGAGGTGGAGGTGAAACACGGTCTGTTGCCCGTGGGGGCCTTCGTTGATCACAACGCGGTAGCCGGAGTCCTTCACTCCTGTAAGTTCGGCGACCTTCTGCACGGCGCGAAGGAGCTTTGCCCAGAGATCCCGTTCTGCCTCAGGGTCGAAGTCGCTCAGCTTCTCGACGTGTTTCTTAGGGATGACGAGGACGTGTACGGGGGCGATGGGATTGATGTCGCGAAAGGCGAGCACGTCTTCGTCTTCGTAGACCACCGTAGCCGGAGCTTCCTTGCGGGCGATCTTGCAGAAGATGCAATCTTGGCTCACGGGTTTTCCCTCCTCTTCGGCCCCAAGCCGCCGTAAGGCCGAACAAAAGCGCATTCCCCTCAAGGCACGGACGTACGAAGAATCTCGATCGCTACACACGTGTGGGTAAGTATACCAAGAACTCGCGGGCAAGGACAACCCCAAAGGTCCGAAACGCCGAGGAACCCGGGTCACGCACCACGATTCCGTACCTCGAAGACGGCAAATTTGAGGTAATTCGTCTCCTCGGCTCCGAGGAGGACGGGATGATCGCGCGCGGCGGTGCGGAATTCCACGAGGCGGAGGAGTTTCCGCGCATCCTGGGCAGCCGCGAGAATCGTGGCGAGGAACGTCTCCCGAGACACAGGCTGAGAGCATGAAGCGGTGATGAGAAAGCCGCCGTCGCGCAGGAGGCGGAGGGCCCGCAGGTTGATCTCCTTGTACCCGCGAAGCGCCCCTTCGAGCGCGCGGCGATGCTTGGCAAACGCGGGCGGGTCGAGGATGACGACGTCGAAACGGGCGCCCTCCGCCTCGAGCCGTCGCAGTTCGTCGAAGCAGTTTGCCCGGCGAAACTCGACGCGGCCGTCTACGCCGTTTATGCGGGCGTTTTCGCGCGCCAGGGCGAGGGACGCTTCCGACACGTCCACAGCGAGGACGCGACGCGCGCCGAAATGGGCGGCGTGCACGGCAAAGGCGCCCGTATGGGAAAAGCAGTCGAGCACCTCGGCCCCCTCCCCATCCGGTCCGCGCATGAAGGGTGCGATCGCCGCTCGGTTTTCCCGCTGATCGAGAAAGTATCCGGTCTTGTGCCCGCTTTGGACGTCCACGAGAAAGCGAAGGCCGTGTTCGCGGATCTCCACGCGCTCCGGCACTTCGCCGTACCACACCCCGGTCTCCAGCGGCAGGCCCTCCACCGCGCGCACGGGAACGTCGTTCCGGAGGTAGATCCCTCGCGGACGGAGGAGCTCGACGAGTGCCCCTCGGATGTACTCCTTCCGCACCTCCATCCCATAGGCGAGGATCTGCACCGACAGGACGTCGGCGAACTTGTCCACCACGAGGCCGGGGAGGAAGTCCGCTTCGCCGAAGACGATGCGCGCGGCGTGGAGGTCGCCGAAGAGGCGCTCGCGATACCGCAGCGCTTCGCGGATCCGGCGGAGGAAAAAGCCCTCGTCTACCGCCTCGGCGGGATCGTAGGTGAGGATGCGCACGAGGATCTGCGGGGCAAGGGGGTTGATGAATCCGTGGGCGAGGAAGACGCCCTCGTGGTTTACGACGTCGACGAGGTCTCCGGGGGCGGGATCGCCCTCTACGCGTGCAACTTCGGTGCGGAATACCCACGGGTGACCTTGTTCGAGGCGGCGGCGCCGCTCGCGCTTAAGCGTCACGCGGGGAAAGGGACGCTTGGCGTACGGCATGCGTTCACAACCTTCCGTTTCCTGGGGCGCATGCGGCGCCCGAAAGGGCGCTTCGGCCAATACTTCGACCCTGCGCCAAAGGACGCAGGGTCGAGAGTTCCGACGTTGGGAGCCCCTTCGGGCAGTCCCGACAAGGGTCGGACGGCGGTTAGGCGGTACCGGCCGCATGGCGGCCTTCCTCGCGCCGCTCCCGCGGCTCTTCGGCGAGGAAGGAAAAGGCGTAGAGGGCCGCCAAGCCGACGAGGACGTACACGGCCCGCGCCCACCACGACGTCATTCCGCCCAAGAGGCCGCCCACGAGATCCCACTGAAAGAGCCCGTACAGAAGCCAGTTCAACCCTCCGATGATGAGGAGGATGAGCACCGCCGTGCGCACGCGTGATCACCTCCTTCGCCACGGCGCCCCACCGGGGTGCCTTTCTCTAGCGTGCGCACGTAGGCGGTGGGCATGTATGGCGAAGGGAGGAAAACGGCGCTCGTCCGTTGCCTACGGAGAAATCTCGTGAACCTCCGGAGCGTCCCGGGAAGTACGCTCCGGTGCCGGGGAAGGCGGCGTTTCGCCCTTGCGCTCCTCTTCGTCCTGCGCGGCACGGGCGAGGAGCGTGGACAGACGGGTCAAATCGATGTTGCCGCCACTCAAGACGAGCCCGACCGTCTTGCCCCGCACACCCAGGGCGTCGGCGGCGGCGAGGAGGGCGGCGAGGGTGACCGCCCCCGCTCCTTCGAGGAGGAGCTTCTCGCGCTCGAGGGCAAAGGATATCGCCCGGACGATGTCCGTCTCGCGGACGACGACGAAGTCGTCGACCAGGTCGCGAATCAGGCGAAAGGTGATCTCCCCCGGCGCGCGCACGGCGATCCCGTCCGCAATCGTGTGTACGTCCGAAAGCACGATGCGGCGCCCGGCGCGAAAGGAAAGGGCCAAGGCGGGCGCTCCTTGCGCCTGTACGCCGACGACGCGCACATCCGGGCGCAAAAACTTGAGGGCGACGGCGATGCCGGAAATGAGCCCGCCTCCGCCGACGGGAACGAGGACGAGGTCGAGGTCCTTGACGTCCTCCCACATCTCCACGGCAACCGTTCCCTGTCCGGCGATCACCGCCGGGTCGTCGAAGGCGTGGACAAACGTATACCCTTCGCGTTCCGCGAGGCGCAGGGCGTGCTCGTAGGCGTCGTCGTACCCCTTCCCGTGCAGGACAACGCGCGCCCCGTAGGACTCCGTCGCCTGGATCTTGGCAAGGGGGGCGGTCTCGGGCATCACGATGATGCAGGGTACGCCAAAGGTACGGGCACTCCAGGCTACGCCTTGGGCGTGGTTCCCTGCCGAGGCGGCGATCACCCCGCGGGCGCGCTGGGGCTCGGGCAGCGTCGCGAGCTTGTTGTAGGCGCCGCGGATCTTGTACGACCCCGTGCGCTGGAGGTTCTCCAGCTTCAGGTAGATCGACGCGCCGAAGCGCTCCGAAAGCGTGCGCGACCCCTTGAAGGGCGTCCGGTGGACGACGCCCGCGAGCCGCGCGCGGGCAGCAAAGACGTCCTGCGGCGTTACCGCGTAATCCCCATCTCCGCCATCACCGTCCTCGAGTCTTTCCCCTTCATTGTACACCGGAACCGTCGCTCACGATACGGGCGGCGTCGGATAGGCGAAATTCCGGTAGACGTCCCGTTCGCGCTCGAAGCGTTCGATGGCGGCGAGATGGCGCTCCGTAAGGGCGATGTCGTCGAGTCCGCTCGTGAGGCGGTCCTTTTCCACGGGAGAAATCGCAAACGAAAACGAGCGGGGTTCCACCGGCGCCTCGTCCCCGACGCGCACGACGTGGACCTTCTGCGCCACCAAGTCCACGGTGAGGGTGAGGCGGCCGCGGCGCGCAAGGCGAAAGAGCTCGTCCACCTCCTCGGGCGCAAGCCGTACGGGAAGAAGGCCGTTCTTTACGGCGTTCGTGTAGAAGATGTCGGCAAAGGAGGGGGCGATCACCGCGCGAAAGCCGTAGTCGCGAATCGCCCACACGGCGTGCTCGCGCGAAGACCCGCTCCCGAAGTTCTCCCGCGCGAGGAGGATCGAAGCCCCGGCGTATGCCGGATCGTTGAGAAGACAGGAAGGGTCGGGCGTACCGTCGGCGCGGTACCGCCAATTGTAAAAGAGGAAGGCGCCGTACCCCGTCCGCTCGATGCGCTTTAAAAACTGCTTGGGCACGATCTGGTCCGTGTCCACGTGGGCGCGGTCGACGGGCAGCACGTGCCCCGTATGCCGGAGAAAGGGTTCCACAATCTCTCCTCCTCTCGCGCACGTAGCGAACGGCCTCGTCTTGCCGGGCCGCGGGACGCCCGGCGGCAAAAGGCGTTCTGCACCCGCAGATTAGGCGCCCTCCCGTTCCGCAAGCCCGAGGGCCTCGAGGAGCTCTTCTTCGGTGGGAATCCGCCCGAGAATCGCGGCGAGAGCTGCGACAGGGGGGCTTGCGAGGTGCGTGCGGGCGTCGCGGCCTTGGCGTCCTTCGAAGTTTCGGTTGGACGTGGAGACGGCGCGCTTTTTGGGCGGGACGATGTCGGGGTTCATCCCCAGGCACATGCTGCAGCCCGGGTAACGCCACTCGAATCCGGCCTCGCGGAAGATGCGGTCGAGCCCTTCCGCCTCCGCGCGAAGCTTGACGCCCATGGACCCCGGGACGACGAGCGCCCGCACACCTGGGTGCACCTTGCGGCCGCGCACGACCTGCGCGGCCAGGCGCAGGTCTTCTAGACGGCCGTTCGTGCACGAACCGATGAACACGACGTCGACCCCCACCTCGGAAAGGGGTGTCCCCGGTTCGAGGCCCATGTACTCGAGGGCGCGGAGCTCCTGCGGGCGACGGGCAGGGTCCTGAGAGGGCTCAGGCACCACTGCCCCCAAGGGAACCCCCAGCCCCGGATGCGTCCCCCACGTCACGAACGGGCGCACGTCGGAAACGTCGAACTCGAGGACGCGATCGTACGTCGCACCGGGATCGGAAGCGAAGGAGAGCCAGATCCGGGCGAGCTCCTCGAACGCCGCTCCCGAGGGGACGTACGGCCGTCCCCGCAGGTACTCCACGGTCGTCGCGTCGGGGGAGACGAGGCCGGCGCGCGCACCCGCCTCGATGCTCATGTTGCAGAGGGTCATCCGTTCCTCCATGCTCATCGCCCGGACGACCTCGCCCGTGTACTCGATGGCGTACCCCTGCCCGACGTCGGGACCGAAGCGGGCGATGAAGGCGAGGATGATGTCCTTTGCCGTCACCCCGGGACGGCGCTTCCCTACGAGGCGAACTTCCATCGTCTTGGGGCGCTTCTGCCAGAGCGTTTGGGTGGCGAGCACGTGTTCCACTTCGCTCGTCCCGATGCCAAAGGCGAGGGCGCCGAAGGCTCCGTGGGTGGACGTGTGGCTGTCGCCGCACACGACGGTCATCCCCGGCCAAGTGAGGCCGAGCTCGGGGCCGATCACGTGTACGATTCCCCGACGCGGATCGTCGAGGTCGAAAAGCGTGATTCCAAAGGTCCGGGCGTTTTCCCGCAACGCCTCCACCTGACGCTTGGCGATTTCGTCCGTAAAGGTGTGCGGGTCGTCCGTCGGGACGTTGTGGTCGATCGTGGCAAACGTGCGGTCCGGCCGCCGCACGCGCCGCCCCGCGAGGCGAAGGCCTTCAAACGCCTGGGGCGACGTGACCTCGTGCACGAGGTGGAGGTCGATGTAGAGGAGGTCGACGCCACCCTCTCCGTGGACGACCGTGTGTGCCTCCCAGATCTTGTCGACGATGTTCTTTGCCGCCACGCGCTCACCCCCGTTCTCGCATGACCCTGCGCAGGACTTCTTCGCGTACGGCGGCCCCGAATTCCGCCGTCGAAAGGACTTCGGGAGCGGGGCACCGGCCCGAGGCGTGTGCCCGCCGACAGGCCTCCGCGAGGTCCGGCGTCACCCGTCCACGGGCGATGGTGGCGAAGACAGCCGCCTCTACGGCCGACGCTGCATCCTCCGCCGCAAGCGTGTGCCGCAGGAACATCGCCACGGTGAGGAGCATTCCCGCAGGGTTTGCGATTCCTTGGCCGGCGATGTCCGGTGCGGAACCGTGCACGGGTTCGTAGAGGTGAGGTCCACCCTCGCTCAGACTCGCCGACGGCAGAAGCCCGAGGGAACCGACGAGTGCACCCCCGAGGTCGCTCAAGATGTCGCCGAAGAGGTTTTCCGTGACGACGACGCCGTAGGCCGTAGGCCTTCGGACGAGGTCCATGGCAAAGGCGTCGACGAGCACGTGCCGCACGGGTACGTCTGGATACTCCGCCCGCTTCGCTTCGACGACTTCCCGCCACAGGCGGCTCGAGGCGAGGACGTTTGCCTTGTCCACGGAAGCGAGGGGCTTCCCCTGCGTGCGGGCGATGCGGAAGGCGACGTCGACGACGCGGGCGATTTCCTCCTCCCGGTAGCGGAGCGTGTCCACGGCCACACGCTCGCCCCCTTCGACGAAGATCCCCCGCGGTTCGCCGAAGTAAATCCCTCCCACGAGTTCGCGGACGATGAGGACGTCGAGGCCGCCTTCGCCGAGGATTTCAAGACGAAGGGGGGAAAGGAAGGAAAGTTCCGGAGGGAGCCGGAGCGGGCGAAGGTTGGCAAAGACGCGCATCTCCTTGCGGAGGCGGAGAAGCCCCTGCTCCGGGCGCCTTTCGGCGGGCAAGTTTTCCCAGCGCGGCCCCCCGACGGCGCCGAGAAAGACGGCTCCCGCCGACAGAGCGGCGGAGAGGGTGTCGGCGGGAAGGGGATCCCCGACCTCGTCGACGGCGGCACCGCCGATCGCGCCCTCGCGGATGTGAAGCTCTGCGGGTAAGGAAGGTTCGAGTTCCCGAAGGAGGAGCACGCCTTCCCGCACGACCTCGGGACCGATGCCGTCTCCGGGCAAAACGAGAAGGTCGAGGCGGGGACGGGCAGATGTCTGGGGTGCATCCGGACCGGAAGAACCGTACGAAAGCATGAGATCACCCTACCTATGCCGGACCCGATGCCGGGGAATCTTCGGCGCGCGTACCCGTACCTTCCGCATCGCCGGCGCGCGCATCCGAGGAAGGTGCGAGGGCAGCGACTTCCACCCCGGCTTCATTGAGGGTGTTTGCCCGATCGCCGAGGGTCTTCTCGCGGATGAGGATGCGGTTCAGCGCGTCGACGTAGGCCTTTGCAGAAGCGAGGACGACGTCGGAATCGACGCCGCGGCCTGTGGAGACGAGCCCGTGCCAGCGCACCTTGACGAACACCTCGCCCAAGGCGTCGGGCCCCTCAGAGGTCGACTGCAGGCGGTAGTCCAAAAGCTCGATCGGCCCGCCTACGAGGCGTTCGATGGCGTTGTACACGGCCTCGACGATCCCCTTCCCCGTTGCCGACTCGAGGCGGGGCGCCTCCCCGGGGACGCGAAGGGAGACGGTCGCCGTGGGAATCACGTGCGAACCGAAAGAACACTGAAGGGAGGCGATTTCGAGGCGCTCGCCGTCGTGCGCCATGTCGAAGGCGAGGGCGAGGATGTCGTCGTCGGTGATCGTCTTTTTCTTGCCGGTGAGCTCTTTGAACGCACGGAAGAGCTCTTCAAACTCTGCTTCCGTAACCGAGAGCCCCAACTCCGCAAGCTTCTCCCGGAAGGCATGTCGCCCCGAGTGCTTGCCGAGGACGAGGCGGTTGGAGCTCAGACCGACAAGCTCCGGAGACATGATCTCGTACGTCGCCGCGTGCTTGAGCACGCCGTCCTGGTGGATTCCGGACTCGTGGGCAAAGGCGTTGGCCCCGACCACCGCCTTGTTCGGCGGGACGGGGAACCCCGTGAGGCGGCTCACGAGCTTAGAGACGCGCACGGTCTCCCGCAAGTTGAGCCCCGTCTCCACGCCGTAGAAGTCGCGGCGGACGTGGAGGGCAACGCCGATCTCCTCGAGCGCGGCGTTGCCCGCGCGTTCCCCGATCCCGTTGATCGTTCCCTCCACCTGCGTCGCCCCCGCGCGCACGGCGGCAAGGGAATTTGCGACGGCGAGGCCGAGGTCGTCGTGGCAGTGGGTGGAAAACTTCACGCGCTCCGCCCCAGGTACGCGCTCCATGATGTAGCGGAACATCGCCGCATACTCTTCCGGCTGCACGTAGCCGACCGTGTCCGGGAGGTTGACGACCGTCGCCCCGGCGGCGATCACCGCGGAGACGATTCGGACGAGAAAATCCCAGTCGCTCCGCGTGGCATCTTCCGCAGACCACTCCACGTCGGAGACGTATCGCTTCGCGTGAAGGACGCTCGCCACGGCGCGTTCGACGACGGCATCCGGGCTTAAGCGCAGCTTGTATTCCATGTGGATCGGAGAAGTGGCGATGAAGACGTGGATCCGCGGTTCTTCTGCCTCCCGAAGGGCCTCGTACGCGGCGTCGATGTCAGCGGGGAGCGAGCGGGCGAGGGCGGCGACGCGTACGCCCCGCACTTCGCGGGCGATCGCCTGAACGGAGCGGAAGTCTTCCGGCGAGGAGGCGGGAAATCCCGCCTCGATCGTGTCCACGCCGTAGGCGACGAGGGCTCTGGCGATTTCGAGCTTTTCCGGGAGGTGCAGGTTGACCCCCGCCGACTGCTCGCCGTCGCGGAGCGTCGTGTCGAAGATCTCCACCCGCCGCATCCTCTTACCTCCTCCGAATAAAGGGCATTTTTTCCCGCAGCGCCTCCCCGACGACCTCTACGGGATGGGTACGCTCGCGGGCGCGCATCGCAGAAAACATGGGACGACCCAAGGCGTTTTCTAAGATCCACTCCCGGGCGAAGCGTCCGCTTTGGATATCCGCGAGGATTTCCCGCATCGCCTTGCGCGAGGCCTCTCCGATGACCTTGGGGCCGCTCACGTAGTCTCCGAATTCCGCCGTGTCGGAGATGGACTCGCGCATGCCCGACAGTCCCTTTTCGTAGATGAGGTCGACGATGAGCTTGAGCTCGTGAAGCACCTCGAAGTAGGCGACTTCCGGCTGGTAGCCAGCCTCGACGAGCGTCTCAAACCCCGCTTGGATGAGGTGGCTCACGCCGCCGCAGAGGACCGCCTGCTCGCCGAAGAGGTCCGTTTCCGTCTCCTCGCGGAACGTCGTCGTAAGTACGGCGGCGCGCCCCGCCCCGAGGGCCTTGGCGTACGCAAGGGCCGTGTCCATGGCGCGACCGCTCGCGTCCTGGTGGACGGCGACGAGGGCGGGAACTCCGCCGCCCTCCGTGTACACGCGGCGCACGAGGTGTCCCGGGCCCTTGGGCGCGACGAGGATCACGTCGACGTCCGAGGGCGGACGAATTTGCCCGAAGTGGATGTTGAACCCGTGGGCGAAGGCGAGGACCTGCCCCGCCCGGAGGTTGGGTCGGACTTCCTGTTCGTACACCTTGGGCTGTACCTCGTCAGGAAGGAGGAACATGACGAGGTCCGCCTCGCGCACGACGTCGGCTACGGGACGAACGTCGAAGCCGTCCTCTACCGCCCGATCCCAAGAATTCCCGGGCCTCAGGCCGACGAGCACGTCGAGCCCCGAGTCGCGGAGATTTTGGGCGTGGGCGTGGCCCTGGGAACCGTAGCCGAGGATTGCCACCGTGCGACCTACGAGCGGCTCGAGGGAGAGGTCTTCGTCGAAGTACATCTGGGCCATCCGAATCGCTCCTTTCGTCGCGTGCACGACCGATCCTTCACACGGGCCTTGGGCAAGAAGACGACGCCCCCTTCCGCCGCCGGGAACGCTAAGACTGGGGCGCCCCCCAAGGGGCGGAGTCCCACCCCAGCCGGGGGAGAAACTGTGGCAAACGCGATCCCGAGGAACCCATCGGCGGACTTCCGCTGCGGGCGGGGGAGAAACCTACACCTCCACGCCTCGGCCTTCCTTAAGTGCCGCACGGCCGTTTCCCGTCTGGCGCTCGCGCGGGAGCGCGGCGAGACCCGTCCGGACGATTTCCAAAACCCCAAAAGGACGGAGGAGGTCGAGGAGGGCGTCGATCTTCGCCGGGCTCCCCGTCACCTCGACGACGACCGTTTCAAACCCCACGTCGATGAGCTGGGCGCGGAACGGTTGGATGAGGCTCTGGAGGTCGCTCCGCATCTTGAGCGGTGCCTCCACGCGGACGAGGCAGAGCTCGCGCGTCACCGCGTCGCGCTCCGTGAGATCTTCGACCTCGAGGACGTCCACCTGCTTGGCGAGCTGCTTGCGCACCTGATCCTTGACCCGCTCGTCGGCAACCTCGAGGAGGATCGTCATCCGCGACACCCCGGGTTCCTCGCAGGCGCCCACGGTGATCGTCGCAATGTTGAACCCCCGACGGAGGAAGAGCCCCGTGATTCGGTGGAGGACACCGGGGTGGTCGTTCACCTTGAGGGCGAGGAGCTGTTTCATTGCGGCTTCACCCCTTCCATCTCGTGAACGCCGTTGCCCGGGGGGACCATGGGGAGGACGTTGGCCATGGGATCGATCACGAACTCGATGAGGTACGGCGCACGCGTGCGGAAGGCCTCTTCGAGCACCGCGCGGGCCTCCTCTTCGGTCTTTACCCGCCGACCGACGACCCCGTAGGCATCCGCCAGGCGCATGAAGTCGGGTTGGATGTTGAAGAGCGTCGCCGAGTAGCGCTCTTCGTAAAAGAGTTCCTGCCACTGACGCACCATGCCGAGGGAATTGTTGTTGAAGAGGAGGACCTTGACCGGGAGGTCGTATTCGCGGAGGAGGATGAGTTCCTGTACGGTCATCTGGAAGCCGCCGTCCCCTACGAAGGCGAGGACGAGGGCGTCGCGGTCGGCGATCTGGGCGCCGATCGCCGCGGGAAGGCCGAACCCCATGGCCCCCAATCCGCCGGAGGTGACGAAACGCCCGGGACGGCGGAAGCGGAAGAACTGGGCCACCCACATCTGGTGCTGCCCGACGTCCGTCACGACGATCACGTCGTCCGAGGCGAGCTCGGAAGCGATTTGCACGACGCGCTGCGGCTGGAGGTAAGGCCGATCCGTCCGGTACCAAAGCGGGTACTCCCGCCGAAGCGACTCGAGGTAGGCGAGCCATTCTTCCGAAGGGCTCGGATCTACGGCCCCGTCCAGGAGGATCTCCAGGGCCTCTCGGGCATCTCCGTGGATCGGGTAGTCCTCGGCGATGACCTTGCCGAGCTCCGCCTCGTCGATGTCCACGTGGGCGATCCGCGCCCGCGGCGCGAAGTGCTCAAGTGCCCCCGTAAGGCGGTCGTCGAAGCGCGACCCGATATTCAGAAGGAAGTCGCACTCGTGGAGGGCCATGTTCGCCCACACGGTTCCGTGCATCCCGCCCATCCCGAGGGAGAGAGGATGGTCGGAAGGAAGCGTCCCAAGCCCGAGGAGCGTGTGCACGACGGGAACCCGGGCCTTTTCCACGAAGGCGCGCAAAAGTTCCGAAGCGCCGGCGTGGACGATCCCCGCGCCCGCGACGATCACCGGACGTTTGGCCCGGGCGAGGTCGCGCTTCACCTTTTCCACGAGCGCCCGGTCGATCTTGGGCTTGGGGTTGTAGGCGCGAAGTTGCATCTCTACGGGTTTCCGGTAAGGAATCTCGTTCGACGTCATGTCCTTGGGAAGTTCGATGAGGACGGGACCTTTACGGCCCGTGCGCGCGAGGTAAAACGACTCCTTGACCACGCGCGGCATATCTTCTCCGCGCATGAGTTGGTAGTTGTGCTTTGTGATCCCCATGGTCATGCTGAAGATGGGAGATTCCTGAAAGGCGTCCGTTCCCATGACGCTCGTGGACACCTGACCGGCGATGATCACCATGGGGACCGAATCGAACCAGGCGTTGGCGATTCCCGTCATGAGGTTGGTCGAGCCAGGGCCGCTCGTTCCCGTAACCACAGGGACCTTGCCGCTGATCCGGGCGTAGCCGTCGGCGGCGTGGATGGCCCCCTGTTCGTGGCGGGCCAGCACGTAGGGGATCCCGGAGTTGTACAGGGCGTCGTAGAAGTTGATCGTAGCCCCGCCGGGAATCCCGAAGAGCATCTCCGCGCCCTCTTCCTTGAGCACTTCGACGAGGAGGTCGGCTCCGCGGTAGACGGGAGGCGGCTCAGGCTGAGGTTCGCCCTCCCGTCCGGAACTTCCTCCTTCGGGCGCTTCCGTCCCGACCGGCGCAGCCGCATCGGGAGAAAGCGCCTCGGCGCGTGCGCCTTCCGGTCCTTCAAAAGACATCTCCTTCACCCTCCCCGAATTCCGGCCTCGCCGGTGTTTGTGCTTGCCCAAAGACGAGACGGCTCGAGATTTCGCCTCGGCCTAATTGGGGACCCCGGAGAATCGCCTCACCACGTCTCCCGAAGGACGGCCCCTGTGTTGGCCGAGGTCACGAGTCGGGAGTAGCGCGCGAGGTACCCGCGGTTGATCTTGGGCGGCAGCGGACGCACGCGCGCCTTGCGCGCTTCAAATTCTTCTGGCGAAATTTCCCAGGAAATCCTGCGGGCGTCGAGGTCGATCTCGATCACGTCCCCGTCCTCGACGTAGGCGATGGGTCCGCCCGCCGCTGCCTCCGGCGAGATGTGCCCGACGGCGATCCCCCGCGTGGCGCCAGAAAACCGCCCGTCCGTGATGAGCGCCACCTGCGTGCCCAGTCCCCGACCGACGATGAGCGACGTAGGCGTGAGCATCTCCGGCATTCCCGGACCGCCCCGCGGTCCCTCGTAGCGGATGACGACCACGTGGCCGGGCTGCACCTCTCCGGAGGAGATCCCGCGGATGGCTTCCTCCTCCGAGTTGTAGACAATCGCCCGCCCGCGGAAGCGGCGCACGGACGGATCCACGGCTCCCACCTTGATCACGCCGCCGTCCGGCGCGAGGTTGCCGAAGAGCACCGCCAGGCCACCGCGCGGGCTGTACGCCCGCTCCGCCGGACGGATCACCTCGGGGTCGCGGATTTCCGCGTCGGCCACGAGCTCCTTGAGCGTACGGCCGGCGATCGTCGGCCGTTCTCCGCGGATTGCCCCGATGCGGATGAGCTCGCGCACGATCGCCCGCACCCCGCCGGCGCGGTCCAAATCGTCCATCGTGTAGCGGGAAGCGGGGGCGAGCTTCGCGAGGTACGGCGTCCGGTCGGCGATGCGGTTGATCCGGTCGAGGTCGTAACGGATCCCCGCCTCGTGGGCGATGGCGAGCGTGTGGAGAACGGTGTTTGTCGATCCCCCCATGGCCATGTCCAGGGCGAAGACGTCGTCGATCGTCTCTTCCGTGACGATCTTACGCGGCGTGAGGCCCTCGCGGATCATGCGCATGAGGTGCTCCACCGCCTCGCGGATGAGCTTGCGGCGGCGGGGGGACGTGGCGACGATCGTCCCGTTGCCGAAGGGGGCGAGCCCCATGACCTCGAGGAGCGTGTTCATCGAGTTCGCCGTAAACATCCCCGAGCACGATCCGTACGTCGGACAGGCGTTTTCTTCGAGGATCTGAAGTTCGCGGTCGTCGATTTCCCCCGTCTGGTAGCGCCCTACCCCTTCGAAGACGTCGACGAGGGAGAGTTTTTCCCCCGTACACGGGTGAACCCCCGCCTCCATGGGACCGCCCGTGACGAACACGGAAGGGATGTCGAGGCGGACGGCGGCCATGATCATTCCCGGCGTGATCTTGTCGCAGTTCGGGATGAAGAACACCCCGTCGAACCAATGGGCGGTGACCACCGTCTCCACCGCATCGGCGATGAGTTCCCGGCTCGGGAGCGAATAGCGCATCCCGATGTGCCCCATGGCGATTCCGTCGTCGACGCCGATCGTGTTGAACTCAAAGGGAATGCCTCCCGCCCGGACGATCTCCTCCTTCACGATTTCCGCGTACTCTTTGAGGTGGACGTGTCCGGGCACGATCTCCACGAAGGAGTTCGCCACGCCGATGAACGGCTTGTCGAGATCCTTAGGCGTTACCTTCCCCGTGGCGTAGAGGAGGCTCCGATGCGGCGCCCGTTCCACGCCGAACTTGATCGTCTCACTCCGAAGGCGCGGCCGCTCCGCGACCTCCGTTCCCGATCCCTGCGCTGCGGTTTCTCGTTCCGATGCTCCGTCGGCGCCGTGCAAACCGCTTCCCCCCTTGGTCGTATTCGCCTTCGGGGATTTCTGTTTCTCCTCACACCCGACGGCCGGAAGGTGCGATGGGCACCCCTTCTGTGCGCGTGAGCGCGCGGAAGGCCTCGAGGAGTTCGCCCGTGATCGGCCCCGGCTTCCCCGCGCCGATCGTCCGACCGTCTACCTCGACGACAGGGACGATTTCCGCCGCCGTCCCCGTGAGGAACACTTCGTCCGCGGTGTAGACGTCCGTAAGCGTAAGGACCTCCTCCCGCGCCGGAATCCCCCGCTCCTTGGCGAGTTCGAGCACTGCGGCCCGCGTTATCCCCTTCAAAATCCCCACCCACGGGGGCGGCGTGAGGAGGGCGCCGTCCTTCACCACGAAGATGTTTTCGCCCGACCCTTCCGTGACGTACCCTTCGGTGTTGAGGAGGAGCGCCTCGTCGTAGCCGGCGCGGCGCGCCTGCACCTTGGCGTACACGTTGTTCAGGTAGTTCAGAGACTTCACCTGCGGGGGAAGGATGTCCTGACGCGGGCGGCGAACGGCGACCGTAAAGAGGCGGATCCCCTTTTCGTAAAGTTCCTTGGGGAAAAGGGCGAGGGGCTCCGCGATCACGACGACGCTCGCACGCGGGCAAGACCGCGGATCGAGGCCGAGATCTCCCCGACCGCGCGTGACGACGATGCGGATGTACCCGGTCGCGAGTTCGTTGCGCCGGAGCGTCTCGAGGACGATCTCTTCGAAGTCCTCGAGCGAGTAGGGCACTTCGAGGAGGATTGCGTGGGCGGACGCGTACAGGCGCTCCATGTGTTCGCGCAGGCGAAAGACCTTCCCTTCGTAGGCGCGAATGCCCTCGAACACGCCGTCCCCGTACAAAAGCCCGTGGTCGTAGACGGAAAGTTTGGCCTCTTCTTTCGACACGAAATCCCCATCGACGAAGACCCAGGCCATGGCACAATCCACCGTCCCCTGTTTTCGCGATTTGTGGACGAGTTCGAAAACTGCGGGTACAACAAAAGCCCTGCAGCACACGTCCGCACAGGACCTGCCGCAAGGGCTTTTGTCCCTACGGTGTACGGCCCGAAGCCGGCTGAGCATCCGCGCACCACTCTGGGAGTCGACCGCCGATAGGGAGACCTCCTCCGAGAATGCGGAGGTCCTCTGACTCGGGTTCGCATCCGCCCTGTCGACGGTCCGCATTTCCGTTCGCCGCGCTGCCCACCGCCGACACGGCCCGCCGGGATCGCTCGGTCCAGACCCTTCCCCGACGGCTCGTAACCCCACCCCGCCTGCATGCCGGGGAAAGCGGAACCCTAGATCCCCTCCTGTGCACCTTCTACCCCGTTCGACACCCGGCAGAAGGAGCGTTTCACGCGTTTTCAGCTGAGAGCCCCTAGGTTTTGCTGAGTATTCTAAAGCCCCCTTGTGAAAATTGCAAGGGGGCGGACGCCGCGTTTTCGCGTGTTTGGAAACGACGAGGAAAGCTTGAATCCGCTTTCACTCCCGTATTTTCCGGGAATCCGGGGAGTTGTTACAAAAGTGTGGAGGCGCCTTCCCTTTGTACCGACGGCCCGCGATCCGTTCGCCCGCCAAGACGCCAAAAGGGTACGAGGCCTACCGGCGCGCACCGCCGATGCGGCCTTCGGCCCTGCCGGCGGTCTACGCCCCACGCGCCTTCTGAAGGGCTTGGGCGAGGTCCCAGAGGATGTCGTCCACGTCTTCGAGACCTACAGAAAGGCGAATCATTTCCGGAAGCACCCCGGCGGAGCGCAACTCCTCTTCGGAAAGCTGGCCGTGGGTCGTGGACGCCGGATGGATGAGAAGGCTCTTGGCGTCTCCCACGTTGGCGAGGTGCGAGTGCAACCGGACGTGGCGGAGGAACTCCTCGGCGTGCCGCTTCCCTCCCCGTAGCCCGAAGGTGACCACGGACGTCGCACCGCGGGGAAAGTCGCGCTGCTGGATCGCGTGTGACGGGTGTTCGGGAAACTCCGGAAAGTTCACCCAGGCCACGTCGGGGTGTTCGCGCAAAAAGGCGGCCACGGCACGGGCGTTGGCCACGTGGCGTTCCATACGGAGGGGGAGCGTTTCCATCCCCAATCCGAGGAGAAAGGCGTTTACGGGGCTTATCGACGGTCCGAAGTCGCGCAGCGCGACCGCCCGCAGTCGGGCGGAAAAGGCGGCGGCGCCAAAGGCCCGGGCAAAGACGAGCCCGTGGTAAGAAGCGTCGGGGGTGTGGAATTCGGGGAACCGCTCCTCCGGCCAGGAAAAGCGCCCGCCGTCCACCACCGCACCGGCGAGGATCGTCCCGTTGCCCGACAGCCACTTCGTCGCCGAATGGACGACGACGTCGGCGCCGAACTCCAGGGGACGGTAGAGGTAAGGTGTGGGAAAGGTGTTGTCCACGACGACGGGTACGCCTTGGGCGTGGGCGACGGCGGCAATTTCCCGAAGGTCCGGAAGAAGGAGCGACGGATTCCCCACCGACTCCAAAAGGACCGCTTTTGTCCGAGGGGTGATCTGCGCAGCGAACTCCTCGGGGTCGAGGCTTTTCGTAAAGCGCGTCTGAATCCCGTAGCGCGGAAGGAGGTTGGCTAGGAGGCTGTAGGTCCCTCCGTACAAAAACGGCGAGGCTACGATCTCGTCCCCCGCCCGGGCAAGGGTGAGAAGGGCGAGGGCGAGCGCGGACTGCCCGCTGGCGGTGAGCACCGCGTCTACGCCGCCCTCGAGGAGGGCGAGACGGCGTTCGATGGCGCGCACCGTGGGATTGGAAATGCGCGAGTAGATGAACCCTTCTTCCTCCAGGGAAAAGAGGCGGGCGGAGTGTTCCGGGCTCCGAAAGACGAAGGAACTCGAGAGGTATACGGGGATTGCCCGTGCTCCAGTTGCGGGGTCCGGTTCCGTGCCTCCGTGAATTGCAAGCGTGGCAAATCCGTAGCGGCGCGGGGGCTCGGAAGGGGGAACGCCTTCGGGATGCATCGAACTTCGACCTCTCTTCCTCGCTTACGGCATCGGACGAATTCTCATTTGCGGGATCGGGCAACTGCGGGGAAAAGAAAACCTCCAGTCCTTGTTTTGCAACGCGGTCTGTCGGACAAAAGCGACAAGGGCAGGGTTCCGCACCGTTTTTCAGCCGGAGATGGGCGACGGCACGGTTTTCTCGGAGGCGCTCCGAGATGCGGCCAGAAGCGCGGCCCCTTCGGGATCCGCCGAGGCGGGCGCGGGATCGGGAAAGAGCTCGGGGGCGTGGCGACGGAGGATTTCGCCCACCTGCTCTCCTTCGACGAGAAAGGCGTCGTGGCCGTATTCGGATGCGACCTCCGCGTAGATCGCGTCCTTTCCGAGGGCACGCAGGTGTTCGACGAAGCTTCGAATCTCTTCGGGCGGGTAGAGGAGGTCTCCGCGGAAGCCTACGGCGACGATGCGGGCGCGGTACCCGCGGGCGGCCTCCCGCCACCCTCCTCGCCCGCGGCCGATGTCGTGGGAATCCACCGCCTTGAGGAGGTAGAGGTAGCTGTTCGCGTCAAAGCGCTCGACGAGCTTCTCCCCTTGGTAGAGGAGATAGCTCTCCACCTGGAAGGCCACCTCCCGGTGGTCGTGGCCCCATCCGTGCTTGAGGGAACGGCCAAAGCGGCGCGCGAACTGTTCGGGGGTGCGGTAGGTGAGAACCCCGATCATGCGCGCGAGGGAGAGTCCGACCGCTGGCGGGTCGTCTTCCGGGTACTCCCCCTCGCGCCAGGCGGGATCGGAGGTGATTGCCAGACGCCCTACGGCGTTAAAGGCGATGGCAAAGGCAGATGTTGCAGGCGTGACGGCCAAGGGGACGAGGAGGTCCATGAAATCCGGGTACATGAGCCCCCACTCGAGTACCTGCATCCCCCCCATCGACCCGCCGATGACCGCAACGACGTGGTTTACGCCGAGCTCGATGAGACCCAGACGCTGCGCCCGCACCATGTCGCGAATCGTGACGAAAGGAAACCGAGCTCGGTACGGCCTTCCATTGCGAGGGTCAATGCTCCGCGGGCCGGTAGAGCCGTCCTGCCCCCCGAGCACGTTGAACGTGATCACGCGAAGACGGCGGGGGTCGACGGCCTTCCCCACCCCGACGAGCGGATGCCACCACCCCGGGGCCGCGGAAGTCCCCACCGTGCGGTGGCTCCCCGTAAGGGCGTGGCAGACGAGGACGACGGGGGCCTCCGCAGGGCCGACGTCTTCGTACGCGAGCTCCACTTCGGGGAGGACCTCCCCCGACTCCAAAGTAAGCGGTCCGAGGCGTACGCGGCCCTCGACGCGGCGAATGCTTTCGCCCATCCCCCTCCTCCTTTCCCGCAGCGCAGTGCGCGCCGACAATCCTTCCTTTTTGCACGTATCCCACGCAAAAAAACAACCCCCTTCCTGCAGGAAGGGGGAAACGGAGCACCCGAAGCGGGCACATCCGGAAGGGTTCGCCGAAGCAAACCCCTCTTATCTCCCAGGAGAACGCCTCTCCTGCAGGATTTAGCACCTCGCCCCGCCGCGCCGTACACGGGGCAGGTTGCCGGGCTTCATCGGGCCAGTCCCTCCGCCGCTCGCGATAAGAGGGTGAATCCGTTGTCAACGGCCGACCGGCACAATTTCGACCCTACGACGACGGGCGCGTGCGGCGTCGTCGTAGCCACGGGCCGAAACGTCCGGGCGCCCGCAGAGTTCCGCGTTGACCGTATTGTACGGGAGATCTTTCCCCGTGTCAAGAGAAAATTCGCACCGCCTCCGCGTTCCCGGATTCGAGGATCAGTCCTTGTACGGATCAAAGTCTTCGGGGCCGGCCATCACGACCACGAGCGGCCGCAGACGGTGGAGGATCTCGATCGTGGGGCCTTGGGCGGCGAGAACTTCTTCGAGTGGGCGATACACCTGCGGTGCCTCGTCCACGTCACCGCCGCGGAGGATTACACCGCGGCTCTTGAGAGCTTCGAGCATTTCCTCCCGTCGCACACGCCCGGGCTGAACTACTTTACCCTTACGGATTTTGCCCTTAGCTTCTGTGCGGCTCATAATCCGGCCAGCACCGTGCACTGTGGAGTAGAGAGCAGAACGCTGAAGCTCTACAACTTCTGGATTTTCCGATTCAGTGCCGCGAAGGATTACTGAGAGGTCCCCCATGCTTCCGCCCACGAAGCTCCTCTGTCCCGGCCACGCCGGAGTCGCACCTTTGCGCACCACGATGAGTTCGCGGCCGTCGTGGACTTCCCGCCAGGCGAAGTTGTGGTGGTTGTGGACAAGGTCGAGCTCTTGGCCACCCAAGATGCTAACGACTTTGCGCGCCACCCACTCGCGCCCAACGTAGGCGTACTCGCCCGCCAGCGTCATGAGCGCCCAGTACCTCTGCCCGAGCTCGCTCCCCAAGTCGAGGAGGGCGAGGTGCTCGGGTACGGAATCGCCCCACTTCTTCCCGGCAGCGAGGGCGAGGAAACCCCGGGCGATCGTGTACCCGAGCCCCCTCGATCCGAAGTGCACGCCGACCCAAATGCGGTCCTCTTCGTCGGCAAAGACGTCGACGTAGTGGTTTCCGCCGCCTACCGTTCCGAGCTGCATGCGCGCCTTTTCGCGAAGCTCCTCCCGCTCCGAACGCGGCGCGGGAATGGCGTCCCACGCCTCGGACTCGAACAGGGGGTGATCCACGGGAGCGTCCGGTGCCCGGTTCGTCCGCCCAAGGCCAAAGGAGATCGTCGCCTGAATTTCGTCGGCGATTTCTTCGAGGTGGTCCTTCAGGTCGTCCAGATAAAGGTCCGTGAGGATCGCCGCGTTGCCGCAGGCGATGTCGAAGCCCACGCCCGCCACGCTTACGGCATGTTCAAAGGCGGCAACGCCGCCTATGGGCATCACGTAGCCCACGTGGCCGTCCGCCATGAGCGCCGCACGGACGGCGTGACGGGCGACGTCCTCGATTTGCCTGAGCGTTTCCTCGTCGTGGCGTCCGAAAACGAAAATCCGTTCGCGGATCGCTTGACGGGAAGCCACCTCTACCACCTCCTTCCCCTTTTGCGGTGTGCGTTGAGGAGAAAGGCCCGCTTCCGACGAGACCCTTCACTACGCGCGTTTCTCACGTCGACGCACCCAGCGGACGAACTCTCCCGTAAATACCGTATCCCACAGCGGCGTAGGCTCGCGAAAGGCCACAACGCGAGCTACGAGCGACGAACCGGATTCCGGCGGGTCCGGTACGGCCACGTACCCCAGGACGCGCGGTGCAAAGACGACGAGGAGTTCTCCGGTGCCGAAATCTACGTCCGTCACGTAGCCGAAGACCTCTTCCCCCGGAGCAAAGACGTTCTTGTCCCTGCCGCCAAAGGGGTCGAGAATCGCCTGCCGGACGCTCACGCGGGGCGGCTCCGCCCGAAGAACCCGGACGTCCACCCGCTCTCCCGGAGAAAAGAGGTCGCGCAGCGTCCCCGGAACATACCCCCAGGCGGCCTCCTTGGGAGGGACGTCGAGAAGATGGCCGTCCACTTCTACCCACAGCCTCCGGTCCTCCACGTGGCGGACGACGCCAGGCCGGACGTCACCCGCGGCGAGCGGAAGCGGATCGAGGGCCCGCAGGCGGCTCCAGCGCCCTTCTCCGAGGGGGACGACGGCAACCTCCTGACCGACGAGTTCGAGGGCGTAGGCGAAGTTGACTTCCGGAAGCGCCGCTTCTTCCCAAGGAACGACCCCCTCGCGCCCGTCGTCCAGGGCGACGAGGAGGCCTCCTCCTTCTATGCGGAGCACGCGGGCGGTGCGTCGGCCTTCGTCCACCAAGGGAAACTTCCCCCTCTTTCTGAGCTTGCGGAGGTGTGCGGCGAAGGAGACGCGGAGGCCGTGCGGCCTACGGCCGCCCTACGCCGCAACTCTCTGCTTTCATTACACCACCCTTTCGGCCGTTTGTCCACCGCTCTCACGTGCGGATGCGGACCGCCCGCCCGCCTTCCAAGGGGATGGAAAGGTCGATTCGCCTCACCTGCTCCGCTTCCCGAGGTTTTTGAGCACGTACGCGAGGTCGCGGTAGTCGACGACGCCGTCTCGGTTGAGGTCCGCGCGCGCCTCGGCAAGCGATTTCCAGGGGGCGCGCTTCCCCAGGTGACGGGTGATCTCCGCGAGATCGCGGGCGTCGATTCTTCCGTCTCCGTTCACGTCACCTGCCAAAAGGAGCGGAACTTCCAGGTAGCGATCTCCGTCCACAAAGACCTGCGTGCGGTAGGAAAGGTGTCCGGGAACGCGGACTTCCACGGTGTACGTCGCCCCGCGCGGGAGCGCGAGCTCGAATCTCCCGTCCGCGTACACCTTGCCCTCCGCGGCCACGGCGCCGCGCCCGTCGTACGCCCGAACCTCGACGCAAAGCACGCCGTCCGGTCCTGCGTACCATACTTCGTCGTAACGAACCTCAGGACCGAAGGCTTGGGCACGGAGATTCCCGCCCACCACGACGAAAGGTTCTCCCGCGCGGAAATTCACGCGCCCAGGCGCGTAGCGGACGGCGACGTTTCCGTAAGCATCTACGCCTTCCACGCGGACGCGGACGCCTTCTGCCTGAAGCCCCGCGGGCACCCGCCAGCGCCCTTCGTACACCCCTGGAGAGATTTCCGGCATGGGGAGTACGGAGCCTTCCGCCGTCTCCGCCACGAGTGGGAGTTCCAACCGGAAGGTCATAAGGAGTCCGCCGTCCCCTTCTGCCCGCACGACGAGTTCCTCACCCTCGCCGAGGGTTACGTCCTCTGCCGGCGCGACGACTTCGTACTCCGGCAACCTCTGCGACATGTACACCGTACGCTCTACCCTCGCCTCGTTCCCCGCGCGGTCCGTGGCTACCACGACGATCCGATTTTCTCCTTCGTCCAAAAGCACGCGGTGGGCGAAGGTGCCATCCTCCCGGACGACGACTCCTTGTCCGTTCACCGTGAGCGAGGCGAGGTACGAATCCCGGACCGTTCCCCGAACTCCGACGGCGTCGCGGTTGGTCCTTAGTCCATCAGGTGGTTCTTCAAGAGCGAGCACGGGCGGCGTGAGCTTTACGATCACCCGAACGGGGGCCGACGGATCCGTGAGCTTGTCCCCCACCACGCCCACGGCCGTAAGTACGTTTTCTCCTTCCCGGAGGTGCACCGTAAGGGAGAAACCGCCGTCTCGAATGGTAGTTTCGCCCGCAAGATCTCCGCCGTTGAATACGCGTACCCTCGCCCCCTCGACGGCAAAGGTACCGCGGACGAGGACGTCCTCCCGATTCGTAAAGGATCCGTCTTCGGGTTCGAGGATCGTCGGCGCTTCTACCGGGTACCGGACGAGGGCGCGGATGAGGAAGTTCCCCTTCTCGCGCTCAGCCTGGGACCAGTCTCCGTCCACGTAGAGCCAATTGCGGCCCGAGTTCGGAGACGTCTCATCCGTCGCCAGACCGGGCGTATACGGGTAATCCGCCGCCTGGATCGCCGCGAGGTAAAAGTCTCCCTCTACAAGGATTGGTTCGTCGAAGCGGACTTCCGTCCACGTTCCGTCGCGCTTGGCCTGCGCCGGCAGGGGACCCAACAGGAGCTTTCCAGGGGCTCCGCCTGGGCCGCTCGCGTCAAAGACCGCCACGCGGAAGTCCGTCCCCCCGGGTACAGGCCAGCTGGTGTCCCAAAAACGGAAGAGGCCGCCCACCACTTGCACGGGGGTGCTTCGGGGGGACATGCGTACGGCAAAGCCGTTCCCCGCCCGGTAGAACGCCCACGCGTTGTCCGCAGTTCCTCCGTCGTAGGCGATCGTGTCCTCGATACCGATAAACGGCTTGAGACGGAGCGTTACAGAGACCGTTTCGCCGCCTGCAACCTCCACTTCCGTCCGCAGCGGGTGGTATTCGGGGTGGGAGACGGAAAGCGTGTAGCGGCCGGCGTAAACCTCGAGGCGGAAGTTCCCCTCCCCATCGCTCGTCGCCGGAGGAACTTGAGCGTCCTCGAGCACGAGGATGCGGGCTCCGGAAAGGGGAGCACCCGACCGTTCGTCCACCACTTGCCCCTCAATCCAGCCGCGTGGGCGCGGGAGGAGGTGGAAGTCCACCTGTACAGTCTGACCGTCCTCTACGCGCACGCGCCGCTCCGCGGGGAAGTAGCCGTAGGCCTCCGCCCGAAGCGTGTGCTCGCCGGCGGGCAGGCGCAGGCGGTAGGCACCCGTCACCGGGTCCGATCGGGTAGAACGCCCCGTTTCGAGCGAGGTCACGGTCGCTGCCAGGGGGATGGCACCCGTGCGTGCATCCACGAGGCCCGCCCCGGGCATTGGAAGGGTACGGCCCTCCCCTCCCTTGAGGCCCGGATCCGGAGCTATAGGAGACGACTCGCGGGAAAGCCTCGGAGGGGGGGAGTCAGGTACGTCCCGGGAGGGCTTCTCCTCGGGGAAAAACGCCTCTTCGTGCGGACCGAGGTCCGTATCTACGTGTGTGGCGTAGACGACGACGTGGTCGAGGAGCCACCCCTGGTACGTCACCGATGAATCGCTCGTGAAGCGAAAGCGAAGTTGGACGACGTGACCCACGTACGGATCGAGGTCTACGCGCACGAACGACCAACGTTTCCCCACCTCGCGGTCCGAATACGCGGCGAGTTCCTCCCAATTCTGGCCGCCGTCGCGCGAGATCTCCACGCGGGCCTTGTCCCAGTACCGTTCGATCTCGTACCAGTGGGCAAACGTAAGTCCGGCGTGCTCCGCATTCCGCAGGTCGATCGGAGGGGCGTATAGGGAAGCGTCCATGTTGTTTTCGTAGTTCCCCGAAAGACCGGTCGCCCACACGTTCGGGGGGATGAGCGCTGCCATCGGCCCCTTGCGCGGCTCCCCGCGGGCCCAAATGTCGTTGCGCCCGCCGTGCGTCCACCCGTTGTCGTCCGGTCCGTTAAAGTCATCCAAGAAGAGCACGGGCGGAACCGTCACGGCGATCTCCACCGGCTGCGATCGTTCGCCAACGGTGCCGTCGTACGTGCGGGCGGCGACGGCAAAGGAATACGTACCGCTTTCGGTGGGGATGTGGAAGGCGGACGTCGTACGGCTATACCCGACCTCCTCCCATACGCCATCCGTCCGAGCCCGATAGAGGACGTAGTCCTTTACGTGTACGTCATCCACGGGATCCCACGCGAGGGTCACCTGTCCCAGATCATTTGCCGAGGCGCGCAATCCTTCGGGCGCTGGGGGCGGAGCTTCCGCAGGCCCCACGAGCGCGACGTCGTCGACGAACCACCCGTCGTACTGGACGGAATAGTCGCTTACGAGATTCCACAGCACCGTGACGACCTGACCGCGGTACGGCGTGAGGTCGATGACCACCTGCCGCCACGTTCGGTCGCGGCCCGTGAATTCAGCCGCCAAGACAGGCTCCCCACCCGTCGATTCGGCGACCACGTACACGCGCCCGAAGTCGTACCGGGGTTCGAGGTCGTACCAATGCCAAAAGGTGAGAAGTGCCATCCCCTCGTGGTCCGTGAGGTCGATCGGCGGCATGCGGACCCAGCTGTTCGCGTTCGGAAGGTAGGTCCCCGTGAGGTTGGAAGCGAGGACGTATTCGCCGCTGTGGGCGCCCATAGGTCCCGTATTCGGTTTGCCGCGAGCCCAGGTGTTTTGTTCCCCGCCCGTGCGGAATCCGTACCAGTCGTGCTCGAAATCCTGAACGTAGCCCGGCTTCACACCCGTAGAGACGGGGATTTCGTAGACGGGCGTTTCGGTCACGTGCCCTCCGTAGTCTTCGGCGCGTATACGGTATTCCACGGCAGGGGGACGGGTAGACGATGCGGGTATGGTCGCCGCATACGTCCCCGAACGGTGGTCGCCCTCGACACGCCGCATGGGAAAGCTCGTCCACTCCTCCGCTCCAGGAGCGCGGACGAAGAGCTCTACGTTCGTCACGGCCACGTCGTCCGTCACGCGCGCGCGGACTTCAACCTCGTCCCCGACGAACACCCCGCCGAGCGTTTCGGGCTCAACAACCGGGGGTTCGCGGTCCTCGCCTTCCGCCGTCACGCGCCCCTCCACGGTCCCGAAGCCGGCGATGACAGAGTTCACCGCAGCATACGCGTCGATAAGCCCGTACCCGTAGCCGTTGTTGGGAACATCCGGGTACTGGTCATCTGTGAGGGGAACTGCCGTCTCGCGCAAGACGGTGACGAGCTCGTCCACCGTAAGCGAGGCGTTGGCCTGCAAAAGGAGCGCTACGACGCCCGCCACGTGCGGAGCGGCCATGGAGGTCCCGCTCCACCCGCCCTGATACCCGCCTCCCGGCACGCTGGAGCGGATGTTTACCCCCGGAGCGGCCACGTCGGGTTTGATCTCGCCGTAGGGAGAAGGCCCGCGGCTGGAAAAGGATGCCACTTCGTTGCGCGCGTTTACGGCACCTACGCCGAAGGATTCCGGATAGTTTGCCGGAGGACCGACGGTGCCCGCCCCTGGGCCGCTGTTGCCGTTGGCGAAGACCGGGAAAATTCCCGCCGCCCGCCACGCCCGAACCATATCGCGGTAGAACTCGTCCATCCCGGGACCCGCACCCCAGGAGTTGTTCACGACGTCGGGCGCCATCTCCGGATGGAGATTCCCTTGGGAGTCGCGGGGCGCAAGGACCCACTCTCCCCCGCGGAGGAGGACGTCCGTGGTCGTCGAATTGCCGACGAATACGCGGACAGCGATCCACGTCGCTCCCGTGGCCACGCCTACCCGGTTTTCTCCGCTTTCCTCGGAGCCGACCATAGTACCCATGACGTGCGTCCCGTGTCCGTTCGTGTCCACCGGCCGCGGCCGCCGCTCGTAAGTGGCGTCAAACCAACTCAGAGCCGGATCGCCCGTCCGACCCCGCCACTTCCGCGCAAGGGCCGGATGCTCTCCGTCCACGCCCGTGTCCAAATTGGCGACGACGACCCCCGTACCGTCGATGCCCATCGCCCACACCTGAGGCGCCCGCACGTGGGCGACGTTCCATTCCACGCCCTCCGCGAGCGCCTCTCCGAGATGGGGCGCGGGAAGCACCGCCGAGGGCGCTGTAGTCCGCCCCCCTTCTATTTCCTGCGTCGTCGAGGCGGGCGAGGCCGCTCCACCTTCCGTCGGTTCGAGAGAAACACCAAGGGGGCCGCCGATGAGGCGCACCTCGGCGTTGGGGAGGATCTTCTCCACTTCCGGACGGAGGGCGAGCTCGTCCAAAACGTCTTTCGTCGAAGTCACCGCAAGGGCGTTGACGACGAAAAACGACTCGTACTCGCGTACGTTACCCCGGTGCTTCTCCGCCTCGAGGAGGCCGACCAAAGGCGCCTGGGTGCGAAGGGCCGTCTCACGTAGCGCGGAGGCGACGGCCTGGCGTACGGCAACCTTTTGGCCTGCGGGGCTTTCCTTTTGCATCACTGCCCGTTTTCGCGCCGAGTCCGCCACCGCCGATACGTCCACCTGTTCCCTCAGCCGCACGAGGTACGTGACCATGTCGCCCTTGGCAAAGGCATCCAGTACTTCCGGAGCGACCTTGCGCATAAGGACTTGGTCGCGGGCACTCAAGGCGGGGCGGCTTTCCTTCCCCGCGCGCATATCCGTTTGCTCCGGACCGGCAAACGCCGGAGACACGCTCGAAAGCCAAAGGAGAAACGCCACGGTCCAAAGAAGCGCTTTCCGGAAAGTAGGGGGGCGTCTGTGCATTCTGAATTCCCTCCTCGCATTTCCGAAATCGTCCCGCGTCTGCTCCAAGCCGCATTGTCCCAACATCCGGAGTACCGGGAGAACGCAAGGCACATCAGAAGAACGCCGAGAGAACCATAAGAACCGGGCACAGAAAATCTCCCGAATCCTTCGCACAACTCGTAACACGCTTCCGGATCGAAAGTAAACATACACCATGGGTACTTTGCCGATCTGTCGGACAAAAGAGGGGACATCCGGTCCAAGATCGCGGTTATGTCGTTCGGCGCGGAGGACAAGGCACCTCGCAACTTTGGGCCATCCGGTCGATGTAGGCGCGAAGCTCGGAGAGGCGGGGCTCGACGCCCAATTTTGCCGCCACCCGTTCGAGGTACGTACGGACGGACGACCGGGTCAGGTAGAACTCCCGCGCGACGGCATCGAGGCTGAGCCCCGCAAGAAAAGCTGCGAGAACCTCGTGCTCTCTTGGCGTGAGGAGGCGGGCGACGGCGGCCGGGATGTACACCGCAACCGTCGGACGAACCCACCGAAGGGCGGAACTCCTCTCCAAGCCTTCCTCCACGTCTCTCCGGATGGCGTGAAGGCTTTCCGCGAGCCACCCAACGTATCCTTCGAGCTCCTCCCGCCGGTCCGCAAAAAGCCCCACATACCCCAGAATCCGGTCTCCACGGAGGCCATCCACGAAAACAGGGGCAGCAAGCGACCAAAAGGGATGAAGTGCAGGACAGGTGTGCTCCCAGCCCCACACGGCGCAAAAATCCCCGCGCCGACGCGCACATGCGAGGGCGTGCACACCGTAGGAACGCTCGTCCGCCCGGACCCCCGTGGGGAAGAGAAGCCGGAGATCGACGCCCTCACGCGCACCCCCTTCCTCGGCGGATATAAATCCCACCACCGCAAGATCGGGCGTGGAAACGACGAACGAAACCTTCCGAAAAATCCCGTACCGTTCCCGCATATCGCGCACCGTGGTCCGGAAGCGTTCGACCAGACGCGTCACGGACAAAGACCCCGCGCTCTCCACCTCAGAGACAACCAAAACCCGCTCGGATGTCTGAGTGCATGCGGCAGAGGCGCCTTGGTGAGCTCGTGCCGTCGAACGGACGTCCGCCGAATTTTCCCCCAAAGAAGCGCCACCCCTGTCCAAAGGCCCACAAGGGGGTGGCACTCCTCCCCGCCCGAGATCGCGAAGAAGGAGATCGCGCTCTTCGGCGGTTATGCACAGTGGACTCCGCCCCCTCCGATCCCTGATCTTCCGGTTCACGCCCACTCCCCCGTCCCCCCGTCTCTAACTCGATTGCCCTGATCCCGGACACACGTCCGAAAAACGGGCAAAACCGGGAGCTCTGCTTTCCTCCCCTTGGCTGCAAATCGACGTAACCGCTCGACGGGATCCGCATTCGGGTGACCGGCCACGGTCCGATTCCGGCACTCTCTCAAGACAAACGGGGTTCCCATGCCGCACCCGTTCGGATACACCGAACCGCGACCGCTTCTCGGTATTCGAAATTTGCGGTGAACGACGAGTATGTTCACTTTAGCAAAAAATACCGGGCCGATAGATGCGGAACTCGTCGACCGCGCTCCGCACAAAAATCTTCCTTATGAGACGCGTATTCCCTTTGACGTTCCCATTTCGGCAGAAGAACGCACGCGCGGTTCCAGAAGGCCGATCGCGAGATCCGAGCCCATAAGGATCCCCCGTCGTTCCGCCATACGATTCACAAGGCAGAAACAGAAAAAAAGGCGGGATCACGCACCGTCCGTACGTGTCCCGACCTCCCCGACCTTTTTCTCTTTGGAAACGCGCTTTGGATGCGCGGCGAGAAACGCCCCCAACGCAAGTCCTACCTTCCCGGAAGTCGACGCGAACCGTCCTTCCCGCCTACCCTACGCGCTTTCCGTATCCACCAGTTCCGCCCGAAAGATCGCCTCCATGTGCCGTAGGGCAAAGTCGTGGGCTTCCCGCGACATGTCGGCAACGGCGTCGCGGAGGACGTACACGCGAAACCCGCGGAAATACGCTCCCTGAGCCGTGGCCATCACGCAGATCGACGTATTGATCCCCGCCAGGTACACGGAATTCACGCCCTCCGCACGCAAGATGTCTTCCAAGTCGGTGCGGAAAAATGCGTCGTACTTCGTCTTGTCCACGAAGTACACTCCTTTTCGGCCGCGCAAGCTTCGGGCAAGTTCGCCCGTGGTCCCGTAGATCTCCTGTCCCCAGGTTCCCTTTACGGCATGCGGCGGCCAAAGGGCAAATTCCGGATCGTCCGGTGTATGCGCGTCCGAGGCAAAGACGACGACGTCTCCTCGCCCGTGAAACGCCTCTACGGCCCTACGTACGGTTTCATCGATCGCCTGAGCAGGAGCGCCGGCGGTGAGCGCTCCTTCCGGATGGGCAAAGTCGTTCAGGTAGTCTACCACGATAAGAGCACGACGAGACATGCACGGTCCGCCTCCTTCCGATGGACAGCTTTTGTTTTCCCACCCGAAAACCGGGAACTGCAGCCCCCAGCGTTTGGTGAACAGGCCCTCCGCTTTATAGACACGCTGACCGGCTAACCTTAGCCCCCAATACAGTCGTCCAAAGCATAGGCCACGAGTCGGCTACCGTCAAGGGAGAGCGATAGCCTGGGCCCCTTTTCTCCCTCGCATAAAACAAAAGACCAAATGCATATTTCGGCGAGGCGCACGGGCCTAATGTCTGTCCAATTTTCCACAACCCCCCTATCTTTAAATTAGATCGGGGACCTTACAGAAACCGCAGGGCTGTGAAATAAGCCTAATCTATAAGGTCGAGCGAGAGCCGTCCATCGGAGATTTCCGCGACTCTTTCGAAGCCGCGTATCCCTTCGGTCCGGTGCGACACCAGGATCACGGTGCTGTCCCGAAGCTCGCTTTCGATCAAATCGGCAAAGATCTCTACGGCTTCCCGGTCCAGCGCCGAGTTGACCTCATCGTAAATCATCACCGGTTTCTTGTTCAGGAGCGAGCGGGCGATGAGCAGCTTCTGCTTCTCCCCGCCCGAAAACCTGGCGCCGAAATCTCCTGGGCGTTTGTGAAACAGATCCTCCTCGTCCTCGATGAGTGTGTTCAGCTTGAGAAGGTCGACGAGCTTCCAGATCGCGCCGACGTTGTAAGACTCGCGCGGGTAGATCATGTTCTCGTAAATGCTCCGGTCGAACAACTCCATATGCTGGGAGTAGTAGCCGATGTCGGCAGCGCTGTGCAAGTACTTGCGGTTGTACAGCACGCGCCCCTGGTCCGGGCTTAGGAGCCCGGCGATCAGCTTGACCAACGTCGACTTCCCGCTGCCGTTCCTGCCCACGATAAGCAGCTTCTCGCGCTGACGGATGTCGAAAGACACCTGCTGGAGCACGGGCTCGCCTTTTTTGTAGGAAAAGGATACGTCCTCGACGGCGATGATCACGGGATCGGGGAGCGAGACAACTTGAACCGGACGGACGCGGGGCGGGTCGCCGTACCCGATTTTCCTGAGAGCGACGTCGAGTCTTCCCAAAAGCTCCAGGAGGGCGAGGAACCGCTTGCCGAACCCAGTGAGGTGGAAGGCCGAATAGATGAGAACGAGCACCAGCGAAGCGTCGAACGACTCGCCCGGCCGGAGGGCAAAGCTCACGGCCACGAGGGCGACCGTGCCGAGCGTCATCCACAGCTGCGTGATGAGATGGGAATGGTCGATCTGCTTCTGCTGGTTGAAGTAGGCTTCCCGCTCCTTATTCAGCAGCTTATCGAAGTTGCGGTTCTCCAGGGCGGTCGATCCCGCGGTGAGAATGGTGGAGATGTTCTTGAAAAAGTCGATTATATATGAGTTCAAGTCAGAGGTCGTGTCCAGGACGCGACGAATCCCGGTTTCGTTTTGCCTCGAGAGCCTTATCGACAGATATAGATAGGAGCCGTACGTGATCAGGTAAAGGAAACCCACAAGCCAGTGATATCGGAACAAAAGGACGGAGTAGACGACAAAGATGATTAAAGATTGCAACAGTAATTGCAGACCCTCGTACTGCAAGGATCTCATCGCGAACGAAATCTCATTCATCAGGTTCTGGTACTCGCCTACGCTCCTGTCTATGAAGTAGGCGTAATCTTTCTTCTGATTCGCGGCCCAAACCACTCGTTTCGAGTGCATCCTCACGGCTTGGAGCATCCAATTGTTGGGGTAGTTCACAAGCGAAATCGACAAAAAAGAAGCAGCAACCCCGGCGAGGTAGCCGAGGTTCATCGCCGAATCGCTCAGCAGCCTCGAAAAGAAATAGGGTTGCAGGCTGTACAACGAGTAGAGGACGACGGTAAGGCACAGGTAGGACGCGACTTTCGCTCCACCGATACTCTTCGCGACTTCATTTATGTAGGATTTCGCGACCTCACTCATATGAGTGGTCCTGCCTCTCAAGCTCGACGAATTCCTCGAAGCTCTGCGCTGGTGAACTCAAGGCTCGCTTGAGTACCAGCCTCCACGTTTGAAAGGTTTGAAAGTCCGCTTCCTTCCAATTGCTCTTTGCCTTGAGAAAGCGTTGAGCCCATAAGACGCCTCATCGAGCAAATCTCCGGGCTTGAATTCCGGATTTGCGCTCATGGAAGGCGACCGTGCGCTTTCGCCTCCTTGTTCCCCGCCTCTTCCTCCCGGCGCCGGATGCATGTCCGAAACGACGCGGAGATCAAAATCTGTTACGATGAGCCCGACGTTGGGCTAGAACATTCCGAGCGTTTCGTAACGCCGATGCCGTCGGCGAAGGCAAGCGACGAACGAAAAGAGGCGTCCCGAGTTCAGAACGGGAACATTCAGCGACCGATCATACCGGCTTCCGCAATGAGGGCGAATGTTCCGCCTGCGAAGATCGCCGAGCACCTCCGCGATCTCCTCATCCGCTGCCCGGATCGCTGGTTCCCGGACCGGAATCCGCTTCTCCGAGGGGCTTCCCACGGTCCTCCCTCCTGCGCCGTTCAATCTCCCGTTTCGTTCGCTCGCCTCCTCGACTCCGTCTTCTGCGCTAAGTTTTTGGGTTTGGCGGAATTTACGACCAGGATAGCATGAAAAAAATGATCGGTCAACGGGACACTCGGCTTTGGCAATATGGCCAAAACGAAACCTCCAGCGTCCAGCGCCCTAAAATGAACCGGCGCCGATTCGGAGGACCATCCCGAACCGGCGCTAGGTGTGCGAGAGGCCTCAAGAACACAACAACACGACCTGTTTTGGGAGAAAAGCATAGCTCGCAGAAGTGAATGGGCGCTTTCCGCCTTCATTCCTCGTGAAGCAGGGTTTCCCCCCAGACCAAAAGCGGAGCCACTAAGAGGAAAAGAACACTTGCGGAACACTGCCCCGTCCCTATCCTGATTCAAGATAGCCCATTTGCCTTAATTGTTCCTTATCTTGACGCCTTGGCGAGCATTTTGGCCGCTCTGTCCAGGTTGTGTGTCAGGATTCCGAACCCAAACCAGCTTTTGGAGCCGACAAGCCCCCGAAACCTGCTGTGACCTAAACCGTACTTTCGCTTGAGATGGCTGATCTTACGCCAAACGCCATGACGGCCGTTTCGTTTTTCCTGCTGGAAAAACCGCGATTCGTCGTGACAGCCGTAGGCGCTGAGCCGAGCCGAAGGTTTCGATGTGAGCTTTAACCGCTGGAATGAGCAATTCATCGCCCGATGGGTTACCGATGTATACGGCACATCCAATAACGAAGGTGCTCTTCGTTAAGATCCTATGCTTCATTGTTACGCTCCCCGAGTTCCCTTAATTCTTCTTGTAAAATTTCTCTTAATTGCGCAACCTCCTGATCCGAAAACGGAATGACTGGAGGATGTGACACATTCAAATCAACCGGAACCCATCGACCGGTATCAATCCCGATTTCCTCCAATTCACGTAGCTCCTCTGAGGTCGCAAAGACCATTCGAACGATAAAATCAGACACATGTAGCAACGTCTCAGTTCCAACTAATAACTCAAAATCCCAAAGGCGATTTGAAACGAATAACTTTCTTGATTCGGGGGTCAACAACCCGAAAACCTCAATAGCTTCTTTCATACCAGGCCATGGCGAAACTTTGATACCGTCCAATGATAAGAAATCGCTCTTTCCACAACCCAACTCCTCGTCGTTGGGGAAACGAACATTAAAGGATTCGGCTCGATTAAGGTAAAAATCCAAAACATCTCGCCATAAACCCTCAGGCAAACCATGAACAAGATAGCCCTTCCTGATCGTCATTCGCTTTGCCTCCTTAAATCCCTTCACCGGCCACCAGCTAGCTCCAACTGACACTGTCCAGGAGAAGATATTAACCCTGGCGGGCAATTCTTGAGCGTCGGTAATAGCCCTTGGCTAGGTCGTTCTACCGAAAGCAGCAAGATGGGAATCGGATCGCCGATGACGATGGCATCGATTATCATCAGTGCGAGGATGGTGACAATTTCTACAAAGGCAATCCAATCCGCGTTACTCGATTGATATGGAATCCCTCGTGCCACAAAATCACATCCTTCGCCAAACCGATCGCATCTTTGACTTCTCCGTAATCCATGAATAGATCTTCCCTCTTTATTCGGAACGCACCGGACGTCCAGCCATTGATCCATCATCTCAACTTTAATTAAAGTATAAATTCTCTTGATTTAATAACTACTTTTTTTACGCTGTTTGTTTATTATTTTCTTGCCTTCGCTGTATGCATTTTTCGTTTGCCATACTACAAGATTTCGCTCTTGTCTGTCATCCATTTAGATGATTTTTAAATGAAATTTCTCTCTTATATCAAACATTCAGGCGACATAAGCTTCAAAGTCAAAATTTACCATCATCCGTTTGCTCAGAAAGCAAGCGATCGATAAACATTAAGATCGACTTCATGCCCGGTTCGATCCCCAACTTCTCGGCGATGCGGACGAGGTGCGTCTTGACCGTCGACCGGCTAAGATGGAGCACTCGGGCGATCTCCCCGGTGCTCGCGCCGGCAGCCAAAAGTTCCAGAACCTCCTTTTCACGGACGGAAAGCTTGGTCGCCACAAAACCCGGAATACGGACGGCCAGCGAAGGGCGAACGACTTTCCACGATAAAGATGAAACGCTCACTCCTTCGCCCTCCTGTCCGGCCAAAGGCGCTCCCAACGAAGTCGAATGCTCTTCTTCATCCTGAACTTCCGCCCGATCTGCTCCGTCACTTCGATCAGCCAAAGCGCGTAGCCGTGCGGGTCTCGATCCGTCGAAATAGGTTTATACGTTTTCATTTCGCAAGACAGTTTCATTCCACAAGGCGACCGTCGATCATACGCAGAATATGGTCGCATTGCTTTGCCACCCGGTCATCGTGCGTCGCTATCAGCACCGCCGCACCGCGCGATTTGATGGATAGAAAGAGCGCCATAATCTCCTGGGTGGTCTTTCCATCGAGAGCAGCCGTTGGCTCATCGGCGAGGATAACCATCGGATCATTGACCAGCGCTCGAGCAATGGCGACGCGCTGTCGTTCTCCCCCCGACAGTTGCGACGCATTTTTCTTCAAAGCCCAACCAAGGCCGACCTCTTCCAGCGCCTGTCGAATTCTCGCCCGGATTTCCTGCCGACTAGGTTTGTGATTTGCATATTGAAGGGGAATCATGACATTACTCTCCACACTTTCGCTCTCAATGATCGCAAATTCTTGATCGATATACCCAAAAAATTTGTTCCGCAACCGAGCACGGCAAAACTCATCACAGGCCACTTCTTCTCCTCGGATCAGCACGCTCCCTTCTGTCGGTCGAAGAATGAGTCCCAGGACCTTGAGCAATGTCGACTTTCCGCTTCCGGACGGCCCCATTAAGGCAACGCACTCACCAGCCGAGATATTCAGGGAGACGGAGCGCACGGCCACGACTTGCGTGCGGCCGTGACCATACACTTTGGTCACATTGCGAGCTTCTAAAATTGGTTTCACACCCACCACCCTATCTCTTCTCGAGAAAGTACTTCACGGGCAGAAGTGATCCACAAGAAAATAAACACAAAAACGAGGGCCAAGCCGACCCAAAGTGCTGCCTCCGGTGCAGGGGCGCCCGCCACTCGGAAAAACATCCACATAAGAAAAAGCAAAATTTCCTGCGGCACCAAGAGGACGGCGGCCAAGAAGCCGCCAATGCGAAGCATAATATGAAGCGGTGTGGCTCCATGCATTTGCCGGATCTTGAATGCTCGACGCTCTTCAAGTAACCTCAGACGTGCAGACGACATGAATGCTGCAAATACAAGGGCAAGAAATGCCAGCATGCCGATGATATACATGGCTGAAGTCATCATGATCTGGCGAAACTTTTGCGGTTGATCGACGGCCACATCCTGGGGAATGAGAAAGAGCCCTCCCTCCGCACACCCAGACACGTACGCATCGACCTCCTCTTCAGACGGACCGAGGAGGACCGCACGCACCAGCGCTTCCTCTCGCTCGATCGGATGGAGGAGAGGAAGTAGCTTCGTTGGGGCACGGATGACGATGCGGTCATCCAAAGGCAAACCAGCAACACCAGGATCGAAAAAAGTGGTTCCCGGCGGTAAAGTGTTTACTACCGGGATGCGTTCTCCAGCGATGATCACCGAGTCGATTTCTTTACCTGCGAGTTTTGCACCGCGCGAGGCACACGGCGCGGGGTCACAAATTTTAAGATCCGGGAACAACTTGGAAATGACGTCCCCAAATAGGACCAGTGTAGGATGCCCACCAGCGAAATTGGGATCATCCAAGCCCATATTGTGCACGACCGCGGTATACGCTTCCTGGCGGTCGATCAGGTCCTTCAAGGACTTCACGATATGGTCATCGACGCTGCTTTCCATGCCATACGGGTAGTAGGGGGTAAAAACAACCGCATGACGTTCGCGGAGTTCTTTGGCCCCCCTAAGGACAGCAACCTGGGCCAGCACGTCCACCAGAGCGAACGACAAAACCGTGCTGGCGACCGCGATCATTCCGGCAAAGGCAAGTGCTGTTGGCCATCGCCGGAGCGCCATGCCAAAGCCGCCCCACACTTCATGCAACAAGAAGATTCACCTCGTAACGTGATTGAAGGGGTATCCAATGCGAATGGTCAGATATAGGGCAACAAACCAGGTGGCGATGCCGCTGACGACGGAGGCGGCCGCAGCGCCTGCGAAGGTAAGGACATGATCCGGGCCGAGGTGTATTTGACCAATTGCGGCAAGCAAGACACCTGCGAAAAGGACTCCTATGGCGCCGCCCAGCACCAAGCCGGGCAAACCGCCCACCAGGTTCTCCCGGACAAGATCCCGCGGGAGTGCACCGTGGCGGCTTCGAAGGCCGAACTCCCGGGCGCGCCCGCGAAGGTTGAGGGACCAGTAAAAAACGGCGACAACGGATCCCGCTGTCCAAAAGAACACTGTGATGACGAGCAACGGATTTTGCATTGCGTAGATAAAAAATGGCACTATTTGCACGTTCTGTGGGATAAGGCCCATTCGGTACAATAAAGCAAGGATCTGGCGCACTTGCGCCGGATCCGTCGTATTTATCGTATATTGTCCGGGCGGCAGTGGATCGCCCCCGATACGCCTTGCATATTGAAGGTCGCTAGCTCGGCGAGGCGCGCGAATCACTCCCTTCACCATGACTCCCTTTGGCAAAAGGGGGGTTATGCGGGATTCCGACCACCGGCGCTCCGAGTACGTGCCTTCAAAAAGATAAACTTCATCTACCGCAAGTTGAGAGTCTTCGGGGTTTCCTCGGGGAAACCACGAAACCACGCCGTGCGGATCGTAAAGAAGGATTTCGGGCCGTCCATCTCCGACTGAGGACACGATCAGAGCAAGCGACCGCTCGCGAAGATACGCCTTTAACTCCTCAAGCGCCACCACCTCATCCGCTTCCGTGACCATTTGAGGTCCCTCGATCATCCGAAGAACGGTGACGTCACCCGGCATGTCGAACGTGACTTCCTTCCAAGATTCCATCACCCACTGAAAAGACCACACCATAAAAGCTGTGAGTATTCCAAGAAAGAAGCTGGTAAAGGCAAGCCTGAATTTCATCCGCAGTCGCTGGTTCACCCGGGCATCCCTTCCCCCCTCACCGCAAAATGCACGTCAATAAAGTTTCCAATCATCAGCCGGAAGCTATTCCAGACCTTAGAACCATTCGAAACCGTACCAGTACTTGGTCGTATACTTGTCGCCCCAGAGCGGAGAATCCCAGACAGAGTCCTTCCGCCACCGGACAGTACAATCATTCGATGATGTCGCCTCCGATGTGTAGAGACGCCCTGTGTCGAGTGGCGGGCCCGCTTCACGCGTAAACCGATGATATCCCCTCTTTGCATGTTTTCCGTTGTCGTTATAGCAGGCTTGAATTTGAACATACCCGTTCCACCTTGCACCTCCCAATGTCTCCCAAGCTTTGGCGTAGTTCATGCCCCCTGCCTGAACAGAACTAGCGATGAAAAAACAACTGTAATCCCGACGATCCCTAAAAAGATCTTGCTCCCCTTCCAAGTTACAATGGGCACCTGCCACCGGGTATTAAGTTTATGCAATATGGATGTCGACCTCCTTGTAAAAGATTTCTTTATCTTTGAATCCCAATACAATTTCATTTAATTATAAACATAAATATAAACATTATAAAAGTTTTCCTTAACTACTACGCTCTTCCAACATACTGATATTCGCTATGGTATCGATTAATCGCTTGATATATTGATTTTTATCTTTATCAAAATATATTTAGCGAAGCCACGGCTAATTTAAACACCTCTTTTTGTTTTCATTTATTTTTCTTCTAACTCTTTCAGTGATAGACTGCCTTACTTTGAATCATTGTAAACATTAACATATCACATACAACTCAACCAAACTAACATAAAGAAAAGATATTTGGCGCCTCTCTGTTTCTTTTTTTACCAAAGCCGGATCGAGATGTAAATACCTCAAGCGAGGTATTTTTCCCCGCCGACGCCCCACCTTTTCATCTTCCCTACTAATTCCCGCAAAGTGCTGACGCCGAGTTTTCGATACATGTTCTTCCGATGGGTCCGGACCGTCCAGACGCTGATGTAAAGTTTCTGGCCAATGGCCTCATCGCTTAG